>JAJBUL010000001.1 GCA_020860365.1 Clostridiales bacterium | reverse complement strand
AAGATGAGGAACCAAACACCTTAGATATCATCCCCACCCCGTGAATAGTAACTGTGAAAGTATTGTGAAAGTGTTACAAAATGATGATTTTTACAATTCCAGCCGTTTTCTGCGTCTGGAGTCCGGAAGGGATTCTCTGCGAAATTCCATCAGTCGGCCTATGGCCTGTGCGTCCTTCCTGCGGGCGGCATACTCCAAAAGCTGCCCGGTCAGCTCTGATTTTTCCCCATCCGGCAAGGAAGCAAGCTCCTGTTCCAGAAGCCAGCTCAGCCCTTCCGTATCCTTTCCATCCAGAAAATATCTTCCAAACAGAAAGGCGTTCTCCCGGACGCAGGTCTCATAATATCCCCGTGCCCGCTCCTCCAGATGATAAGGAGCACGCAGACGCCCAAGGACGAGGCGGATCAAAAGAGAAAAATCTTCCTGTGCCTGTGCGTATGGAAACAGAACATCGTACTGGGCGAAATCAAACTTTTTCCCCTGGAAACAGTTGCGGTATAAAATTCCCGTCCCATGCACATGCGTCTCCAGAATACGGGCAGGCGTATTCTCCACACCCTCTTCATAGAATTCAGGAAAAGCCAGTCGGGCATAAACCATTTTCTTTCGCGGATGTTCCGCCCCATCTACGCCACCCCGGGTGTCCGGCTCTCCAGCTTCATCCGCACACAACTCAACGTCCAGGCTTTCCGGAAGCTCAGCCAGCACCTGCTTCAGCCCGGAAGCATCGTCCGGCTGCACATGTACGCAAAGCTCTTCTACCCGGTGACATCCGCTAAACGCACCGCTCCCCCAGTCATATAGTTCCCCGGGGAACTCCAGTCTTCGCAGATGCCCGCAATTGTAAAAACAATATCGCCCCACCCTGCGAATGGTCTTTGGAAGAAGAATGGTCTCCAGATGCTCTCCGCACAAAACCGGAAGGGCAGCCAGATTTCCATTCTCCCATGACTGCTGCATTCCCATCGGCTCTGAAGAAGCGATTCTTGCATCGCCTCTGCGAAGCGCATCCGTCAGCTCTTTCTCGTCCATATGCGCGGAAAAGGCGTATGGTGCGAGCTCCCTCACCGGCAGGCCATCTATCTGCTCCGGTATCCCGACGCTGCTATCCCGCGAAAAACAGCGCAGAATTACCGCGCTGTCCCCCTTTCTTTCATATGCGAATAGCTGTGAAGCCATGAAATCCATTGTCTTATTTCTCCCTGGCTGAAAATACATGAAAAACGGCAATTTACAGGTGCGTCAGTACGAATATATCATAGATCGCCCGGATGGCCCGCTCAAAGTCTTCATTTTTCACACCAATAATAATATTCAGCTCACTGGAGCCCTGGTCGATCATCTTAACATTGATATTCGCGTGCGCAAGCGCGGAAAAAATCCTGCCCGCAGTGCCGCGCATGGCTTTCATCCCGCGTCCTACCACAGCAATCAGAGCCAGGTCCGACTCCAGCTCCAGGGTGTCCGGCGAAACCGCGCGGTGCAGGCCGGAAATCACACGTTGTTCTTTTTCCATAAACTCGCTCTGATGAATGATCACGGAAAATGTATCGATACCAGATGGCACATGCTCAAACGAAATGCCATTCTCCTCAAATACCTGCAAGACCTTGCGCCCGAAGCCAATCTCAGAATTCATCATATCTTTTTCGATCGTAACTGTGCAAAAGCCTTTTTTTCCTGCGATCCCGGTAATCGTATAATTTGGCTGGCGACAGGTGTTTTCCACAATCAGCGTACCCGGATCCTGTGGGCGATTCGTATTCCGGATATTGACCGGAATCCCTTCCTGGCGCAGAGGGAAAATCGCATCCGCATGCAGCACTGTCGCTCCCATGTAGGAAAGCTCGCGGAGCTCACGATAGGTAATCGTCTCAATCGTCGCTGGATTGTCTACAATCTTCGGGTCACAGAGCAGGAATCCGGACACATCTGTCCAGTTCTCATACAGATCTGCATGCACTGCACGTGCGACAATTGATCCAGTGATGTCCGAACCGCCCCTTGAAAAGGTCTTGATGCTGCCATCGGGCATCGCGCCGTAAAAGCCCGGAATCACTGCCGTCTCATGCCCTTCCAGACGAGCTTTCATCACCTCATTGGTCTTCTCCGGGTCAAACACACCGTCTTCATCAAAACAGATCACCTCAGCCGCATCAATAAATGGAAAGCCCAGATAGGCAGACATTACCATTCCATTCAGGTATTCCCCGCGGGAAGCCGCGTAATCACTGCCAGCCTGCATCTCAAAATTTTCCCGGATCGTCGTAAATTCTTCTGTCAGATCCAGCTCCAGCCCAAGTCCGTCAATGATCTCCTGATAACGCGCCGCGATCGCCGCAATCTTCTGGCTGATGTCTTGCCGCCCGGCTGCGTGATAGCAGTCATACAGCATATCGGTTACCTTTATATCGGACGAAAACCGTTTACCAGGTGCAGACGGCACCACGTATCTCCTCTCCTTCTCCGCGTGGATAATCGCCCCGACCTTGCGGAACTGCTCCGCGCTCGCCAGAGAGCTTCCGCCAAATTTCACTACTTTCTTCATTGTGACTATTCCTCTTTCTGCCTCTCGATTTTTTCATTCTCCTGTGTATCATTCATCCGTTCGGTCCTTCTGCTATCGGTTGACCTCCTCCCGTCTGAACCATAGATAAAACCGAAACCTCTCTCATTTACTGCAGCTGTATCACGTCGTCCATCCCGTAATACCCGGCCGGTTTCCCGGCAAGAAAAGCCGCCGCCTGCACGGCCCCCTTCGCGAAAATGCTCCGCGAATAGGCCGTATGCCTGAATTCAATTACCTCATCCAGCCCGGCAAAAACCACCTCATGCTCCCCGACAATCGTACCGCCGCGCACCGCGCTGATGCCGATCTCATTTTTCTCGCGGCGCTTTTTCTCCTGGCTGCGGTCATAGATATACTCGTACGTCTCACCCATCGCCTCATTGATGCTGTCCGCCAGCGCGATTGCTGTGCCGCTCGGTGCGTCCAGCTTGCGGTTGTGATGCTTTTCTACGATTTCCACATCAAATCCTGCCGGGGCGAGCACCTTCGCCGCCTCTTTCAGAAGCGCCTGGAGCAGATTAATTCCCAGCGACATATTTGCGGACTTCAGGATCGCCACCTTCTCGCTCGCCGCCGTAATCTGATCCAGCTGCTCCCCGGTATACCCGGTCGTACACAGCACCGCCGGAACCTGCTTTTCCACGCAATAGGCCAGCAGAGCATCCAGCGCCTTTACGGAGGAAAAATCAATCACTACATCTGCTTCCACATCGCAATCCGCCGGAGAAGCAAATACCGGATAGGGCCGATCCTTGGAATCGTACACATCAAAACCGGCTACGATCTCCATGCCCTCCTGTTCCCCGACAATATCCGTCACCACCCGGCCCATATGGCCGCAGCAGCCGCTCATTATGATTCTTGTCATTTTTGAATCCTCTTATTCTTTCTGCCCGGAACAGCTGGCTATTCCGATCCTATTCCGCAAAAAACACGCTGCAATTTTCCGCGCCTGTGGTTTTCTGCATCCATTACAGTAATCCATAATTCTTCATCGCCGTCTCAAGCCTTGCGGCATTCGCCTCTTCCATCTCAAAGAGCGGCGCACGCAGCGGGCCGACCTCCATGCCCATCAGGTTCAAAGCTTTCTTAACCGGAATCGGGTTCACCTCACAGAACAATGCCTCAATCAGCTCAATCGCCTCCAGCTGCAGTGCGCAGCTCTTCTTCACATCGCCCTCTAAGAACGCTGCGGCAATCTCGTGTGTCTGACGCGGCGCGATGTTGGACATCACTGAAATCACACCCACTCCGCCGAGCGCCATGATGGGAACGATCTCCGCGTCATTGCCTGAATACAGGTCAATATCACCCCCGGCAATACTCATCAGCTTCGCAACCTGCTCAATGTTCGCAGAAGCCTCTTTCACGCCAACAATGTTTTCCACATTCTTTGCCAGCCATGCAACCGTCTCTGGCAAAATATTACACCCCGTACGGCTCGGCACATTGTAAAGAATAACCGGCAGCGATACCGACGCCGCAATCTGCGAATAATGCTTTTTCAGGCCATTCTGTGTCGCCTTGTTATAATAAGGACTCACCAGCAGCAGCCCATCCGCGCCCATTTTTTCCGCCTCTGTGGAAAGATAAATCGCCGTCTCCGTCGAGTTGGAGCCAGTACCGGCGATAACCGGGATCCTCTTTGCCGTCTTCTCAATGGTATAGCGAATCACATCCAGGTGTTCCTCATGCGAAAGGGTGGACGATTCTCCCGTCTTCCCACAGACAATGATGTCGTCAGTTCCACCTGCGATCAGCATGA
>JAJBUL010000335.1 GCA_020860365.1 Clostridiales bacterium | reverse complement strand
GTGTAAGTGGTGTAGCCTTTCTCTGTGCAGGTTGGTTCTGTTATTGCCAAAGTGTAGCTGTGATTCTTCACAGTAAGCTCATAGGAGGCCGTTGCCTTATTATAATTAGCTGTTTCCGCTGCCGTGGCTGTAATAGTTGCGGTGCCTGCGCCAACGATGGTCACTTCTCCGTTATTTTCATCCACTGTCGCAACCCCGGTATCATTAGAAGCGTAGGTAATGTCGCCATCCACGGTTGCCTTTGTCAGATCGTTGATAAAAGCAGCTGTGTCTGTGTCATTGATATGCAGGGATACACTGTCCTTACTATAAGAAATGGACTGAGCCGCCTTTGTGATGGTGAAGTATGCGGTTGCAATACCCATGCTGTCACTGGATGTATATGTTGCGATTACCGTGTAGGTTCCGGCATCCGTCGGAGCGGAATCCAGCTTCACGCCATTGGCATTGTAATAATCATAAGCCCATGACCCATCAGTTTCTTCAATTTCTGTGCTGGCCTGTTCGTAGGTCAGAGGTTCTCCGGTGTAGGTCGCAGAATCATTCTCGAAGGTAACGGAAACTTCCGCCTTATTCACGGCTTTCACGGTCATAGCAACAGGTTCAGAAGCATTATATTCCTCCGTCTCTTTTGCATAAATTACGATGGTTGCTGTCGCATCCGATGTTTCAGGTGTCGTCAGGACACTTCCATCCAGCGTAAAGCCCTCTCCTTCGGCCAACCCGTAGGCCAGCTCTGTTTCATTCCCGCTTACAGGGTTCAGCGCAGATAGGTCTTTGCTTGCACTGATCGGCAGCTCCAACGTGTCATAATTTAATGTCAGCGTCTGGTTTTTCTTATTGGCCGAGGTGATCGTGATGCTCACATCACCCGTGATGACATCGCCGGAGATTGTATAGTTGCCGTTCCCATCCGCCGTGATGAGAACAGGGTAGGAGCCTGCCACGGAGTAATACACCGCGTCCACATCCACGCCGCTTGCCGTGATGGTAAACGTCGTATCCGTGCTGTGCGTCACCGTGGTCTGCGTTGTCGTGGTTCCTCCGATGGCAAACGTCACGCCCGTGACAGTCGGGAACGTCAGGTTGTATGTCCCATCCACAAAGCGCGCTGTGAACGTGATATCTGCGATAATGGTTGCGCCGACCGGGTCGGTGTCCCACCCGTCAAAAACATAGCCCGTGTTCGGGTTCGGCGCGGGAACATCCACTTCATTCAGGGTGGTTCCAGTGTCCACGGTCAGCGTGGTGGTGCCGGTCAGACGGCCGTTCGTGCCCGCCGCGAAGGTCACGGTGAACTGCTGCACCGCCTGCGCGGTGAGGGTGACATCCGACGTAAAGGACTGCTGAAGGACGCTGGCGCTTGTGTAAGCGTTCGTCTTGTCGCTCCAAAGCGCCTCTGTCGCCAGTCTGTAACCGGTATCCGCACTGACCCAGCCGCTGATCGTATCCGCCGTGAGCGCGGTCGTTCTCGTCTCGTCGCTGTACAGACCCATCTGATTATACTTCGCGTAAACGGTCTGCGACGTCATGTCCGTGTTGGACCCCGCCTCGAAGGTCACCTTGATGTTAGCGAACGAAATCGTCGCACTCTCCACGTCAACCGTGCCGCTGTTGCTCCCGCCGGACGGATTCACTTCCACGCTTTTCAGAGAAATCGTGGCGGTGTCGCCCGTGGCAACGCCGGTATTCACGGTGAATGTCGCCGTTGCAATCAGTACCGGCGAATTGCTAACCGTCAGGGTGTAGCTGCCGCCGATTATGCAGCTCAATGTAGCGCCGTTTTTCGCCACAATTGTGGATGCGCCAGGAACCAGATTTTCCGGCACGGCCAAGGAGCCAAACGTCAGCATGCCGCCGTCATAGTCCAGCGTAAACTGGAAGCTGCCCACTTCGGCTTCAGCTGCGGCGCTTGCGTAAATTTCCACTGTGACCGTATCACCCGGATTGTACACAGTTGTGCTATCCGCTACCGCCACGCGCAGGGTGTAATCAGCCGACGCAGGCTCATCTGCTGCTAGAACTGATGTTGCGAACACAGAAAAAATGAGGGACATTATTACTACCATTGATAAAATTCGTTTCTTCATACCATTTTCTCCATTCCCGTCTGCATGACCAGACTTGATATATTTCTTTCACAAATTTTCCCATTACAATTTTGTTTTAAGCTACAGACGCAAAAAGGCGCATCCCGTCCATGGAAAACCCACGGGCGAAACTCGCCTCGCAAAAGCACTTTATTCTGTTCAGAACAGCAGAAAGGAACAGAGTTATGCTCTGTCTGTCTGTCTGTCTGTCTGTCTGTCTGTCTGTCTGTCTGTCAAAATTATGGCGGCAAATTTCATATCGTCAACCCCATTTCTTCAACTTTTCTGTAAACTTTCCCTCTGTTTTTCCAGATAGCAAAAGATTCCGTCAACGGTTTCTTTCGCCATCTGCTTAAAATCTATGGTTTTCACAAAGGCGATAGCTTCCTCGATCTTTTCATCCGGCACATAGTAAAGACGGAGCGTATTTCTTAGGAACGCCTCCACTTTCATGTCCATGGAAACCCAGATACTGCATGGGGTAATCATAAACCCCCGCATGATCCCGCCCGTGGCGATCTCCAGCAGATAAAAGTCTCTCGATGCCAGCTGCGGCAGCTGCTCTTTGAAAATAGCTGCCACCTTTCCCGTGACCTTCTCCTGTATCAAAGCAGATGTCTTTGGCAGGGAGTATGCGTTGTAATACACATCTTTGAGGTTTTCATTCAGTTCCACGATATAAAGCTGCAATACTGTTTCCGCAGCATACAGTAAAATTTTATCGTCTGTTCTGCCAGCAACCAGCTTTTCCGAAACGGAAAACTGCTGATCCAGAACGAGGCCAACCAGCTCATACAGCACCTCCTCCTTGGTTTTAAAATGCCCGGTGAATGCTCCCATGCTGATGCCGAGCTTTGTGATGATATGCCTTAATGTGGTGTTGGTGAAGCCTTTCTCCAGAAAGCTCTCTGCCGTCGTATTGATGATGATTTGTCTGTGCAGTTCGCTCTGTTCCCGCGTAACCCTGCCCTTACCCATTCGTCACTTCCCTTTCGGCGCTTCAATGCATTTCCAAATTCATTTTCAGAGAATTATTTAGAGCGCGCTCTTTTATATTTAAGTAGTATAGCAAAAATGTCTCTGGCTTACAATAGTTTCGGAGAAAATTTACAAATTATTTTGAATTTCGGATTCATGCTGGATGCTCACAAATGCAAAATCCCGCTTGAAACGCGGTACATTTTACTGTACGCTTACTTTCAAACGGGATTGTTAATGTAATATAAACGGAATAGTGGCGGTGGCTGTCTCTGTCTGTGTTATTGTTCCTTGCTCCTTTATTAACCATGAGCATTCGCGCCGGGGTTGTCGTTGGCATAGATTTTCTCTTGGTTTTTCAGCTTCCGGATCTGATCCTCGGCGTAAGTGAGTTCCTCCTGAATTTCTTCTTTTGTTTCTGGTTTTTTTCTGCGGCTCATTTGCATCTGCTTTTGTGCCGGATATACATTCGGCAAGGATAATCATAAAACGCAGAAATAACCGCCACAGTCGCAAGTGAAGCGGTTATTTCTTTTAACTCAATTATTTTGTGGCTAACCGTCTATCGGTAGCTCCCGGAAGGCACCTGTTCCAGCAGGTGTCTTTCTCTATGGCTACTATAGCATGAATCTAAAGGCAGTTCAAGAAAAACTTTGTAATCAGTATCCGTATGCTCAAAATTACAGAGAGCATATTTTTCATCCAAAATATTCAGCAATCAGTTCCTCCAGTCTATCTTCTTTTGCAGCTTTCGCACTATCCGCTTGTACAAAATGTGTACGTTCCTGTAAAATGCCCGCTTCATCTATCTAAAATCCATTCTATCACACAGACCTTTAAATTTCTACAGAAAACAGAGGGTAAGATTGCCCAGAGCAGAATGCTGGCAGAAAAACTGCAGGAGGAATACGAAAAGGGCAATTATGTGATAGCGGGTGGTGATTTTAACCAGACTTTTGAAGGCATTGACACCTATCCGATTCTGGATACGGATAACTGGACGCCTGGGGAAATCGGTGAGGACGATATCCCGGAAGGATTTTCTTTTGCTGTGTCAGACAATGTGCCTACCTGCCGCCTGCTGAATGGCCCCTATAGCGGGAACTATGAAGACTCGCAGGTGTATGTACTGGATGGATTTATTGTGTCTGATAACCTGGAAATTCTCGATATAGAAAATATTGACACTGAGTTTCAGTATTCAGACCATCAGCCGGTGCGGTTGACTGTCAAACTTACTCAGATGGATTGAAAAGTGAAGATACCGCCGA
>JAJBUL010000111.1 GCA_020860365.1 Clostridiales bacterium | reverse complement strand
CCTCCTGGTCCCAAACCAGGCGCTCTAGCCAAGCTGAGCCACACCCCGAATCAGCAAATCAAGGCGCCCTTGCGCTTGACGCAAAAAAGATTATATTACAGAGCGCCCTGATTGTCAACTATTTTTTTCGATTAAATCAAATTTTTGCTGTTTTTGCTGTTTTCGCTACTCTACGGTAACGCTTTTTGCCAGGTTCCTCGGCTTATCCACATCAAGCCCCTTGGCGACGGCCACATAATAACCAAGCAGCTGCAGCGGCACCACAGCCAGAGAAGCTGAAAAGTGCGGATCCGTTCGCGGTATGTAAACGGTAAAATTCACATGATCCTCGATCGCGTAGTTGCCATAGCTGGTCAGACCAAACAGATAGGCGCCGCGGCTCTGTACCTCCACCATATTGCTGACCGTCTTTTCGTAGAGATCATTCTGTGTAAGCAGGCCAATCACCAGCGTACCTTCCTCAATCAGAGAAATCGTGCCATGCTTCAGTTCTCCCGCCGCATACGCTTCGGAGTGGATGTAGCTGATTTCTTTCATTTTAAGGCTCCCCTCAAGAGAAATCGCGTAGTCAAGCCCTCTGCCAATGAAAAAGATGTCTTTTGCGCTGGCGTACTTCGCTGCAAACCACTGCAGGCGTTCTTTGTCATCCAGGATACGGTGAATCTTGGTCGGTAATGTCTCCAGCTCCGCGAGCATAGAAACACACTGTTCCTCTGAAAGCGTTTCGCGGACTGTTCCAAACTGAATTGCAAGCAGATAGAAGGCAATCAGCTGCGTGCTGTAGGCTTTGGTCGTCGCAACCGCGATTTCCGGTCCGGCCATGGTATAGAAGACGTGATCCGCCTCGCGCGCAATCGAGCTGCCGACTACATTGACAATCGCGAGTGTGCGCAGATGATTCTCCTTCGCCTTGCGCAGCGCGGCCAGGCTGTCCGCGGTCTCACCGCTCTGGCTGATGATCACCACCAGACCATCCGGATCCAGAATCTGATTCCGATAGCGGAATTCACTTGCCAGGTCTACACGCACCGGAACCCGTGCCAGATCCTCGATCACATACTGGGCCGCCATTCCCACATGGTAAGCGGAACCGCAGGCCACAATGTAAATCTGGCGGATTCCCTGTATGATTTCATCGGTAAGTCCGATTGCTTCAAAATCAATCCTTCCGTCCTTTACGACGGAGTGGAGCGTATCCTCCACCGCCTTAGGCTGCTCATGAATCTCCTTCATCATGAAATGCTCAAAACCGCCTTTTTCAGCTGCTTCCGCATCCCAGCCAATCTCTACTGCCGAATTCTCCACCATGTCGCCGTTCAGGTCATAGAATTCAACCGCGCCTTTTGTGAGCCTTGCCATCTCCAGATTTCCAATATAATGAATCTGACGGGTATACTTTAAAATGGCCGGCACATCGGATGCCAGAAATGCCTCCCCCTCCGTCACGCCAATCACCATGGGGCTGTCTTTTCTCGCCGCATAGATCTCATCTGGATAATCCTTGAACATCACAGCCAGCGCATAAGAGCCGCGGATACGAACCATCGATTTCGCAAGGGCATCGATCGGTCCCATTTTATATTTTTTATAATAATAGTCAATCAGCTTTACTGCCACTTCCGTGTCAGTCTCGGAATAAAAGGTATATCCCTTCCGAAGCAGCTTATCCTTTAATTCCTGATAATTCTCAATAATCCCGTTGTGAACCGCGACAACATTCATCTGGTCCGATGTATGCGGATGCGCGTTCATCTCAGACGGCTCCCCGTGTGTCGCCCATCGCGTATGCCCCAGACCACAGGTACCATGTACAGCGGCTCCCCCATTCGTCTTCTCATCCAGGACGCGCAGACGCCCCTTGGCTTTTACGATCTCCGGATCCTTTTCTCCATCCCGAATCGCGATTCCGGACGAATCATATCCGCGGTACTCCAGCTTTGAAAGGCCATCCAAAAGTATCGGGGCAGCCTGCCCCCCGCCTGTGTAACCTACAATTCCGCACATATCGTTTCCCTTTCTTTTTTCAGCCAGCCGCGAAAATCACATCTTTGCGGCCTTTTCGTTCCTGTATCTGTCTTTTGGCCAGTTTACCACAAGAGCCCTCCTAAAACAAGGACAAATCTCTATCTGCGGCTTCCATCCAGCTCATACAGCAAAGCATTGCAGATACAGGCAGCGACATTACTTCCGCCTTTCCGTCCCCGCGCCACAATGTACGGGATGTCCGTCTGCATAATCAGCTCTTTGGACTGCACGACGTTAACAAAGCCGACCGGTACGCCAATGATCAGTTTTGGCCGGATCTTCCCGTCCCGGATCAGCTCATACAGACGGATCAGGGCAGTAGGCGCATTGCCGACTGCATAGATCAGCGGGTGATCCAGTGCCGCCGCTTTATCCACACAGACCGAAGCACGCGTCACCCCCAGCCGTTTGGCTTCCTGCGCCACATCCTCGTCCGCCATAAAACAATGCGCCTCACATCCGGCTTTTCTCAGACTGGGTTTATTAATGCCGGAAAGCGCCATATTGGTATCCGTAATGATCCATGCGCCGCTCCTCAGTGCCTCCAGCGCCGCATCCACCGCGCCGTCCGAAAAACAGAGTGTATCCAGATAGTCAAAATCCGCCGAGGTATGAATCACGCGTTTTATAATCATCGCACGGTTGTCGTCCGGGATCCGCGCTCCGGCCTCCTCTGAGATCATCTCAAAGCTGCGGCGCTCAATATCCATTGGGCCGAGGCGCTCAATATCATCCAGAGAAACCTCGTTTTTCCTGAATCCCGACGGTGTCACTGGCTTATCTGCCCTGTCCATGCATTTCCCTCCATTCCCGCACATACATCTTTTTCCCTGTAATCAGTCCTGTGCTACCATCTCACGGTAAAATTCCGCATAATCCTTGCGCCCCTGCTTTGTAAACGCAATCGCTGTACGCGGATGCTGATTCAGAAGGCCAGTCATCAGATACTGCAGGTCATAGCCCCAGACCACACCCTCGCTCTTTAATTTCCCAATCCATTCATCTACAAACTGGATCGCCGGGAATACCTTATATTTGGGATTGCGCAAAAAGCCAAGCAAAAGCTCCATCGCACAGTTGCCCGCGCCGCGGCCCATCCCCGCATAGGTACCGTCCAGCCAGTCTACTCCGTCGCCAACCGCCTCGATGGTATTCGCAAACGCCAACTGCTGATTGTTGTGGGCGTGTATACCAATCTTTTTCCCGTACTTCGCGGCAAAATTCATATAGATATCCGCAATCCGCGCAATCTGCTCCGGATAAAGAGAGCCATAGCTGTCCACGATATAGCAGACTTCCACCGGCGTCTTACCAAGCAGGTCAAGAGCTACCTCAAGATCTCCCTCCTGCGCGTTCGAAATAGCCATGATATTACAGCTCGTCTCATATCCTTTCGCATACGCGTCTTCGATCATGTCAACCGCGCCAGGCATCGTATTCAGATACGTAGCTACCCGAATCAGGTCGATCGGGCTGTCCGAGCGGTTAATAATATCCGTCTTGTAATCACAGCGTCCGACATCTGCCATCACTGAAATTTTCAGATCGGTGTTGTTTTCTCCCACAATCGCACGGATATCCTCATCATTGCTGAACTTCCACTTTCCAAATTTATCCGGATCAAATATCTCACGGGAAGCCTTATAACCAAATTCCATATAATCTACTCCCGCACGAATATTCGTCTGGTACAGCGCGCGGACAAAGTCATCCGTAAAGTAAAAATCATTGACGAGTCCGCCATCCCTCAATGTCGCATCCACCACCCGCACGCTCTCGCGGTAATCCATCAATTTTGATAACTCTTTCATCAGTCGTTTCTCCTCTTGTTATTTGT
Source organism: Clostridiales bacterium (assembly GCA_020860365.1). GTDB lineage: Bacteria > Bacillota > Clostridia > Lachnospirales > Lachnospiraceae > Choladousia. Next base: position 478 of record JAJBUL010000111.1, on the reverse strand, counting down.
ATATTCTATTACAAACGGCTTTCACCGTTTCCCTTCCCCTTCATTCCAGACTCACAGGCCGGTTCCGAATGCTTTTCGGTGAACCGCTGTCTCAGATTCCTTCCTCCAGAATCCGGTAAATCGCCCCCATGTCCAGATTGGCACGCAGGCCGTCCGCAAGCAGGTCATACTGCGTCTCCTTAAAAGCTGCGAAATCCATGGCCTTTCCCATCTGTTCGTCCACTCCTTTCGCCCTGGCCAGGGAATGAACCACCGCAGTCGCCACCTCTTCCCGGTCAAAAATGCCATGTACATATGTACCATAGACATTTCCCTTCCAGGCGCCCTCCTGTTTTTTTTCGCCGGAGAGGACATTCTCGATCACAGTGAGAGGCCTCTGTTCTGTCCGCGCAGATCCCTCAACGGATTCTTCTGATCCGTTCCCTGAACCATCCGTCGGCCAGGAGCGGCCCATATGGATTTCATACCCATAAAGAGG
>JAJBUL010000300.1 GCA_020860365.1 Clostridiales bacterium | reverse complement strand
ATACTTCTCCAGTTGGAATGATTATCTCATGGATTCCGAAAGCTGTAAAACCGCTAGGTTATTCATCGCTTACCAAAGATCGGCCTGATCCTTTGTGCAAAACAGAGAAATTTTTGAGGATCCCAAATGCCGCCTTTCCATGTGCCCCTATGGCCTGTAACGACCTCTGTTCCGCATCCTGCGGCAGCGTACACGGCCCATAGAGGCACATCCCTTTTTTCTTTGGAGGCGCCATCGCGTACTCTGGTATGGATCAGGACGACCCCGAGGGAGACGCAGATCATGGAGAGCTGCTCATTGGAGTAAGGAGATCCATTGTCGACCATACTCACTGCTATCTGACACATCTTCTACTACTCCTTTCCTTTTCAATCTGTGCTGAAACTATATTTTTTATATACGCTTTTTCGCCTGACGGCATTTTCTGACATCCCGCACCAGCGCAAGCACGATTAATACTGCCGCACAGACCATAATCACCACCCCCAGATTCTGGTTAAAGAACTCAACGCTCCAATCCGCAAGATTGATTTCGGGCAGCCGGAACCAGCCGCCCGGAAGTGCATCCGCAACGTTGTTTCCAAACAAAATCATTATTCCGCAGATTTCCGCTGTAATAAAACTGCACAACAGAGTGCTGAGCCTTGTATAGCGAAAGAGCGCGAACAGCCCCCAGGCAATCGCTGTACAGAGAAGACAGAACAGCAGGATTTCCTTAGAACTGCTATTGCTCAGATTGCCGGCAAACAGATTGCCGAAGATCACCAGCAGATAAATCAATGCCGTATCTACTGTCATGCAGATCAGACCCTTATGGCGCAGAGCCGGGCACTCCAACGCGGAAGTATGCAAAAGGAGCGGCAGAAATACGCCGAGCAGCCCCAGACTGGTTCCAAGGACAGCCATTAGAAACCAGTGCTCATACTCAGCCTCCACATGAGCCAGACGGCACACCGCCAGCAGCAGAATCAGAGAGCCGTAAGCACACCAGAAAACAACCCGCAGCTTCTGCCGTTTCACGATCACCGGCACATTGACAAAAGAAAAAACAAGCAGCAAAGAAGCCAGCGTAATAAAGAATACGGACAGTCCGTTTCCGGAAACCAGCCCCCATATAAATACAGAAATCAACGCGGCGGCGTAGCAGAGATACGTGATCCGGGAATACGTACGGATGATCCTCAGGTAACCTCGCGACTGCTCTTCAATCTCCCTCTGATGCATATCATCGCTGGCGGTCAAAAGCTCATGTTCTGATACATGCAGCGCCTCGCACAAACTGGTGACCAGCGAGATATCCGGATAGGAAAGACCTCTTTCCCACTTACTGACTGCAGACTCCGAGACAAAGAGCTTATCAGCCAGCGCTTTCTGTGACAGGCCGGCTGCCTTTCGTTTCTGTAAAATATATTTTCCGAATGTCTCTTTTTGTTCCATGTGAAAAACTCCTTTCCTGCGGCAGATGCCGCTCTGCCGTCTTGATGGTTTCGCCCTGCAGGAGCTACATTCTTTATACCATACAACGCAAAAAGTTCAATATTTTTTCAAAAAATCGCGACTGGAGCATTGGTCGAGTCAAGGAAATACGCGGGGTTGCGGCATCACCGCTGTATAGCGCCGGAGTTTCAGCTTGTTATCCCAGAGCTCTGTCTGCCCGACCAACACAAACGCCATCTGGGCTCATAGAGTCAAACCTGTAGTTTAACAGGAACCGGAATTCTTCCAGCGTCTCCTTCTCCAGGAGGTGCGCCTCATCCAGTATACAGACGGCTTTTTCTTCTGTACGCCGCGGAGGACCTCAATCTCCGTCCGGAGTTTGCGCTTGGAATCGCCGCGGTAAAACCCGGATTCCAGCCCAAGCTGCTCCAGCAGTCCGCTGTACAGCCAGCGCAGCGCCTGCTTCGAGTCGGAGAGGTACAGGATGATATATTCATCACTGAGAAGCTCCTCTTTTAGCCGGCGCAGCGTAGATTTCCCACAGCCGGAATCTGCCGTGGCCACGGAAAACAGCTGGCGGTCAGCGCCGTATGTGAGCCTCCCAAACGTTTCTGAGAACGCTTTGGATAGTCTCAGAGTATACGACTTGTCACGGAGGGTGCTCTGGGACTTTCTCTTTCTGTAGGATTATCTCATGACAGTATACAGAGCAATTCAGAGACACGCAAGGTGGTCAATATAAAGTTAATTTAAGAGGTCAACAACAACCAGGGAAGCAGATCATCCGCATCGGATGGTGATATTTGCCACAAAACTCAGCCGGAAGCTAGGCGAGTGATTTTACGTTTACAGCAGTTCCGGGATTTCTACGGGAATAATATTCGCATTATCCCCGTAGACATCCATCGTAATGATCTCCTTTGCGTGACCCATCAGGTTTGACACCGCTTTGGGATTAAAATCGCTTTTCAGGAGCTGCGTGCCATAGCTGCTTCTCAGATCATACCAGCGGATATCCGGCAGGCCGGCATCCTGCAGTATGCGAACCCTGTGATACCAGCTTCCGGCTTCGAAAAAAGCCGTGCTTTTTTTGTTTGCCACCGGGCTTACCTCCTTCGCCAAATAGATAGGGACAGCCGGTCAGCTGTCCCTTCATGGTTATAATATGCAATTAAAAAATCTCTTTGTGTCAAAAAGGATGCCTGATGATATATCTGCCCTGTACCCCAACATGATATTTGTAAAATCAGCTGGAATACTCAATATCCCCTGTCAGGACGGTGCGGCCCGGCAACGGCTGTTAAAGGCATTTATTTCAATGGTCCAGTGCATTCTACCGGAAATGCCAAAATATTTGCAGTTACGGAAATAACAGGTGTGCCAGATCATCGGGAGCTGTTATATTTGTCAGGCACAGGCAACCGGCAAACATATTTTCCATGGATGTCACTTCAGACGTATCAAAACCGCCCAGGTCAAGATTCTCCAAACTGCTGCAACCGGCAAACATATAATCCATAGATATTACTCCGGCAGTATCAAACCTACTCAGATCAAGGCTTGTCAAATCCCAGCAGTTACAAAACATATATTCCATATTTGTCACTTCGGAAGTGTCAAGACCGCTCAGGTCAGCTTCCCTCAAATATTTGCAGCCATAAAACATCCCCTCTGTGCTCGTAATGCCATCCACATCAACAACAGCGTTTAAAATAAAAAGGTAATGGTCGGTCCATGCAGGATAGGCTCCATCTTCGCTTTTCCCATCATCTGCATAATCTCCGCTTCCGCTGATTGTAAGAACACCGTATTGGTCGAGTTTCCACTCCAGATCTCCGCTTGTGCCGCTGTACAGGATTTTTTCCTGGTCATTTTCTTTGTTCTGCACATCATCGGCTGCATACTCACTGCTGTTCTCTGCGGAATTCTCCGTGGTATCATAACCATAACTGCCGCATCCGGCCGCCAAAAGTACAGTCGCTACGCACGCTGCCGCCAAAACAATCCTGTACCGTTTTCTGTTTTTTACCCTTTATACTCTGCTCCTTCTCCATTTTTCGCCTGTTCATAAATATATTCCCTTTCGATCTAAACTCTTTATACATATCAGTCATCGTTACCCATCATATTATGATTCAAACGATAAAAGGGTATGATTATGACACAGATGCAACAGGAAAGAACCTGCCTATTCAAGTGAGAAACCGCTTTTTAAAATGTGTGCCCAGTTACGTTTGTTGTAAATAAAACGAATGATATGAACGGTTTTTGTGTTTTCGGCAATAATATAAAACACCAGGTAATTCTTAACCATTAGGAAACGAATTCCTAACGAAGAAAGAAACGGGTCATCAACCGGGCGGATGCGGTCAGGCATCTTTTCCAGAGAATTGATGCCTGCCTCAGCTGCATCAAGCAAGTCATCTGCAGCATCAGGATTTAACAGTGTAAATTCGATATAGTCAGCTGCCTGAACCATATCTTCTTTTGCTTTTTTTGTGATATGGATATGGTAGTTCATCTTTTTCTCCCGGCTCTGATTTCAGCCATTGCTTCCGAAAATGGCTGTGTCTGTCCGGCTGCTACATCATCCAATCCTTCCTGTAACAGTCCGTAAAGCTCAAGGCGGCCAGCCAGTTGTTCATAGGTTTCGATACTCATTACGGCAAGGTCACCCTGACCATTTTTGGTGATGAAAACAGGCTCCCTGTAGGTATGGCAGAACTGAGAGATGTCGTTGTAATTATTTCTTAAATCTGTGCTGGATTTAATCGTAGGCATAAAGAAGAACCTCCTATTGCTTGATAAAGAAATTATACAAGAATATCTGTAGATAGTCAAAGAAAAGGTTTATTAAATCTCATATAACTATCTCATAATAGCAAAATGCTGCACGGTTCCTTCTATGT
>JAJBUL010000142.1 GCA_020860365.1 Clostridiales bacterium | reverse complement strand
GGCTGGATCCGTACGGCTTACGAAAGATCGGTCAAAGCTGATTTTCCGGATTACATGGGGCTTATTTTCGAAAGGATGTGCCGGGATTACCTGCTTTATTATGCCAAAGACCTTCCGATCGAACTGAATGAAATCGGGCAATGGTGGGGAACCGATGCAAGGACAAAAAAGCAGGTGCAGATTGATATTGCAGGCGCTCCTGCAGGAGGCAAAGAATACATCATCGGCTCCTGCAAATACAGAAATGAAAAAACCGGCATGGACGAACTGGAACTGCTTCAGAAATATGCTTCCGTGTTTGGAAAAGGAACCAGATATCACTATTATATTTTTTCCAAAGGCGGTTTTACGGAAGGATTACTCCAGGCGGCCGCAAACGGGGACGTGACATTGGTAGATCTTGAAGAAATGTATCAAAACACTTAAAAAATAAATTCGCTTATTGCAAGAAAAATTAATCAAAAACGATTAAGCGAAAGTGGACAGGAGTACCGAAAGGGAAAGCAAGAACGCGACATAACACTGGGTAACAGGATAAGGGAGATTGAGAGATTCCAGGAAAAAAGCCAGGCGAATATTGCATTCTGTCCTGATTTGTGCTATACTTTTATATTATTTTTCGATACACAGAACCATTGCAATATTTATAAGCGGACATGTAAAAGGAGATTTCGTTATGACAGGAAAAACAATCGGGCTGCTGATCATCATGATCATTTATCTGCTGATGATGGTGGTGATCGGAATCATCTACTCCCGGAAAAACAATGACGTCAGTGATTTTTATCTGGGCGGGCGGAAGCTCGGGCCCATCGTCACCGCCATGAGCGCGGAGGCCTCCGATATGAGCAGCTGGCTGCTGATGGGACTGCCCGGCGTCGCCTATCTGAGCGGCTGCGCGGATGCGGGCTGGACTGCCATCGGTCTGGCCGTCGGCACCTATTTGAACTGGCTGATTGTTGCAAAGAGACTGCGGCTCTATTCGGTGAAAGCGAACAATTCCATCACCATCCCGGACTTCTTTTCCAATCGATACCGGGACAAAAGCCATTCGCTGCTCGCCATTTCGGCTCTCATCATCGTCATCTTTTTCGTTCCGTATACAGCTTCCGGTTTCGCGGCGTGCGGCAAACTTTTTTCAACTCTGTTCGGTGTTCCCTATCTGCCTGCCATGCTGGTCAGTGCCGTTATCATTGTCGCCTACACCACACTGGGCGGTTTCCTGGTGGCAAGCACAACCGACCTGATCCAGAGCATCGTCATGACCCTCGCGCTGCTGGTGGTTATTTTCTTCGGCATCCATGTGGCCGGAGGTCTCGACATCGTCATTGACAACGCGAAATCACTTCCCGGATACCTGGATATGTTCCATACGTATGACTCCGCTTCCGGAACGGCTTCCTCCTACGGCAGCCTGACCATCGCATCCACAATGGCCTGGGGGCTGGGCTATTTCGGAATGCCCCATATCCTGCTCCGTTTTATGGGAATCCGGGATGAGAACAAACTAAAAATGTCCCGGCGGATTGCTTCCGTGTGGGTTGTTATCTCCATGTTCATCGCCATTTTTATCGGTATCATCGGCTACTCCATGTCACAGACGGGAGCCATTGATGTCTTTACCACATCCTCCGAGTCTGAGACTCTGATTATTAAAACCGCGATACTGCTGAGTTCAAACGGCGGACTGGCGGTTGTCATCGCGGGCCTGATTCTCGCCGGCATCCTGGCCTGCACCATGTCTACCGCCGATTCACAGCTTCTTGCCGCTTCCTCCAGTGTTTCCCAGAACCTGCTGCGGGATTGTCTGGGCATTAAGCTTTCCGTGAAAGCGTCCATGCTCTTGGCAAGACTGACCGTGATCGCAATCGCCGTTGTGGCCGTAATCCTGGCACATAACCCGGACAGCTCAGTCTTCCAGATCGTGTCCTTCGCATGGGCCGGATTCGGTGCCTCCTTCGGCGGAGTGATGCTGTTCTCCCTGTTCTGGAAACGGGCGAACCGCAACGGTGCCCTAGCCGGTATGATCGCGGGCGGCGCTATGGTGTTTATCTGGAAATTCCTCATCGCCCCCATCGGCGGCGTATTTGGTATCTATGAATTGCTCCCGGCGTTTATCTGCTCCTGCATCGCCATCATCGTGGTGAGCCTGCTGACAGCACCGCCAGACAAAGAAATAGTAGAAGAATTTGAGAGTGTGTGAAATAAAACCGGACGATTGATGAAAAAATTACACTCACCACTTGTAGGCACTGATTGATTTTTGTCTTACGTTAACAGATGCCGAAACGGCCATTTTCAAGGCTTTTCGGCATCCGCTGCTTTTGTCTGGTTGTATCAATTGGTATCATTTTGTACAATTTTGGTGTCAAAATTGGTGTCAGCTTCAGCTGTCCGCCAGCATCACTTTGCATCGTTTTTTATAGCAGGCAATTCCATACTTCAGGATGTGGTCAATCCCGTCATCTTTCAGATTTTCATCATAGTGCATCTTTTCTATCTGTTCCAGAGCTTCCTGACTCGCTGCATCCAGACCACCGCTATCTGCATACTTTACCTCTATGATAATTCCAATCTCTTCATCTATAATCTCAATCTGGATGTCACTATAACCGTCACCGGCTTCACCGTTTGACGAAACTGCCCAGGATTTTTTTGTCCCCAGAATTCCGAGCAGGATACCATGATAGAAGTTTTCTTTTCGTTCTTTTTTCCACACTGATCGGTAGCATTGAGCACCAGAAAGTAAAAACCTGCAGGTACCTTTTTTACACCATTTTTTACACCAATTTACACCAAAATATAAGAATTTATAAGAAAATATTCGGTGTTTGAAAATTTCCCCGATTGCCGCAAACCCGCATAAATCAAGGCTTTCTGCGGGGTCCGGAAAACTTTTTTTAAAAATTAGCACTCACCCCTTGCGAACCGGAAAAAAATCCGAAATGCGGCGCGAAGCCTTGATTTTCCTCACTTTTTCGGCGATGAAGGAATGATATTTTTGCTCGTTTACACCATTTTTACGCCATTTCGCCTTTCATAAGCCAAAATTACACCGCACGGGCCTGCTCCATCTTATCCATCTCATCATGGCAGCGCTTATCTGACACAAGATTATAAACATCCATCGTGACACTGATACTGCTATGACCCATGATGTACTGCAGCACCTTGGGATCCATCCCGGATTCTGCCATTCTCGTACATCCCGTGTGTCGAAGCAAATCCAAAAGTTTGGATTTGTTAAGAAATCCAAACTTAAATAAAATCCAAACTTTTCCATCCAAACCCTCGAGAATAGTGCATTCCCGGCAATGGAAAGTTTGGATTTTATTTCTAACAATCTTACCGCTTCAAGCTACAAAAATCTGTAAGCGACCCATCGCCCTTCTTCCACTTCCGACTGACTTTTTTGTCTGTCTCACTCTCAAGAGTGGCAAGAGCCTTCACCTTTTCTTCAGTAGTAATATCTAGATATTTCATTGTTGTTTCTATCTGCTCGTGCCCCAGCAGAAACTGAACTTCAACCACACTGAGTCCGTCTTCAATCCAATGCGAAGCTTTTGCGTGCCTGAAAAGGTGCGCGTGGGCTTTAAGTGGCACATCTTTGCAGGATTCATGGGCTTTGGATGCATATATTTTAATCCTTTTATCCAAAGCCGCTTCGGTCAGTTTCCCATACTTTCCACCAACTCTGCTATAGAATAGCAGGCGGTCAGGATCGGCAGACTGTCCATGGACTTCCTTAATATATGCCTTTAGCAGCGCGACAGCCCTGGGGAGAAGATAGGCTGTCCTTATTTTATTGCCTTTTCCGTGGATACTGATATATGGCTTGCTGGTATCAAGGTGGACATCGCTTAATGTCAACGACCGGATCTCATCCAGCCTGGCGGCAGTGGCATACAGCAGTGTAAGAAACACAAGATCGCGGCGTCCGATTCCTGTTTTTGTGTCGGGAGCACCGAGCATTGCAGTTACTGCATCCCGGCTCATGCCGTTTACTTTCTTTTTGGCGCATTTTTGCCGCTTGATTTTCTTTGCCTCCAGGTAAAGATACTCCATACCGATATCTTTCTCTGCAAGGAATTCCAGAAATCTGCGGAAAGAAGCAAGCCGGTTGTTGCATGTGTCAGGGGAATTCCCACGGCTTTCTTTCAGCCATACGATCCATTTTTCGATCCACCCCCTTTCCAGATGCTGGCGGGCAAGGCTGTCAGGTGTCACTTCGTTCTCCTGCAGGAATAAAAAATACAGTGTCAATGCGTCCTTGTAGCCTTTTAACGTGCATTCGCTGTTTGTAACACAAATACTACAGTTTTTACGTATATAGCGCATTGTCCCATACGGA
>JAJBUL010000156.1 GCA_020860365.1 Clostridiales bacterium | reverse complement strand
CCACAATATGAGATGATTGTAAAGCATTTTTACCAAATATTTATATCTACACCCCACACGTTGTTTTCACTTTACATTTCAAATTATACTTGGTACAATGTCGATGTACAAGTACATTATTATTTGATAGGTACTATCTTTATTGATAGTAATGGGGGTTCATGATGAAAGGTTACAGTGAAGAAATAGAAAACTGTCCTCTTGCCAGTGTTCAGAAAATCGTACACGGAAAATGGACAATGGTCATCATCTATTTTCTAAGTCAGAGAACGCTGCGTTTCAGTGAATTAAAACGCAAACTCCCCAATGTTACGGAGGCAAACCTGACAAAAGAGCTGAGAGCGCTTGAGGAATATGGCCTTGTTCACAGAGAAGTCTATAGGGAAGTCCCTCCACGAGTGGAGTATTCGCTGACTGCGATCGGAATAAAGTTCATTCCTGTTTTAGAAGCTCTTGAACAATGGGCGATTGAATATAATGCGCAGTAAAGCATGCCCATGGAATGGCGAAATGTCTTTAACCTGAAAAACGATTATGGAGAACACTACCTATGTCTAAAATACTAATCTTGAATGCCGCTCCCCGCAAGAATGGCAATACTGCTGACCTGATTTGTGCCTTTACCGAAGGCGCGCTGGAAAATCAGAATGAAGTACGGGATATCTATTTAGCAGACAAAGCTATCCATACATGCATGGGCTGCACGGCCTGCACCAGAAATGGTGGCAACTGTGTTCAGAAAGATGATATGTACCTTGTCTACGATGGAATGGGCCGATGTAATCGTGTTTGCATCCCCCATCTACTTCAACTCCATTACCGGTCTTCTCAAGATGGTAAATGATCGTATGTTTTCTTACTGGAATAAGCATTATCTTTCCGGAGACCCAGCTCCCGCAAAGAAATCCGCTCTCATTTTATCTTCTGCGTCGCAAGCGCCTGCTCAGGCACTCGGTTGGTACAGTTTCTTTGAACAGTACGGCGGATGGGAGAATCTTGGTGTCATAAACGGTGCAGGAAGCAATCTCGGTATTGGGAAAGCCGATGATACAGTCGGTGCAGCTCAGGCAAGAGCGCTGGGGAAATCTCTTAATTAAAGTCCAGGAGGCAAAATCATGAAAACCATCATTTTGAACGCAAGCCCAAGAAAGAACTGGAACACTGCACAACTGCTGAAATCCGCCGAAAAAGGAGCACGGGACGCTGGCAATGAAACCGAATACATTGACATCTATAATCTGAGCTTTACCGGCTGCCACTCCTGTCTGGCCTGCAAGGTGAAAAACGGGCAGCGTTGCAAGTGCTTCTGGAAGGACGATTTAACTCTGACATTTAAATATTAAAGTTGAATATCCCAAAAGATCAGAGTAGAATAGATGCACTGGTCATGGATAGATTCCAATTCGCATTCTACGGGTAGAGAGTTTACACACCGGGCTGGAATATGAAATTAAGGAAGGGATATTCTATGTCAGCTGAGACAACTAACTATCTTGAAACGGAGAGCCTGGGAAGGCTCATGCGAAAATATGCGTTTCCCTGTGTGATCTCCATGCTGGTAGCAGCACTTTACAATATTGTCGATCAGATTTTTATCGCAAACGCATCTTACCTCGGTTCATATGGAAATGCAGCCAACACGGTCGTTTTTCCGATGACAGTGGTGGCCATAGCCATTGCCGTCATGATCGGGGACGGATGCTGCACATTTGTCAGTATCAGCCTCGGAAGCAAAAAAAGTGATGATGCCGCAAGCGGCGTCGGAAACGCTGTGGTTTCTGTTCTGGCAGTGAGCCTTGCTCTTACAGCAGTTTATCTTCTGTTTCAGGAACCGATTCTTCGTATGTTCGGTGCAGATGTGAATGAAGAAACATTCCGGCTCTCGAAGGAGTATTTTTTCTGGATTACGTTAGGAATCCCGTTTTATATGTTTGGCCAGGCTTTAAACCCCATCATACGTTCAGACGGCAGTCCGCGTTTTGCAATGTCGACATTGTTGATGGGCGCTGCCTTTAACATTATTTTTGATCCTGTCTGCATCTATGTTCTGAAATGGGGGATGATGGGGGCTGCCATTGCTACCATCGGCGGTCAGATTTTATCGGAAGTTATGGCGGCCATGTACCTTTTCAGAAGTAAGGCGACCCCATTAAATAAAAGCTGCTTCCGCTTTCAGCCAGGGCTCGTAAGGCAAATCCTGACCCTTGGATTTGCGAGCTTTCTCTCACAGTTTTCAATCGTGCTCTCTATGGCTGCAACGATCAATATGGCTGTGAAATATGGCGCGATGGATTCTGTATTCGGGCAGACGGAATATGCCCAGATTCCAACCGCGATTGCGGGGATTGTGTCGAAATTCTTCCAGATTATTATTTCTATTTCTGCCGGTCTGGCTGCCGGGTGTATTCCGATTGCCGGATACAACATCGGCGCAAAGCGCAACGATCGTGTCCTGGGGCTGATGAAACGGCTGATGGCGTGTGAAGCATTACTGGGTCTGGTTTCGTCAGTTATTTTCCTGCTGTTCCCCAGCCAGCTTATGCTGATTTTCGGCTCAGAAAATGAAAGCATTTATTATACACAGTTTGCGGTATGGTTCATCCGCGGACAGCTTTGCCTGCTTCCTCTCGCGTGTCTGAATAAGGGCAGCTTTATTTTCCTGCAATCGCTTGGGAAGGCAAAGGAATCTTCTGTTCTGTCCGTGGCCCGTGAGTTTGTATTTGGCGTTGGCTTTGCGCTGTTGCTTCCCATGATCTGGGGACTTTATGCCCTGCCGTTCTTTATGCCAGCTGCCGACACTGTGACTTTTATTGCCGTTGCAGTTGTACTTCTGCGGATAAAGAAAGAACTGGAGAACCCGGCCGCAGGGAATGACAAAGTATGTGAAACCGGGGAATTCATCCCCTCTGCGGAGCCTGCACGGACAGATTATATCATTACGATTGGACGATCCTACGGCTCCGGCGGCCGTTCTGTTGGGAAGCTGCTTGCAGAAAAATTAAACATTCCCTGTTATGATGCGGCTCTACTGGAAGAAACAGCGAAGCGTTCCGGATTAAACCGGAAGTATCTTGCAAGCATGGATGAAAAATCTCTGGGAACAAACGGGCTATATCAATATGTGGGATTCAATTTCGGACATGACTCTGCCCTTGAAAATCTGGCGAATCAGGCACAGCAGGAAGTGATAAAGATGACCGCCGGGCAGGGTTCATGTATTATCATAGGTCGCCGGGCCGACCGGGTTCTTCATGATACAGAGAAGATATTGACTGTCTTTATTACTGCATCCGTTGAATCAAGAGCCAGACGGGTATCTGAGCGGGACGGAATCTCGCCTGCTGAGAGCAGGCAGAAAATTGAAAAGGTCGACCGGGAAAGAGCCGCCTATTACAATCAGTATTCTGATTCCGCGTGGGGATTTGCGAGTACATATGACATCTGCCTCGATACTGATAAATTAGGAATTGAAGGAGCGGTGAACATAATACTGGAAGTGCTTGGGCAGACCACGACTGACACAGGAAAGAAAGGGATATTATCTTAATCTGGGCGAAGGAGAGGCAACGCTGGAAAAGTATTCATTTCTGAAAGCAGCGTGGTCAATGTAAAACGTGGCTCGGCTTTCCTTTACGGAACTCTGGCCAAAACCGTGGAGGCACAGTGTAAGGAAGGAAAGATACAGAACACTGAGTGCAAACTTAAAGGAACTGGAAGCGGATGACCTTATCATCCGGAATGTTTATCCCCAAATTCCTTCGAAGGTGGAATACTCCCTGACGGAAAGAGGACATTCTCTTGTCCAGGTACTGGATCAGTTATGCGATTGGGGAAATCGAAACAGAAAATAATGCAGGAAGCGAGGTGATTACCAGTGCCATTTAAAATCATCCGCAACGACATCACAAAAGTAAAAGCAGATGCTATTGTAAATACAGCCAATCCGCATCCAACCTATGCGGCAGGGACGGACGCGGCTATTTACAAAGCTGCCGGCGCGGAACTTCTGCTGGCAGAGCGGAAAAAGATCGGAAAGATTGAACGCGGCCAGGCGGCGGTGACTTCCGCTTTTTTACTTCCTGCGAAGTACATTATCCATACCGTCGGACCGGCCTGGATAGATGGAAAACACGGGGAATTTGACATTCTCTCGGACTGCTATGAAAACGCCCTTGCAAAAGCCGTGGAGCTTCAATGCGGCAGCATCGCCTTTCCGCTGATTGCGACGGGCGTGTATGGATTTCCGAAGGACCGGGCTCTGCAGATTGCCGTTTCTGTCATCAGCCGCTTTCTGCTTTCGCATGATATGCAGGTGATCCTGGTTGTCTTCGACCGGCACTCATTTGAACTGTCCGGGAAGCTGTTCCAGGATGTCGATGATTTTATTGATGAAAACTATGTCGCACAGCAGCGAAAGGAAGAATACTTATATCCGGATCAGTCTTTCGACAGTGAACCGGATACGGCAGAAATAATAGAACGCAGCAGACGGCTGCGCTTGGCTGAAAGCCGCAGGGTTTTAAATGATTCTGAGCAGTCTTCATCAGATATGATGGAGTCCATTACCTGCCCGGAACCGGAACCACTTTATTCTCCGAAAATGTCCGCGCCAATCTCAATGTCTCCGGAAATGAGTCTGGACGACGCGCTGGGAAATGTCGGGGAAACCTTTCAGCAGAGACTTTTACATCTGATTGACGAAAAAGGTCTGAGCGATGTGGACGTTTATAAACGCGCCAACATGGACCGGAAGCTGTTTTCCAAAATCAGGTGCAATGAGAATTACAAACCGAAAAAGAAAACGGCTCCTGCCCTCGCGATTGCATTAAAGCTCAGTCTTGACGACACAGTTGATTTGCTGAAACGGGCGGAACTGGCGCTTTCACCCAGCAGTAAATCTGATCTGATCATCGAGTATTTTATCAGCAGGCAGGAATATGATATCTACAGCATCAACCTGGCATTGTTTGAACATGGCCAGCCTATTCTTGGGGAATAGCCATATTGAATTCCTAAGGAAGTGGATTTGTCGCTTTTCAGACGACCACTTCCTTTTTGCTTTCTGATAAACTGAATATATCGAGCAGGAAACGGCTTGCCGGCTCCTACTCGCCCGCGCGGGCTGCGTCCGGCTTTAGTCGGAAAATTTCCTTACGCAGCCCTGCGCATCAAAAGGACAGGGAGGTACAACGAAATGTATGGAGCGATTTTAGGAGATATCATCGGGAGCCCGTATGAGTTTGACAGAGGAAATAAAACAAAGGAATTTGAACTGTTCGGAAAAGAAGCAGAGTTTACAGATGACAGCGTGATGACAATCGCAGTGGCTGAAGCTCTGCTGAATGCAGGAAAAGATGCACCTGTTGACCGTATCAGGGCGCTTGTGACCGAATCCATGCAGAAATGGGGACGAAAATATCCTCATGCTGGATATGGCGGCCGGTTCCGTGTCTGGCTGACGCAGAAAAATCCTGCGCCGTATGGGAGCTACGGAAACGGTTCCGCGATGCGCGTGTCGGCTGCAGGATGGCTGTATGATACGCTGAAGCAAACCAGAGAAGCCGCCAGGGCAACTGCTGACGTGACGCACAATCATCCGGAGGGAATCAAAGGAGCGGAGTCTGTTGCTGCTGTTATTTTTCTGGCACGAACAGGAAACAGTAAAGAACAGATCAGAAAATATGTGACAGAGGAATTCAGATACAATTTGAGCAGAACTTGCGACGAGATACGTCCTTACTATCATCATGTGGAAAGCTGCCAGGAGACAGTACCGGAAGCCATCACCGCTTTCCTGGAAGGAAATGATTTTGAAGATGTCATCCGCACAGCGGTTTCTCTCGGCGGCGACTGCGATACGGAGGAAGCAACTGCCGGGCTGAAAGATAATCGCTATCTTGAAAAGGCAATCTCGATTTTCTATGAAGCTTCCACAAAAGAAAACCTGGTTCAGATCCTGGCAGTGATCAGCAAACGCATGGAGCAGCAGGGACAGTTGATCGCGGCGGTCGAACCGTCTCAAGCCGTGTTTGATTTATTTGATCCGGCACATCTGAAGGTGGGCGATACAATCACAGCACAGGAAGATTTACATTTCCGACTGAGAAAAATCCAGACGAAGGACGGCAGGGAATGGCTTGCGGCATTCACAAGTGATGAAGAAGTCCATAAAGGTGAGGCAACATCTACGCTGGTGATTTCCATGGAAGACCATCTGAAGGAGGTTCTGGATATGGACAATGTAGCCGGCGTGATCATCAATCCATGGGGGTAGTCATTTTTGATGGACAAGAAGTTAATCCGGATTTTGTTTCAGGCAGAGGAGGAAAAGTAAATGGCAAGAGTCATAACAGTTAAAAGAATTGGAAAAGCATCAGCAAGACCGGATCAGGTTGTGATTTCCATGTCGCTGCATATGCGGGACAATAATTATGACCGGGCGATGGATTTGGCCGGTCAGCACATTCAGCGTCTTACAGAAACACTCTGCGCGATCGGATTTGAGAAAAACGATCTGAAAACGGCAAGCTTCAATGTCCATACGGATTATCAGAATGTCAAAGACCGGAACGGAAAATACAATCGAGTCTTTAACGGCTACGTGGCGGACCACAGTCTGAAGCTGGAATTTGATTTTGAGATGCAGAGATTATCAAAGGCACTCTCCGCGATTGCCGGCTGTCTGTCAAATCCGGATCTGTCCATCTGATTTACTGTAAAGGATGCCTCTGCAGTGAATGAAGAAATGCTCCAGTCAGCAGCTGTGAACGCGCGGTGCAAAGCAGAAATCCTGTGCGAGGCCTCCGGGGTAAAGCTGGGACAACTCCTGAATGTTGATTATAACTGGGGCGAACTGGAGATTTACTCCAACACCCAGTATAAGCTGTCCGAAGAATGTATGCCCTATGCGGCGGCTCCCAGGGGCATTGACATCGAGCCGGATGATATTGATGTGAGCGACACCGTGACTTTTGTGTGGGAGATATTAACCTGCTGAAAAGTACAGAACTGGCGCTCTCAGAGTTCTGATCATTCTGATGTTGTGTCTGTTAAAGCAGATGGGCACTTCTCTGCGTGCAGTTCCTTCAGCAGAGGCTGCAGCTCCTCCTTCAGCGTCTCCAGCGTCACCTGTTCCAGACTTGCTTTCATGGCATTGGCAGCTGACTCCATGTGCGGATACAGGATCTGATAAAAATTTTTCCCGACAGGACAGGTATCGCTTCCTTCATACATTTTGAAAATTTCATCCGCATCCGGCGTTTCCACCGCCTGATAAATGTCCCATAAGGTAATATTCTCCGGCTCCCTGGCCAGCTGCACACCGCCGTTTTTGCCTGCGGTTGCGATCAGAAGGCCGCTGTCAGATAATTCAAGGAACAGATTTCTGACCGTGACCGCGTTGGCACCGGTGCTTTCCGCAACAAGTGTACTGGTCACACGTTTTTTGGGCGACAGAACCGCAACAAACAGTAATGCGTGAACTGCCAATGGGAATCGTCTGCTGACACGCATAGAACTACCCTCTTTCTCCGACATAAATATTGAAATGAGTATAGCAGATTTATTTTGAAAAATCAAATGTAGCTCTTGACATTACTTTTATATCGCAATATAATGTAGCTACTTAAATTACATTAAGGAGGTAATTTTGATGCAGACTTTAGAAGCGATTGCGAAAAGAAAATCAACACGGGATTTTGACCCGGATAAGGCAATTCCTGAGGAAATTATTGACACGATTGTGAAGGCAGGCTGTCAGGCCCCGATCGGTGGGAATGACCGGAAATCTCTTCACCTGACGGTATGCCGGAACAAAGAGCTTTTAAGCGAAATCAATCAGACCACCGCTGCTGCCATGAAAATGGAGCCCAGAGATTTCTTCTATGGCGCACCCGCTGTGATCATTGTCTCCGCTTCAGAGAAACAGATGGCACCGGGGATTGAATGCGCGAACGCCGCATGCGTGATCGAGAATATGCTGATCGCAGCGACGGACGCCGGTGTGGACAACATTTATCTCTGGGGTGGTGTGCAGGCTCTGGCGAAGAACGCGGATCTGTGCGCGAAGATGGGCATTCCGGAAGGCTTTAAGCCGGTTTCCGCTGCTGCACTCGGATACAGCAAGAGCGGCAGCGCCGAGGCACGGGAACTGTCCGTTTCGCTTGCTGTAAATTACATCTGAAACAATCATTGACGAAAAGCGGCACTCACCAGAGATTACACCTCTCTTTGATGGGTGCTGTTTTTTCATATATGTTAAGAATATCCGAAGGATATGCAAGGCTGCCGGAGGCAGGTTTCATAGTTATCCTAACTTAGGAAAAGGAGGCCATCATGGAAACACTGATTGCTTATTATTCAAGAGCAGGCGCTACAAAGAAAGCAGCGGAGGGACTGCAAAAAATTGCGAACGGAGATATTTTTGAGATTAAAGGTGAGAAAAATTATGGGAATTATTTCACTGCACTCGGGGTTTCCAGAAAGGAATTCTCTGTGAATGAACTGCCAAAGGTCGTGGATCAGGTAAGGGACTTTGATTCCTATGACCGTATTCTGATCGGCTTTCCGATCTGGTACAGTAAATGTCCTCAGCTGGTTTTGTCCTTTATATCGCAGTATGATTTCAGCGGGAAAGAAGTCTATCCTTTCTGCACCAGCGGGATGAGCGGCCCTGAAACCGCGGTAGAGCAGCTTAAGAAGGCCTGTGCCGGCGCAAACGTCCATTCCGGTCTGCGTTTGAATAAGATTCATGAAGAAACAGTCAGGAAATGGCTCGATGGAGGCGGCAAATCATGAAGAGTGAATACAGCCAGTTAAAAGAATATATGGATCAGAGCAATAAGACCGTTGCCGTAACAGGCGCGGGAATCTCTTATCTTTATGGCGTGAGCAGGTTGAAACAGAGCGTCGGCAGACTGAATGCCGGACGAATCTTCTCTGTTTCCTATGTCCGCAAAAATCCGGAGGAGTTCTACAAGGTTATGAAGAATGCTTTTCTGGACGCAACTTTTGTCAAGGGACCGGGGCCTGTTCATAAGCAGCTTGCAGAGCTGGAAAAACAGGGGAAGCTCTATGGCATCGTCACCCAGAACCTGGACTGCCTGCATACCATCGCAGGCTCTCAGAATGTGATAGAATTCCAGGGAAGCTTCCGTGATAACATCTGCACGGACTGCGGTAGCCGTTATTACGATTATCAGATCTGGAATGAGGGACATGAGCCGCGCTGTGAAAAATGCGGTGCACCGTTGATGCCCACAAGCTTCTGCAGGGATTTTAAAACCGGGGAAGAGGTTTCACGTGAAAGCATGTACAAAGCCGCCGCCATGATTTCTGAGGCGGATCTGGTGATTGTGATCGGCACTACCGGATTCCACAGCAATGAATATTTGAGCCGCATGAGGAAGGAAACAAAGCTTGTGCAGATCAACCCGTCTGAGACGCAGTTCGACCGGATGACGGATCTGAATATCCGGGCGGATGCCGCACAGGTACTGGATGCAGTTATGAACGAATAAGGATGTGACGCTTATGAGATTTGCCAGAGGAAATCAGAACGTAGATAAAATACAGCAGCTGGCGGATTATATTGACCAGAGCCAAAGCATGGTCGCCATTACCGGAGCCGGTATCTCTCTTGCCGGTGGAGGCATTACATACAGCCAGCTTTTTAAAACGGTTCGTGCGGGAGGTTTTGGAAGCGATGAGTTCCTGCGCTCTTATGTTAAGGCCATGCACAGCTATAAGCCCAGTTTCAGCCACTACGCGCTGCGTGATCTGGAGACAGCCGGAAAACTGACAGGAATTATTACGACAAACGAGGATTGCATGCATACCATGGCGGGATCCAGAAATGTGGCGGAAATCCAGGGAGGATTTCAAGTCAACCGCTGTTCGAAATGCGGCCGCCACTATGACGGGTATGAAATCTGGGAAAAGGACGAGCTGCCAACCTGTGAATCCTGCGGAGGCAGAATTTTGCCATGGGAGCTTTACAGCCACATCAGCCTTTGGGACGAGGGTGTTCAGAAAGCCAGGGAATGGATTTCTGGAGCGGATCTGATCCTTGTGATCGGGACGAATGGTTATTACAGCAGCGCGTACTGGAATTACAGGAGAAGCGATGCCGTTATTGTCCAGATTAATCCGGGACATACCGGCTTTGACCGGGCCGCAGACTTTAATATCCGGGAAGCGTGCGATGATGTCTTTCACAAGCTGATAGAAAGGTGGAACGGAAATGGCTGAGCTGAAGACGAACAATCAATTATCAGAAGAAGAACGCATAAAACAGATGGCGGCGCAGATGCGGGGCGCGGAATACAAAGGGCTTTCCAAAGAAGAAATTCAGGAAAGAGAACGACAGAAGGAAATGCGCAGAAAAAAGAATATTGAGACACTGGAGGACACTCTGGGGATTCTGGAAAAAGGAAGTTTTGAAAAAGACGGGCAGGAGATAAAGCTGCAGTTCTCTTCAGAACAGATGCGGAAAATACAGGTGTTTCTGCCGGAGGATATTGAGGTGCTGCGGACAGAGGAAAGTTCTGCTTGTGAGACTGTCTCTGCTTTCAATACTGCCGCTGCCGAAGACGATGCGGAAATCGATAGCAGCCGGGCGCAGGCAATGTCAAGCTGCACGTTTGGCTGTGAAAATATCGATGCGCTGGTTCTCGCACAGAAAAAGTATCTGGAATTAAAAGAAAGTGGAGAATCTGCCCCCAAAGTTTTAGTTTTGAATCTGGCCAGCTCTACGCATCCGGGCGGTCAGACCCGCAAAGGTGCCAGCGCCCAGGAGGAAGACCTCTGCCGCAGGACATCTCTCCTGCTTTCCCTGGAGAGTGACGAGGCGAAGAAATATTATGATTACAACAATGCCCGCAAGACGCACATGGGCTCTGACGGTGTGATGATTTCACCCTGTGTAGAGGTTCTCAAGGATGCTTCCTCTGAGACGCTTTCCGAGCCGTTCCTGATTTCCGTCATGAGCTGCGCGGCTCCGATGATCCGCCTGGGACTGGAAGGAATGTCGCAGCAGGAATATGAAGTGATGCTCTGCCACCGCATTCAGGGAATGCTGCTCGCCGCCGCATCGCAGAACTACCGCCATCTGATTCTCGGTGCCTTCGGCTGCGGCGTGTATGGGAATGACGCGGCTGTTGTGTCCAACTTATTTTATCATGCGATACAGAACCTTTCCTTTGATGGCAGAGGAAGTAATCAGCTGTTTGACTCCATCGATTTTGCTGTGCTCTGCCGTCCGGGGAAAGATTACAACTACAGAGAATTCTGCAGAAATTTCTCACAGGAGGAAGCCTCCTGCACGGTCGGAAACAGCAAGTAACGGAAGGAGGACTTTGAATGGATATTTCCAGACAGGCACTTCAGTTAAAAAAGGCTTTGAACGAAAGCCGGTATACTGTCGCCATCACCGGCGCCGGGATATCCTTTTCCGCAGGCGGCATGAACTTTGACCATGAAAATGTGGCGGAAATCCAGGGGAGCCTTCAAATCAATCGCTGCACGAAGTGCGGCAAACATTTTGACGATTACCATATCTGGAACCAGGGAACCGTTCCCAGATGTGATGAATGCAGAGACGTGATCTGGACATTCCCGTTCTACAGCGGTGTCGGACTTCATGAGGAAAATCTGAAGAAAGCACAGGACTGGATTTCAAAAGCTGAGCTGATTTTAATAATCGGTGCTAACGGTTCCTACGGGAATGCATTTTATAGGAAACGACATTAGTCGTTTCCATCTGCGCCGACCGCAAGGCTGCGAAGCAGCCATTCCATGTGCGGTCGTGTGCATCGAATTACAGAAAACGCAGCGCGAAAATCATTCAGATCAATCCGGGTGAAACCAATTTTGACTCTTACGCGTCTATCAATATCCGTGCGGGCGCGGATGAGGTTTTCCGGTTGATTGTCTGATACACCTGGAGGCATATGAAATGTGGATTCGTATTTTTAAAAGTGGAAACGGCACGCACGGCTGACGCGTACCTGCCAGGTCGCGTGTCGTATTAGAAAATCGCTTCGCAATTGACGACACGCTCTGGCTCAAATGGCGAAAGGACTGGGATTTGTTATGCAATCGCTGTGGGAAATGCTGCTACGCCCGCTCTGTCTGGGCAGAGGGCCGGGTGTCGATTCATTTTGACGACCCGTGCGAAAATCTGAATTAAGAAACGCACCTGTGCAAAATTTATGAAGATCGTTTCCGCAAATGTAATCACTGCGGAAAAGTGAATCTGTTTACAGCATTATTTAATCCTACACTGCCAAATGACTGCGCGTACAGGCGGACATTCCGCCTGTGGGATAAGGAGTAAAACGAAGGAGGTAATAACAATGGATACTCTCAATACAATTTTCAGCAGGAAATCAATCAGAAATTACACTGGCGAGCCGATATCTCCTGAACAGGAGGCTCTGATTTTAAAAGCGGCTAACGCTGCGCCCGTTGGTATGGGCCAATATGACACAGTTCATCTTACTATTATCAAAAATAAAGAACTGCTTTCTGAAATTGACAGCACAGCAGCAGCACTTATGAAGCGTCCGGATTCGCATCCGCTTTACGGCGCACCTGAACTGATTGTCGTATCTGTGAAATTCAACCCTTCAACAGAAAGCGCCGGTCATGCAAACGCTGCTATGATAGATCATAATATGGCGCTTGCTGCTACAGAACTTGGCGTTGGCTGCGTCTATATTTACGGCGCGGTAGCCGCCATTCGGATGAAGCCCGATTTGCTGGCCAAACTTCATCTGCCGGAAGGATTTACCCCCAGCGCAGGGCTGGCCACTGGCTTAACAGAGGAGAAGTATGTTGAACGGGAGATACCGACAGATCGGATCAGTCAAAATATAATCGTGTAAGAAATCGAATTACGGAAATATTGAAGCCCGCGGGCATCTTTGATCATTCACAAGATGCCTGTGGGCTGTATTTTTTTGTCAGAATTTCGTAAAAGCATTCCTCCGGGCGCTGAACGGTTCTGCGTGCCAGTGGCACGCGTTTAGGACGGACCGGAGCGAAGCGGAGACCCAGTGGACGTTCGTTTAGCCCTCGCCGGGTGGCATCCCGTCCAAAGAGCGGACGGGATATTCGCCGACCGGAGCAGAGCGGAGACGCGCAGGCCATCCCCAGCGGTGATGTTCAAACGGGGATTGGGGGCGCTGGACGGCCGGTGGACGTCCAGCGCCTTTGTAGGATGCCAGCTCATCATCGAATCGCGCGTCAAAGTCATAGCCGTCCCGGCGATAGTTCGCAAAGTCCAGGAACCACTCCGCGCTGATAAACGCAGCCCTGTTCTCAAAAAACTTTCCATAGGCACAGTTTGCTTCCTGAATAACCGGCCCTTTCCATTCCCATACGCCGGTCTCATCGGTAAACCATATCGACGGATCGACGTGATCTTCAACGGAAAAACCGGGAAGAGAATTTTGAAACACCGGAAGAAAACCGACCTGGTGAATAGCCTCGATCAAGCCTTCTTTTGTTTTTATGATAAAATTTAACCGGTCGCTCATGTCGGTCAGCCTTCCTTCCCATTTCCACATAGATGACTCGATTATTTTTTACAGAGTGCCTGCAGATCCGCTTTCAGCTTTTCATAGCGCAGGCGCTTTTCCTCTTTGGCAAAATGAACCTCTCTTGACTGTATGGGATTGTCAGAATAATCTAGGATCTCGTCTCCGAACTGTTCACTGGTCAGATCGAAGACGCAGTCCCCGATCACATTATAGCAATGGTAGTTGCCGCCCGGCCGCAGAATTCCGTAGACCTCGCCGCCGAAAATGTCCTGCGCCAGAAACGCCGTGATGGAACACTGCCCCAACGTTTTATTTTCTGGCATCCAGTCTGAACGCATCCTGGGAGCGCATGTGTCCGCGCACCAGAGTTCTGATAATGCGTCATACAGATCCTGCGGCGTCCGGATGCCTGTGTACTGATCCGTAACTGCAGGGACTGTTGCGTTTTCCCAACCGTAAAAATTATATTGTTTTGACATAGCGTCACCTTCTCTTTCTCTCGAGGAGAAGTATAGCATATCCTCCGGAGAATGGACAGCAAAAAAGCGTTCTGTCGCTGTCAAAAAATATTGAAAAAACAATACATCTGGAAGAAATTCTGTAGATGCTATTTCTGGACAATTCTTAGTCACTATTCTTTTGTGATGAATATAATCCATGATTGAATTCAGTTACCTTGATTGTTATAATATACAAGGTGATCTCGAGCACCAGGGCAGATTTGGACTGTTGCAGAAACGGGGGGAAGGGAATGATTCGAGAGATAAATGATATTCGTGTCAATATTTATCAGCACGGCGAGAACGGCCCCTGTTTTTATGTGGCTGAATCTGACCGGGAAGCAGGAAGCGCGGATAATCTTGCGGAGCGACTTGCTGAAAAAGCCGGGAATGCAGCTTATTCACTGGTTGTGTATGAGGTGGCTGACTGGAATGCGCAGCTGTCTCCCTGGCCTGCGAGAGCTGCGTTTGGAGAAGAGATGTTTGCCGGCAGAGGATCAGAAAAACTTGCCTGGCTGACTGACAAATGTATTCCCCGGCTAAAAGAAGCGGAATTGATACCAAAGGGCGTCCCGCAGTATACAGCAGGATATTCTCTTTCCGGACTTTTTGCACTCTGGGTTCTTCTGGAGTCTGACATTTTTGATGGTGCGGCATCCTGTTCCGGATCTCTCTGGATCGACGGTTGGATGGATTATATCAGAGATAAAAAGCTTTCCTGTGATGCTCTCATCTATCTGAGCCTGGGAAGCAGGGAAGAAAGGACGAAAAACCTTCTGATGTCCACAGTCGGTGACTGTACCAGGGAGACTTACGACTGTCTGAAGAAAAATCCCGCAGTGAAAAAAATTACCCTGCAATGGAATAAGGGCGGACATTTCGCAGATGCGGATGCGCGGCTTGTAAATGGAATACTATGGCTTCTGCAGGCACAGCGGCGCGGAAAGGCGGCAGAAAAATGAGAGTATTTATCGGTATCGCTCTTCCGGACAACATTCGCTGCACTCTGGCCGATGATACAGAAAAGCTGCATAAAACCATTCCGGGCAGGTATGTTGCGAGAGATAATTACCATATTACGATGGTGTTTATCGGGGAAACAGATCAGAAGGGCGTTACAGGCATTAAATGGGCTATGAATGTTGCTGTGAAAGGGCAGCCTTCAGTCGAACTGAGACTTGGCCACCCAGGATATTTCGGGAAAAGGGAGAATGCGCTTCTTCACATGACTGTTGACGGATGGAAGCAGTTATGGGATCTGGACAATCGGCTTCGCAGTGCGCTGCAGGAGGAAGAGATTTCTTTTGATAAAAAACTGTTCCGGGCACACATTACCCTTGCACGAAAGGCCAGGATTGAAGCGGAAGCATTAAATAACTGGCCGGAGAAGAATGCTGTATTCCGTATAAATGAAATTACACTGTTTCAAAGTGATCGGACAGGTGGTAAACTGAGATATCTGCCGATAGAAAAAGCCCGTTTTAAAGGCTAATGAAAGGATGCGACAATATGACCAATGAAGAATACAAAGCAGCGGCAAATCACTGGATTGAGAAAGACGCTGCATCAAAAAAGATGCCCGCAGACCTGCTGTGGGTTGCTATTGAAAACTATATCCAGGCCAATAATACCTGTGCTCTCGCAACCGGCAGCGGCAGCTTTATTCGCTGCACGCCCATTGAATATGCCTGGCATGACGGTGCGTTCTGGATGTTCTCGGAAGGCGGGCAGAAATTTGTCGGGCTGGAGAAGAATAAATCCGTCTGTCTTGCCATTTACGACCGATACGATGGATTTGGCAGATTGAAGGGACTGCAGGTTTCCGGCAAGGCGGAAATCGTGGAGCCGTTTTCTGCAGAATACGTCCATGCGGCTGAATGGAAGAAAATCCCGGTGGATGCGCTGAAAAAGCTTCCGTTCACCATGAATCTGATCAAGATTATTCCTGTGGAGATCGACTTCCTGAATTCTGATTTCAAAGAGGATGGTTATGACAGCCGCCAACACTATGACTGCAGCGGGGAGGAAACCTGATGTTTTCAGATTTTGATGTGCAGACCCGTCAGATGCTGACGGGAAATCTATTGATGATTGGCTGTTGTGTCTTTTACCTGGCATGGTGGCTGATCGCGTTTAAGCCGCAAGGCGCAGTTAAGGGTCTGCGGAGCGGCTGGCTTCTGATCCCGGCTCTGCTGTTTGGCGTGGCTGCGGTGATCCAGATTGTTCAGAGCAGCAGTGCCGTGGAGAGCAGTGCACTGCTGTTTCCGAGAAATATGGTGCTGATCGGCGGCGTAGTTGTTTATATCATCCTGCTGGTGGGAACCAGTGTCCTTTTAAAGCGGCAGGTGACGACGGAGCTGTTCCTCATTGTTGGCTGGACAATTCTGATGTTTCTGGAACTGAATGCTCTGTTTGCGCAGGGACAGTTTACGAAATCAACAGTGATCTTACTTCTTGTCATAACACTGATCTTCGCTGTTGTCAGCATGATCTGTTATCTGCTTTATTATGGCCTTGATAAGGTGAAGGGCTATGTAGACGGCATGATACCGCTTCTTCTGGTAGCTGTCATGATGGCTGTGGTCACGGCCGGGGCAGTGCTCTCCCACAACTGACTTCTTACAAAAGCACTTCGGAGTGAAGGAATGATGAGGGGTGTTATATGACTGTCAGAAGAGTAAAAACTACAATGAGCAAGGTACAGAAAGCAATCTCACCGTATGTACATAAACATGTATTTGGACGGGATACGGTTGATGCAAATGATATCGAACGGATTGCTGTCCTGCTTTTAGGTCAATATAATAATGTTTCGATTTCTCAGGGACTGGAGCAGGGAAAGAACGGGAAGCCCTGGCTGAAAATAACAGTAAAGTCATTTCCGTTCAGCGAAGAGAAAATACTGGAAGTTACAGGCACTCCGAAAAAGAAAGAGAAAAAGAAGAAAGATGACCTGGACTGGATCGACCGCATAGAGGAATATGAGGCTTTTATGGATGATTAACCATCTTTTCAGAATTTGACGGGAGGAAAAATAGAATGAACGAGATGCTGCAGACAATTATGGAACGTCGTTCCACACGGAAATATAATGACAAACCTGTCACGGAAGAACAACTGACTGATATTCTGGAAGCCGGGCGTTATGCTCCGACCGGTGGGAACTGCCAGACAGTCCACTTTGTGGTGCTTATGAATGCTGAAATCAGGGAGAACCTGCGGGGACTGGTTCAGGAGGCTTTTTTACAGATGGAGCTTTCCGATGATCAGTACGCCAGCATCCAGAATTCCATCCGGTTGTCCAGGCGCGGGAATTATGCGTTTGATTACCATGTTCCGATCCTGGTTGTGGTTGCAAACCGGAAGGGATATCCGAATGCGGTCGCGGACTCAGCCTGCGCACTGCAGAATATGATGCTGGAAGCGGAAAGCCTGGGTGTCGGCTCCTGCTGGATCAATCAGCTGCACTGGTTGGATGAAAATCAGTCCATTCGTGAGTTTCTGGAGCCATTGGGAATCGCGGCGGAGGAAACGATATGCGGCGCGCTGGCTCTGGGAAATTATGATGAAAAACAGCCTGTAAAGCCAAGAACCGGAATGCAGGTGGACTATATCAGATAATTTGCGGCTGATAACGGAACAATCTCCGAAAAGGATTCCGCAGCTATATGGAAAAGGGACTGCTGTGAAACAGATAAAAGAACTGAAACCGGATGAACTGAAGCAGATTTACAAAACGCATGTGAAAGAGGATTTCCCCCGCAGTGAGCGCCGCCCTTATTCGTCCATGGAGAAAATGACAAACTCTGGAAAATACATAAGTTTCGGTTATTATGACAATGACAGCCTGCTGGCTTATGCCTGCTATATTCTGACTGAGAATGGAATGTATGCGCTTCTGGATTATTTCGCTGTCGTGCCCAAACTGCGCGGTCACGGAATCGGCAGCGAATTCCTGCAGAAACTGGAAGGTATACTTCCGGCAAAAAGCGGCGCGTTCATTGAGGCGGAAAGCCACGATTCTGCAAAGTCTGAAGAGGAAGCAGCACTCCGCCAGAGGAGAATACATTTTTATCTTTCAAACGGCGCTGTGCTGACAAATACAAAGTGCCTGCTGTTTGGCGTGGATTATAATATTCTGTATATCGGCAGGGCGGACAACACTGATCCTGCACCGGAACAGCTGCACTGCGCGATAGAAGATTTGTACCGGGAAATCTATCGCCCGGTCTATGGCCGGTTGTGCAAGCCTTATGTGCAGGAAGAAAACTTGTGACCTGGTTTTCAATGGCCTTCTGACCTGATTTTGGATGGCCACAAATATTGAATACAAATGGTGACGCGAACGAAAAAGACGGACAAGCTCTGGCAAAAATGCGTGTGGAATATGAAGAGGACATTTAAGATCACAGGGAGGTCATGCACACATGTGCAGCAGATATTATATTGATGATGACACTTTGGATGAAGTCTCCGGTCTGCTTACGGGCAGGAAAAGTCCCGGATTGAAATGGACTGCAAGGGATGTGCATCCGGGTGAAACAGCTCCGATTATAATGAAGAGAAATTCGGGCCTGCAGCTCGATGAAATGAAATGGGGCTTCCCACAATACAGCGGGAAGGGCTTATTCATAAATGCACGTGCAGAAACAGCCCTGCAGAAGAAAACTTTCAGCGAGAGCGTTCTGCATCGGCGTTGTGTGATACCGGCTCGGCATTTTTATGAGTGGGATGCCTCAAAAAATAAAGTGAGTTTTCTGCGGAATAGTGGTTCGGTGTTGTACATGGCCGGATTTTTTAATATGATGCAAGACGAGATCCGATTCGTAATATTGACCACGCAGGCAAATCCATCCGTATCGCCGGTCGAGGAAATGCCCCCTCACATCCGTTCGGCGGCAGGTCGCGCCGACAACAAAAGAAACGCTTCGCGTTTGGCCGGCGCTCATGACCGGATGCCTCTGATCCTGGAGAAAGAGGATGTAGAAAACTGGATTTGTGACAGTGAACAGACACAGGATTTTCTGCAGAAAATTCCTGTGCCATTACAGCGAACACAGGAATATGAACAGCAGAGTCTTTTCGGAATGATATAATGAGCGCAAGCGAGAAGGGCGTGCTTCCGCAAGGGACGCCCTTCGGGTGTGCACGTCCGGCGGCGCTGGATGTCCGGGAGACATCCGCTTAGCGCGGACCGTAGTGAAGCGGAGACCGGCGAATTGGATCATGAGCGTCCTTTGCTCATGATATAGTCATTGATTCGCGATTGTGAGGAGGCAATACAGTGCAGTATGAATGCAAAATAACAGTACTGGAAACAAAAGTGTTTGAGGATTATCAGGAGAAATATCTGGCTGACCCCAAATCCGGTCCTTGTCCATGCTTTCATGCGGGAGACACATTTCTGTTAAAAAGGACACCTGAGAGAGACGACTTCTATCATCTGATGGATGGAAAATTCTGCGGAGAGGCATGGGATGCCATCAGTCGATATGTCTATACTGCTCTGCAGGGTGGCTCTATTATGAAAAAATGGACGAACGATGACAGAATGATGATCGCCTGCTGTAATGATGGAACAAGACCTGTTATATTTAAAATCGAGAGGATTGATATTCCGGAAACTGAAGAAGAAAAAGCATGGCTCGCCAGACAAAATTTCTCGAACAGTGCGGAAGATGCCTATACAGGCTGAAAGATCACTCGGGAAATCAATGAAGTCTTGAGGAGGATACGAAATTGGGGACACTCTATTTCACCAGACACGGGCAGGCAGTCTGGAATGTCGAGAATAAAATCTGCGGGGCAACCGACATTGCACTGACGGAGCTTGGCCATACATAGGCGATTGAACTTGGCAGACGGCTTGCCGCCGAGAAACTACCAGTGGATGAGATACTGTATTCACCTCTGGTGCGGGCGTCTGAGACGGCACGCCATATTTCAGAGGAAACCGGTATCCCGATAGTGAGCCACGCCATTTAGAATCGCGCTTGCGCGCGATGGCGTGGCCTTCGTCCTGCATCAAAAAGCGATGCAGGACATGTTGCGGATGGAGCCGCGGCTGAAGGAGCAGAACTTTGGCCGGTATGAATCCACTCCCAGAGACGGGAAAGAATTTCAGATCGCGAAGACGCATTTTCTGGATCATTATGACGGCGGGGAGACAATGATGCAGCTATGCCAGCGGGTATATAATCTCATTGATGATATCCGGGCAGATGACAGAACTTATCTGCTGGTGGCGCATAACGGCATTTCCCGCGTGATACAGTCTTATTTTTATGATATGACCAACGAAGAATTTGCCGCATTCGGTATTGGGAACTGTGAAGTAAGAACCTATACCTGGTAGAAATATGGAGAGTGATTGATATGAAGACAAAATCTGAGATCAGTCAGGAGCTGTATCAAATGATGCTTGACAGGGGATTCTAGTGAGCCACGCCATTTGGAATCGCGCTAAAGCGCGAGGCGTGGCCTACGTCCTGCATCTCCGATGCAGGACAAGGCATGGAAGCAAAGACCATTCATCGTCTCCTGGAATATCAGCCCGCGGAGGGCTATCAGAAGAATGAGGAAAATCCTCTGGAAGCGGATGTCCTGATCCTGGACGAGTGCTCCATGATTGATATTATGCTGATGTATAATCTGCTGAAAGCGCTGCCGGATTCTATGACATTGATTTTAGTGGGCGATACCGATCAGCTTCCCAGCGTGGGAACAGGTAATGTACTGAAAGACATTATCGCATCCGGCGCTGTTCCTGTTGTGCGTCTGACACGCATTTTCAGGCAGGTGCAGGGAAGCCGGATTATTATGAACGCGCATCGGATCAATCACGGAGAGATGCCGGACCTGCGCGGCGGCCGGGATTCCGACTTTTTCTTTGCGGCGCAGGAAACCAATGAGGCTGCCGCTGATCTGGTGGTAAAATATTGCACACAGAATCTCCCGCGGTATTATCACGCGGACGCCTTTCGTGATATACAGGTACTGACGCCCATGCAGCGTGGTATCTGTGGCGCGGCGAATTTAAATCAACTCCTGCAGGAAGCTATGAACCCGACTAATATTTTTCTGAAACGCGGCGGCACACAGTATCGGCTGCATGATAAGGTGATGCAAATCAAAAATGACTATGATAAGGAAGTCTTTAATGGGGATATCGGGATTGTTGCCCGTGTGGATACAGAGGATGGAGAACTTACGGTTGACTTCGATGGACGTGAAGTGACTTACGATGTGACTGAACTGGTGCTGGCCTATGCCACGACAATCCATAAGGCGCAGGGTTCCGAATATCCTATCGTGCTCATGCCATTCACCATGAGCCATTATGTCATGCTGCAGCGCAATCTTCTGTATACCGGTGTCACACGTGCAAAGAAGATTCTTGTACTGATTGGTGAGAAAAAAGCAATTTCCTATGCGGTCAGGAATGAGACAACTACCTCAAGAAATACGAAACTCGCAGAAAGGCTACGTGATACTTCTGTTGCGCCGACAGTTACGCGGCAGACTGTGCAGACTGCGGATACAAAGCAAACCACTACCACTCAGCAGCCTGTGCAGATTCAGAATGCCGTAAGGAACAAGGTCACATATTTCCCGGATCAGAATACTGAGACCCTGATGGTCGCGGAACCGCCCATGCAATACGGCATCAGCAATCTCTTCGACCGCCTCGCACAGTCAAAATTCCGGAGCAGCTTTTCTCTGAAAGCAAATGACAGAGCTTATGTGAAGGAAAAAGGGATGGACACGATGCGTTCTCACGCGCAGGATTTTGTGAGCAAGCGCCTTGCTCCTGCAGAACCTGCGAATGACGGCAAACAGACGCCGATGAAGGGACACCCGGTGTTTATCGCCCAGCACGCTACTGCCACCTGCTGTAGGGGCTGCCTGGAGAAATGGCACAGAATTCCAAAAGGCGCTGAACTGACGGCGGAGCAACAGGAATATGTGGTAAACGTGCTGATGGAGTGGATCGAGAGACAGATGAGGTAAAACAAATGAACAACCAGCTTTTACAGGGTGCTTACATAGACTGGGGCAAAATCGGTGAGTACAGCTATCTCAGAAAGATCGAGGCATTGACAAGTCTGGATTACATTGAATTCCGGAAGCCGGTCACATTCTTTGTAGGAGAAAACGGAAGTGGAAAATCCACTCTGCTGGAGGCGATTGCAGTTGCCTGGGGTTTCAATCCGGAAGGCGGTACGAAGAACTATCGGTTTTCCACTTACGATTCGCATTCAGAACTGTGTGACGCAATACGCCTTTCCAGATCGCCGCGAAAGGCTGGCTGGGGCTACTTTCTTAGGGCTGAAAGTTTCTACAATGTGGCGACACAGGAAGAAGAATATTCAAAAGGCCCGTTCGGTGCTCCATCCGATGAACTGCATAAGAGATCGCACGGGGAGAGTTTCCTGCTTATTGCACAGGAACAATTTAAACCAAATGGATTGTACATCCTCGATGAGCCAGAGGCAGCGTTATCCCCACAGCGACAGTTGACGCTTCTATTGGAGATTGCCAACTGCGCGAAAGAAGACTCTCAGTTTATCATAGCAACACACTCTCCAATCCTGCTGGGTATACCTGATGCGGAAATACTCTCTTTTGATGATGGGCAGATTCACCCTTGCAGTTATGAGGATACGGACAGCTATCAGGTCACGGAGATGTTTATCAATAACCGGGAGCAGCTTTTAAGACGGCTTTTATGAGGGGGAAAAGGTATGGAAGAATTGGAAAGCAGACAACAGGTGGCATTAAAAACTCTGGATGTGGAATATTTACCATCGATCCCAGAAGAAAAACTGAGGGCAGGAACATATCAGAAATATCCTCTGGCTAATCTAACTGCATTGGGAACTGCATTTCAGCCGTTAGTTTCCGGTGTTCAATCCATAGTTAGAGGAGGTGGAGGCAGTGGTTTATATTATGTCAACACAAAGGGACTGAAAATGATGCAGTTCGCCAACAGTTCTGACTATCTGGGCAGCCTGACTACAGAAACTGGTGCAGTGGGCGGTGGACAGGCGCACCTCACACAGCTTGCCTGTGATCCGACTATGCTTTGCATGGCGGCAGCTCTGATGAATATTGAGAAGAAACTGGATAATATTCAGGAGATGCAGCAGGAAATGATGGACTTTCTGAAAGCGAAGGAAAAAGCGAAGCTGCGAGGGAATATTAACACGTTGATCGATGTTGTCAACAACTATAAATTTAACTGGAATAATGAGAAATATAAAACGAATAAGCATATTCTTGTACAGGATATCCGACGGGAAGCTGAACAGGATATCCAGCTGTATCGAGAACAGATTCGGACTGTAATGGAGAAAAACAGTCTGATACATAGTGATCAGGAAGTAAATACAAAATTGAAAAAAACACAGGATGCTTTCAGAGATTATCAAATGGCACTTTATCAGTTTTCCTTTGCATCTTTCCTTGAAGTCATGCTTTTGGGGAATTTTGATGAGCAGTATCTGCAAAGTACTGTGCACAGGATAGAGGAACTGGCATTCCAGTATCGTGAGTTGTACACAGATTGCTATAATCGGATTGAAGGCATTTCAAAATCTTCAATTCAGACTTTTTTGACGAGTGGAGCTGCCGGTATTAGTAAAAATGCCGGAAAGGCAATTTCCAAAATTCCGATTATCAGTAAAGGACCAGTTGATGAGGCACTGGTTTCTACAGGTAATAAGCTTAATGACAGGACAACAGCGAAAACTGATAAAGCTATGTACCGTCTGATTAAGACATCGATGAACTGTACAGTGCCCTTCGTGCAGAGCATCGAAAAAATCAACAGGATTTATAACGAACCTATGGATGTGTTTTTTTACGGCATAGGAAGGAACACGAGCGTACGCATTTCCTTTCAGGTAAAATCTGAAATTTTATACCACAAGTATAATGACAATCTTTGAAAAATAGGTTATAATGCGCTCAGAAACAGGAAAAGGGCTTCAGGAGTCCGGAAAGGAAAGAATAATGGCAGTCAACTTTTTATATTACCTTAGTGATGAACGACATGAGCCGGCACTGGATAAAAAACAGGGTCTTGATTTGATGCGTCCATATAGGGTAAGAAAAAGTCGATTGAGATGGGATATTTTATGATTGCCTGCTGAGTGAATATCGCGGGTTACATATATTTCAAGAGAACCGCTTATCCTGTATGGGGTAGGCGGTATTTTTTGCGCGAGTAGCGAGGAAAGCAGACAAGTGCGCTTGCGTGCTTGGATGTTTGACGAGCACCGCGTTCAACGAGGCGCAAGCCGAGTGAACCTCATTAGCTCAGCGGAAGAGCACCCGGCTTTTAACCGGGGAGCCATGGGTTCAAATCCCATATGGGGTATTTATCCGGAACTGTCGAGAGAGGAGGAGCAGACAATGCTGGAGATTAAAGGAAAAGTAAATACAGCAATATGCTATGCGAAAATCATTGAGGATGAAGCTATTGAACAGATCCGCAGAATGTGTGACCAGGAATTTACCAGAGACAGCCGGATTCGTATTATGCCTGATGTCCATGCAGGAAAAGGCTGCACCATCGGTACAACGATGACGGTTGTGGATAAAGCAGTTCCCAATATTGTTGGTGTCGATATTGGATGCGGAATGTATACGGTTAATCTGGGCAAAACGGCGATTGACTTTGAGCGGCTTGATGAAGCCGCGCATTACATTCCGTCCGGAATGAATGTGTGGGAAGTCAGGCAGGAACGATTTGATCTGACAGAACTGCGCTGCTACAGGAACCTGAAGGATACAAAACGACTGGAACGAAGCCTGGGTACTCTGGGCGGTGGCAATCATTTCATCGAAGTAGATCAGGCTCGGGACGGCACCAATTATCTGGTCATTCACTCCGGGAGCCGTAATCTGGGAAAACAGACTGCCGAACTGTATCAGCAACTTGCGATTGACCTGAATAAGGGGAAAGAAACTTATTTCCAAGAGCGCGATGAAATCATCCGTACTTACAAAGAGACAGGACGAAGAAAAGAAATACAGGCAGCACTGAAAGCAATTTCATGGAGTGCAAGAGAAACGACAGTTCCGGAAGATCTGTGCTGGCTGTATGGGACTTACTTTGAGGATTACCTGCATGACGTGGAAATATGCCAGGCATTTGCCAGGAGAAACCGCGAAAAAATGGCGGAAATTATTCTGGAAAGAACCGGCATGACCGGCACAGATGCTTTCCACACCATTCATAATTATATTGATACGGAAGAGATGATCCTGAGAAAAGGTGCAATCGCGGCTCATGAAGGTGAGCGGGTGCTGATTCCAATCAATATGAAGGATGGAAGCATTCTGGCGACAGGCAGGGGCAATGCAGAATGGAATTATTCCGCACCCCATGGCGCAGGCCGTCTGATGTCACGCAGAAAAGCAAAAGAAACACTTTCCATGGAGGATTACCGCCACCTGATGGAAGGAGTATACACTACTTCTGTCAATGAATCGACGCTGGATGAAGCACCGATGGCGTACAAATCTCTGGATGATATCATTGATGTGATCCGGGACTCTGTGGACGTGATTGATGTACTGAAACCGATCTATAATTTTAAGGCATCTGACTGAGGACGATTCTGTTCCGGCTCTCAGATGCCGGAACAGGAGGAAAATGAAATGTTTACGATCCCGGCCATTGATATGGTCAAGACGGGGCAGAATATCAGGAATCTGAGAATACAGGCGGGATTATCGGTGAAGGATCTGCAGAATATTTTCGGCTTTTCCACACCGCAGGCACTGTACAAGTGGCAGCACGGGACGGCACTGCCAACGATTGATAACATGGTAGTGCTGGCCGCTGTGTTTGGCGTAAAGGTGGATGATATTCTGGTAATTGCAGACGATAATATCGTCGCCAGTGCATAAGAGAAACGGAGCGGATGAAATTTATCCGCTCCAGATATGGCTCCGTGGTCTAAATGGTCAGGACATCGGTCTACGCTTCGCTTCGGTCGTTGCCAAACAGGTGCCACTGGCACCTGGCAACCTTTCAAGGCGGAAATGTTGAGGCGCTGAACGTCCAGTGGACGTTCGCTTAGCGCCGACCGAAGCGGAGCGTAGACCAAATCTCACTGGGGTCACTGTGGCTGTAGCTCAAATGGCAGAGCGGTGGTTTGTGGCACCATTGGTTGCGGGTTCAAATCCCGCCAGTCACCTTTTACGGGCAGGTGGCCCAGCGGCGAAGGCAGCTGACTGTAAATCAGCCACACGGAAACACCGGAGGTTCGAGTCCCCCCCTGCCCATCTGCTCTGATAGTCTAACGGACAGAACACCCGGCTACGAACCGGGAAATACAGGTTCGATTCCTGTTCAGAGTGCTGCTAAATATAACTGTGATTAAAGCGCATCTGTAAGATTATTTTTCATGAGTCTTGCAGGCAGATATTCCAGTGCGGCACAATATTTATCCGCGATACAGACAATCCAAGCCTCTCTGTATTTAGGCGGAATGGGTGTCAGCGGAAACATGTGCCGCCTTATGATATTTTCCTCGATGTCATTGATTCCGTAATCCTTCTTCGCATTCTCTGCTGCCATCATGGGATGCCGGTATCCATGCAGAACATAAGTTTTCACGCTTTCGTTTCTGTGATACAGAAAATAATCATGGAGCAACGCACCCCGGATCAGTGAATCTTCATCAACGGTGACAGGCAGGAAATATGCTATTTTAAGACTGACCTCGGCAACATGAACACTGTGGTCATATACAGTTATTTTCCTGTGATGCAGGAATGTTTTTTCCGATGCAAAGCGTCCCTCTCTGTTCAAACTTTGTATAGCCGTCTGAAGCTTTTGTATATCGAACATTCAGCACCTTCTTTAACACAATTGCAATGAGCCTGCGCTTCACAGAAACAGTTCGCACTCTTTTCTGTTTGCACAGAGCACTCCAAGAGCTACGCAGCCCAGACTGGTGATCGCTCTCCCTTCCCTTCTTAAGGTAAAGATGATCATAATTTCTTTTGATTTGCCTTAACATACGCAGAAAGCTGCCGGTGGCAGGTTTCGTAGTTGGATATCATTTTAAATTCATTGCATTCAAAAATCAATCTATAACTGAAAGAAATGAAAACACCTGCAGAAAAATCAGCTCTTCTGCAGGTGTTAATTCTATTGCCGTGTAATTCCCTGAATGTAGGTCTTCACGAGTTCCTTATCCCGGTCATCCATGGCATCCCAGCTGTCCAGCAACTGTTCCTGTTCATCCGTCAGATCAAGCCGCTTGCCGGGTGCGAAGAACTGCGCCATCGTGATACCAAATCCATCGCAAATCTTGTTCAGCGTCTGAAAGGTAGGTACATTCTTCCGGTTCAGAAGCGTGGTCACGGATGACTGCGCGATGCCGGATCTCTGCGCCAACTGATATCTGGTCCACCCTCGCTGTTTCAGTAATTCTTCTACTCGATCCACATAATAATTCTCAGGCAGCAAATATCATTCACCTCGCTTCCGCATATGATATCTGTATTCTACCTTTAAATTATCTGACCGGTTAGATTATACGAGTGTAAGTATAATACTTAAAAGTTGCGCCATAACGGATAAAAAATTTAGGGCTCCTGCCCAAGGTCGGTATCATATCCCAGAGCGTATGCTCTCTTGCCGTACAGGTACATTCTTTCTCCCAAGATATCCTGTATTTTGGTCATCTGGCTGGTGATCTTTTCCAGAGATCCTTCATAGCGATGCCATTTCTCCAGGTCAGCCTGAGATTTCGTCGTCTGGTAACGATTATACAGTTCATCCACGATCTCCGTCTTGAGATTGTAGACGATTTCGTATGCTTTGTCGCAGTCGCTTCCATCCTCAAACGCATCTTCGACACCAAGTTCAGCCGGTACGTCATCCTTTTCCGGGTCTATTTCCCCGATTGCCTTCAGATAGATGTTCTCCTCTAGTCCCTCCATAGTTTCTTCCTCCGTGAAAAATAAGATAGTATTGCCGCCACTATCGTAATATTTTCGTTGACAGAATGCAACAAAAATCGTTCGACAAATTACGAGAATATTTTCAGTCCGGACATCATATAAGATGTTCTGCATAGCCTGAGATTTCCTCCGAACCGCACAACACTTATGCGAAAATCGTTGGTTGATGGACATATCAAAAAAATGATATAATACCTTAATTTATAGGATGGTGCGAGTTCATGAAGCAGCTTCACCACTCAAAAAAAGCATCAGCAGACTTGTAAAAAACGGCTGCTGGAAGGGGGACAGAAACATGTATAAAAACTTTTTCAGCCGTTGGTGTGACCAGCTTTGGCTCTACGCGGTATATTTTCTTGGCATTTGCATGACTTGTATCATGCTGTGGAACTGGGATACATGGGCGATTACGCAGAAGCTGGCCTGTATGCTTGCTATTGTCGTTCCCATGCATATTTTCGAAGAAAATACGTTTCCGGCAGGCTTCTTTTATATGAATAATATAGGCTTCGGATCGAAGGAGCCTATGGCTTATCCGCAGAACCGCTGTACTAACATGGTTACAAATCTCGGCGCGGAAATTGTTCTGATTCTGGTCACCTTCCATGTTCATAAGATCGAGCCGAGTGCTATGGCACTGGTTGTATTCTTTGGCTTGGGGGAAACTCTGAACCATACCAGAAGCGGCATTATGATGTACCGCAAATATAAAGAGAAAGGCAAAAAGACGATCTATGGACCGGGGCTCATCACTTCCTGGTGTATCATGATTCCGTTGGGAACCGTCGCTTTGAAATGGCTGACCGGCTATGGGCCGACTTTTCTTCAGGTACTCGGCGGAATAGGCATATTCCTGGGTATCGCGGTCTGCCTGATTCTTCTGCCATTTGCTGTATCTATGAGAGTGAAAAGCAAAGAGTATGCTTTCAGGGACAAAGGTTACTTTGAGAAATATGAGAAGTAAAAGAAAAGGATTGTTATAGATCAGGATTCAGAAGCTCCGACTTCTGGAACGGAAGGAAGGTTAGTTATGAGCTGGTCATTGATGGGATATACCGCTTCTTTCCGGTAAGGTGATGATTGTGACCGCCGCAAAACTCTGGGAAGTCTCGGAAGAATTAACCGGGCTGCACTATCTGGATTACCGGAACTGAACCGCAAGCGGTTTACATAAAACATAAACAGGAGGGTTTTGAAATGACATTACAGGAAGCTATGAAGCAGAGACATACGGTCAGAAAGTATAAAGATACACCACTGCCTGCAGACATTGTGAAAAAGCTGAATGACCGGGTGGCACAGAACAATCAGAATCACGGACTCAGCATAAAACTGATCACGAATGACGGCGGCGCCATTCCCGGTTTTCTGAAAGTGCTGATGACAAAGGGCGTCAAAAACTACTTTCTGCTGGCAGGACCTGATCAGCCGGGTGTTGATGAAAAGTTAGGCTACTGCAGCGCGGACATTATGCTGTATGCGTAGTCGCTCGGTCTGAATACCTGGTGGGTTGGCGGCATGTACAGTAAATCCAACGCGCAGAAGCTCGCCGGTGCCGGAAATAAGGTGATCGCTGCATCTACTTCCAAAGGTGACAGAGACAGAAAGTCAACTACATAATTACAAACAAAACAGAGATCACAATATACGGTTATGGCCAATTTCGAGACGGCAGCCGTTGAAACTGTTTGGTACAGCAGGGTTGCCAGTCTGAAATAGATAGGGCAGCTTTGCGGTTTTTTTATTTTCAAAGAGGAAAGAGAGGCAAAAAGTATGGGCGCAGCAGATATTGAAGGTATGGTTAAAACATTAGAGGCAGCCGGGATTGATCAGGAACTACATACTGCGTAGATTACGAGCACACGGTTACGACGCTGGAGGCGAGACTGCGCGGCGGCTATCAGTTTCAGGAGATCATTACGGATACCCTGACAACAACAATGAATTTTTATGATGCTGACAGCGCTCTGGTGATTAGTGTTGACCCGGATCTGATGATTGCAAAACCGGAGTTTGAGACACACAGAGAAGGATTCCTTCCTGTCTGCGGCACCGAGCCGATGGATCTGAAGGATTATCCGGGAATTCTGGCAGCGATCCGTGCGGTTGCCAAAGGTAATCTGGCCATTCCTTACACAGATGTATCACGTCTTCTGAAAGAAGGCTCAAAGGAGTCCCTGCGCATGGAACAGATTGGAATTCATTCCATCATGGCTGTTCCGTATAATAAGCGCAACGCTGGTTTCGCGGTGGTTATCAATCCGCGGAATTATACAAAACATCCGGAGCATGATTTCTGTATCCTCTCCGAGTTCAGTTGTAAGGGAAAGTGGCTGTAAGGGAAATTATATAAACAATAAAGATTTTGAGAAGTGAAAGATTCCTCGACCCGATGGTTACCCCGGGAAATGCATATTTCTGCAAAACCCGGAGTAAGGAAAGGGCTCTTTATGCGACCTGTCAGGCATTCCATTTTGCGGTGTTATTCTACAGGCAGTAGTGCCTCCACCTGATCTCTGCGCTCAAACAAAACGCAGCCGCCGGCATGATCTTCCATCAGCACATCACCGCTCTGTAATGCAGTAAACAGTTTTGAATGCAGTGCTTCTCTGACGGATGTGTCACGAACATTGATGTCCGAATATGGAGAGAATGGACATGGTTCCGCACCGCCGTGAGAATTGATGTGGAAGAATCCTCTTCCGGCAGCCAGACAACCGCCGGAGCTTTCCTCGTCTCCAGGGAAAGAGATAAAAAGCATTTCAGGATATTGCTCTCTCAGTTCCATTAGTTTATTTTTTAAAAATTCCCGTTCTGTATCCTGCGGAGCCAGTTCTGTGCTGTCTTCTGTAACCGGTACAAACTCCACATAAATCACAACTTTGCAGCCACGCTCCTGAAGGACAGAAATAAAATCATCTGAAACTACTTCATGCAGGTTGGATGTTGTAACAGTAACAGACGCGCCAAAAATCAGATGGTTTTCCTTGATTTTATCCATCGCGCGGATCAGGCTCTGATAGATTCCGGCTCCGCGGCGCTCGTCGGTTTTCCTTTCATCGCCTTCGATGCTGAAGACAGGAACCAGATTCCTGGCCTTGTCAAAAAGCTGCAGGTAGCTGTCATTCATCAGCGTTCCGTTCGTAAAAACAGGAAACAGAATTTCCGGAATTTCCGCTGCCTTCAGCAGAATGTCTTTGCGCATCATAGGCTCTCCGCCAGCCAGAAGAATAAAGCCTACCCCTAAGTCCCTGGCTTCCTTAAAGATTGAGTCCCATTCTTCTGCCGAAAGCTGTGCATATGCCTTTTCATCAGAACAGATATGGTTTTCTCTTGCGTAGCAGCCGGCACAGTGTAGATTGCAATTGCTGGTAATGCTGGCAATCAGAAATGGCGGAATATGCTCTCCCTGTTCTTCCAGCTCAGCACGGCGTTTTGAGGATTCCTTGCTTGCGAGCGCATAGCGCGCCATAAAGACGCTTTCCTTCGGGTCCTTTAAGGTTGCACGAACCGCCCCTTTGACGATTTTTTCCACACCGCCGGTCATGTATTCCCCCAGGTTAAATTCTTTTTCTGCCATCCGATGTTACTTCCTTTCCATTATTTCTAACGCGAATTTCTTTGCGGCATCCAGGTCATCCTGATTTGGCCGGCCTCTATGAAGTGTGGCAAATTCTCCGCGGCAGTAAAAATTTCTGCTGTCAGTTTTGATTCCCCTGTCCTGTAATTTTTTCTGAATTTGCGGAAATGCCCGCTCTGCCAAGGCAGAAGTAGAGAAAACTACAACCTTTCCGATTTGGTCTTTTTCCAGTGTCTGAATATACGCCTTGACTTCAGAACTGATACCGCCCCAGTAGACAGAAGCTCCCAGAAACAGAATATCTACATAATTGTCTACCGGTACGGATACCTGTTCTGCTCTGTTGCCAGTTGCTTTTGCAATTACATCTGCCAGCCGTTTCGTGTTTCCCGATCTGGAAAAGTAGCGTACGGCCACTTTTGTTTTTTCCATTGCATTCCTCCGGTTATATCTGTATGTTGTTTCGTTGTCTAACACTCTTAAAAAGTGCTTTACTCTTAAAATGTTATCTGATACAATGCTCATTATAGCTATGAGGCGTGTTTCAGTCAACCACGCAGTTTTTGTGGAGCAGGTAAGAAAAAACTGATTTATGGAGGAAATAAAATGGCGAATGAGCATATTTGTCCCTGCACAGTGGGCTGCCCTTTGCAGAAAGCAATGAGTGCGATAGGTGGAAGGTGGAAAATGTCTATTTTGTGCTCCCTGTCTAACGATGGTGCAACCAGGTACAATGATATCAAGCGGAAAATGGGAAGTATTTCCAATACGATGCTTGCAAAATCGTTAAAGGAACTGGAGGATCTGTATATCCGGGTTTCTGAAATTTTCAATATTTCTCTGGATTATCTGATCACCGGTAAGATGACGAAAGCAGATACCAACTTGCTGAAAGAAAACATGGATGACCTTATATGTCGGCTGCAATCGTTCAGAGATAGTCTTTAATTTCTTTTATGAATGCGTAAACAGCTATGGCAAGCTGCCAATGGTCACATTATGTGTCCATTGGTCTCTAAAAAAGCGGATTGAATTCCGATACAATTTATTTGCGGCCGACAAAAAGGCGCGCTCTGTACTTTGAAAATTCCATATACATTCTTCAGGTACTTTCCTGACAGGGACAGCCCTATCAGCGGCGCGCCGTGACCCAGCCTTAAGCTGGCAGCGATTCCTCTGGCTGTGATGATCGTCTCGCAAGCGGTCCGGCCATGACACCTGCCAGGGACAATGATACTTGGCTCGTTGCTTCGCGCAAATAAAATATTTCCGAAAAATGCGGGGTATGACACAGACGCAGCTGGCGGTTGCTGCCGGTATGTCAGAGAAAAACGCGGATGTAAGGATCACACAGTACGAAAGCGAAGGCAGGCATCCGAAGAAGCCTCTCCGGGAGTCCCTTGCAAGAGCACTTCATGTCAATCCAGCTGCTATCTCGCCGCCTGATATGGACAGTGAGTTATCCGAAACGGTTATGGAATGGCTAAAGATGCATCAGAAAATGGAAAATGGAGAGTTTACAAAAGAGGAATACGATATGTGGAGATATAATACTAATACTCCTGATAATACCGATGGATCTCAGCCTCTGACTGGCAGATTTGAAGAAGAAACATAAAATCTCCGTCATTCTATTGAAATCTCCGTCATTTTAGTTTAAAATGACGGAGATATTTTAAAAAACAGGGAGATAATAATGAGGACATTTGATTATATAAAAGAGCCAGAAAAACTCTTAACACCTGAAATCGTCCAAATGATTGGAAGTATTCATGAGCATAAGGGGAAACAGGAATTGTTTCTCGAAGCGAATATGGATGAACTGAAAACCTTGTTAGAAGTTGCGCTGATTCAGAGTACCGGTGCATCCAACCGAATTGAAGGTATTTACACTACAGACAAACGATTGGAAGAATTGGTCAGCGGGAAGGCTGAACCAAGAAACCGTTCGGAACAGGAAATCGCCGGATATAGAGAAGTACTTTCCACAATACATGAAAGCTACGAATACATCAATCCAAGACCTAATATTATTTTGCAGCTTCATCGTGATTTGTACTCCTATGCGGGTTCGGGTGGAAACTATAAAAATTCTGATAATGTAATCGCTGAAACAGATGCAGAAGGACACCAGAAAACAAGATTTATTCCGGTTCCTGCGTTTCAGACCGCAGATGCAATGGAAGAACTATGCAGCCGGTTTTTACAGGCCTGGGAAGCAGATTATATTGATAAACTGATTTTGATTCCGATGTTTATTCTGGACTTTCTCTGCATCCATCCTTTCAACGATGGAAACGGTCGTATGAGCCGACTGTTGACCCTTTTGCTGTTTTATAAAGCGGGATATATTGTTGGTAAGTATATCAGTGTGGAAATGCTGATTGAAAAAACCAAAGAAACCTATTATGAAGCATTACAGGCGAGTTCGGCCGGCTGGCATGAAAACGCAAACAGCTATGAGCCTTTCCTGAAATACTATCTTGGTATTATACTGAAAGCGTACACTGAATTTGAAAGCCGTGTGGAACATCTGAAAACCCGTACTCTTTCCAAACCGGAAAGAATCAGGGCTATGATCGACCAGAAGGTAGGAAAAATCACAAAGAGGGAAATTATGGAAGCCTGTCCGGACATAAGTAAGACAACAGTTGAGCGTACTCTTACCGACCTGGTTAAGAGTGGTTATATTGCAAAGGTCGGGGCAGGACCGGCAACTGCTTATGTCAGAATCTGAGTTGTAAAAAGGTGAGAATAAAATCTTGATGAACTCCATAACAGGATCCGGCGACGCCTTACTGCCCCATTTTTTACTGTTAATGAGGTGGGCAAAACGGAAGCAGCTTCCGCAAGAATCCTTTAAAATCAAGGAAAAACGCCTCTAAAAAATGGCCAATACGGCCTCAAAGCGGCTCGTCGCGCTCCGCAGTTCAGCAAGAGCGCCCTTCTGAAGGCCTTTTTCACATCGAACAGTTTGTCATAGTCTGACAAAATTTGACCAAAAGAAAATGAATTTATTAGAGAGCGCTCAGTAGAAATATTACTGGGCGCTTTTTCTGTTTACAGGAAAATTACAAGTGAATCATGAACCGGGTATACCGAATAACGAGAGATGTTCATAATGGAGCATCTTTTTTTGTGCATACGGCCGCGAAAAAATCTGACAGATCTGCTGCCTGCGCTTCGGTTGTATCCATTTCATGTAGTGCAGGAAACGGGGGGGATTTTATGATTACTCATTTTGTTGCTTTTTGTTTGAGCAGTTTTTTCGGAGTTGTGGCGATGTGTGTATGTGCTTAGCTGCCGGGAATGCAGACCGCAGAAATGGTGAGGTCCACGTCCCACAGCGAAACTGTAGGACAAATAATAAGAATTACGATGAAAAGGGGGATGGAAAGGAATGAATGCTCA
Organism: Clostridiales bacterium; assembly: GCA_020860365.1. Taxonomy (GTDB): domain Bacteria; phylum Bacillota; class Clostridia; order Lachnospirales; family Lachnospiraceae; genus Choladousia. The sequence goes on along the minus strand of JAJBUL010000156.1, from coordinate 1,364 downwards.
TATTATTTGCCTCGCAAATCAGAAGGGTGGGGTAGGGAAAACAGCTACCTGTGTAAACCTTGGTATTGGTCTGGCGCAGCAGGAAAAAAGTCCTGATTGTGGATTTAGATTTAGATCCGCAGGTCAGTGCGACAATCAGTCTGGGAATACCACAGCCGGATCAGCTTCTGGTGACGGTATCGACGATTTTAGGGAAGATTCTGACCGATCAGCCTGTCAGCCCCGGAGAAGGAATACTGCATCATGCGGAAGGTGTTGACCTGATGCCTGCCGATATCCAACTTTCCGGTATGGAGGTGTCACTGGTGAATATGATCAGCCGGGAGACGGTGCTGCGGCAGTATTTGGATACTGTAAAGAATAAGTATTCGCATATTCTGATTGACTGCCAGCCTTCATTGGGAATGCTTACGGTCAATGCACTGGCGGCGGCAACTCGCATTATAGTGCCTGTGCAGGCAGAATACCTTCCGGCGAAAGGATTAGAACAGCTTTTGCAGACAGTAGGAAAGGTCAGGCGGCAGATCAATCCGACACTGCAAATAGACGGGATTCTACTGACGATGGTGGACAAGCGGACAAATTTTGCGAGGGAGACGGCGACGCTGCTCCGGGACACCTATGGAAGACAAATCAATGTGTTTCAGACGGAAATTCCGTTTTCTGTAAAAGCGAAGGAAGCTACCGCCGCCGGCGTGAGTATCTATTGGGATGCTTTGTCGGCAAGTTACGATGATTGTGTCGCATGGATTCAGATTCCGGCTGTGGAGATTTCCTATCCGGTGATGCAGGCAGAGGACAATGATTATTACCTCCACCGCTCACCAGATGGCAATTACATATACGCCGGAAGTATTTTCATGGATTACCAGAATGATTCTTACTTGGAAGATTACAATACAGTTATTTACGGGCATAACATGAGGGACGGGAGTATGTTTGCAAAGCTGAAGCAGTTCAGGGATTCAGAAGTGTTGGTTTTCTGCCCTTACTTTGGATTTATACGCCAGATGGGGACTATCTGTACCGTATCTTTTCGGTTCATTCTGTCAATGCTGATGGCAACGGCTATGCATTGGAATTTGATGGATATGAGGGGTATACGGAATGGTTTTATGAGATGCTGGACACTTCTGAAATAGATACGGGTATTACAGCCCTGGTCGGAAAGAAAGCGGTAACACTGTCTACATGTAATGGGAATAGTGCTACGCGCCTGATAGTACAGGGGGTTCAGGTGTGGCAGAGTTGAGGTGTGAAAGCTTTTGGCAACTTAGGCGTTACTATTCACGGGGTGGAGAAGACGGACGAGATTTTGAACTTTCGTGAGATGTAAAAAATGCGCGTGCTTTTGCCGCGCATTT
>JAJBUL010000328.1 GCA_020860365.1 Clostridiales bacterium | reverse complement strand
TCACGAAAGTTCAAAATCTCAGTCCGTCTTCTCCACCCCGTGAATAGTAACGTCAGATGATCCACAGAAATTACTGCCATAAAATTCCTCCTTGATTTTTCCAACATTTTGTTGTATGATGCATTATACACGAGTAAAAAGCGTAATTCAACCATCAGATTTTCAAAATCTGTCGGATTTTTCAGTATATATGAAACGGGGAAGTACAAATGAAAAAACAGTCTGAAACCACCAAAAAAACACGTCAGTGCTTTCTGGATGCTTTCTGGTCACTGATCAGTGAAAAACCAATTTCCAAAATCGCTGTAAACGAGCTTACCAGGCGCACATCCTATAACCGCGGTACCTTTTATGAATATTTTTTAGATATCGACGACCTGGTTGCGAATGCCGAAGCTGATCTTTTGGAAGAAATGAAGCAGACGATTCTTCAGGTGACATCAGAGACAAATTCTCTGGAGAAGATGTTTCAGATTGTATTCACTTCTATGAACTAAAAATACTATCTGTTGCTGGGGCCGAACGGAGACTCTGCGTTTTTATCAAAAGTGAAAACGGAGCTGCTTCCTCTGGTGGAACGTTATCTGCCGCTTTCACCTGATATGCCCAATTTTGATTACATGATCAATTATGTAAATTCTGCTATGTTTGGACTTTTGCAGCTCTGGAATGAAAAGGGGAAAGACCTGAGCATGGAAGAAATCAGTGCGTTGATGCAGAACCTGGTAGTACGTGGCTTAATGGCATATATTACCCCTGACTCATTAGAACCAAAAAGTCTCTCTACATCTATAAATGAATAGCATTACTGTCACAACGTTTTGCCTGGTCTGCGCTATATGATCGGATAGGGGGATGATTAGTCCCCCTTCCACACCACCTGGCATACCGTTCGGTACCAAGGCGGTTCAATAGTTTACACGTACTTTTAGATAGTGGTCAGTCATGGATGGATATCCCAGCCTGTCCACTATTATTGTTTTCGTGAGCGCACCGTTCAGCATTTTTGCTGCTCGCCACGTTCCTTTCCGACAGTTCGCCATCTCATGCACTTTCCACTCTGGTAGATGTAGCGCTCGTAGCATTCTGTATCTTGTGCGTACTCTTTTCCATTGTTACCAGTACACCGCCCGAATTCGACGACGCAGCCATTCGTCCGTTTGTGCCATCAGAGTTTTCATGTCCGCATAGCGAAAATAGTTTATCCACCCAGTCGTATATTCCCTGAGCTTCTTCTCTCTTTCCGCGTTGCTCCATTTGTTGCCTCTGGTCGTCAGCTCTCTCAGTCGATTTTTCATTTTAGCCACCGATTTTGGGTGTACCCTCAGCCTGCATTTCCCTCTGTATCGGTAGAATCCATAGCCAAGGTATTTTATCTTACTAACGTGGCTTACTGTCGTTTTCTGGAGATTGATTTTCAGGAATAGTTTGTCGGTGATGTATGGCACAATATTGTTCAGTGTCCGCTCTGCACTTTTCTGACTTTTACAGAAAATAATACAGTCATCAGCGTACCGGACAAATTTGTGTCCCCTTTGTTCCAGCTCCTTGTCCAGTTCGTTTAGCATGACATTCCCACACAGCGGGCTGAGTGGACCACCCTGCGGTACACCTTCTGGCGTCGCATGAAAACCTCCGTCCTCCATGACTCCGGCGTTCAGATACTTGTGTATCAGTGATATGACCCGGCCATCCTTGATCGTCCTCGACAGCACTTCTATCAGTTTACTGTGGTTAACGGTATCAAAGTATGACTGTAAATCCATGCTGACCACGTATACGTACCCTTCATCGACGTATTCTTTACACCTTTTCAGCGCGTCATGGGCACCCCTTTTGGGGCGGAATCCGAAGCTGTTATCGGAAAACTGTTCCTCGTAGATTGGTGTCAGTTCCTGTGCTATTGCCTGTTGCACCATCCTGTCCACCACCGTGGGTATTCCTAATTTCCTTACTTTTCCTTTCTCCTCCTTGGGTATCTCTACCCTCCGAACCGGGTTTGGCTTGTATTTCCCTTCCCTTAGCTGTTGAACCAACTCCTCCCGATGGTCTCTCAGGTAGGGTAGAAGTGCATCCACCTGCATACCGTCGATTCCTCCTGCACCTTTGTTCGCCTTCACTTTCTTGTAGGCGGCATTAAGATTATCGCTTCTGAGAATTGTATCCAACAGGTTGTTCGTCCAAAAGTCCGTGTTGGTGTCAGGGTTCCCGGTAATCCATTCATGGGCGTACACTCCTGTTGTCCTTCCCTGTTCCGCAGGTATCTTTTGCAGGTAGTCTTCGATATGAAGTTGTCTGTACTTGATTCCATGTCCGGTTTCCATTTGGAAATGGCACCTCCCATTGTTCAGCCCTTCCCGGAACCTCTATGGCTGTTCCAGTACTATGGCCTCTGCTGACTTCTCACGGCAAGCTTTACTCCGTGACTGCGAATGCTATATCGTTTATGTCACGTCCGTGAGACCTCCCCGGGTACTCACACGCTCTTTTCCTCCATGTCCCCACCATTTCTACTGTGCAGGATTCCGTGCAGTTATTGGACTTCGACTTGTAAAGCAGCCTTATCCTCCTGTTTCAGCCTGTAAATGGTTTCTGTGCGTTGGGCAGAGGTTTGCCTACACCTTCCTTCAGCCCTCTTAAACCTCGCGGCGAGAACCTTGGTGTTCAGCTATATCCTTCCCACTGCCGGGCGGATTCGGGACTTTCACCCGTTAGAACGTGCGCCCGCCGGGCGCACTTCTAAAAAAGCCCCACACGTTCGTACAACCGTGTGAGGCTTTTTTGTTATCGATTTTTTATATTTAAAACCCTGCTTTCTTCTTTGTCTCCTTCCGGATGCTCAGGAAGCTGTAAACAAACGCCAGCACTTCCGAAATCCACATCGCGTACCACGTATAGGAAATCCCGAAGAAGTTCGTGAACACCCATACAAGCGGCACGAGCACGACCAGCTGACGGATCGCGCCGCCGACCATATTAATCACACCGTTGCCAAGCCCGGACGCGAAATAACCGAAGATGATCGTCATCGTGGCAAAGACAAAGGTCACAGAAATAATCCGCAGCGCCGGAACGCCGATCGCGAGCATCTCTTCACTTGCCGCGAAGAGACCAAGCAGCTGCTTCGGGAACGCCAGGAAAATCACCGTACCAATGAGAGCCATCACAATTCCGGCCGGAACGACGCATTTCCATGCCTGTTTAATTCGGTCTTTGTTTCCGGAACCAAAGTTGAAGCCGACAATCGGGATCGTCGCCTGACCGAGGCCGTTCATCGGCATCATCAGGAAGTTCTGCAGCTTATAGTATACGCCGAAGAACGCCACCGCCGTTGTGGAAACGGACATCAGAACCGCGTTTACCGCGAAGGTCATCACACTGCCGATCGCCTGCATGACGATGGTCGGCATGCCGACACGGTAGATTGCCTTTACATCATCCATATTAAAATGATAGCCCTTGAAATGCACATGGATGACCGGGTTTTTCGTCTTATTCAGCACCAGAGCTACCACCGCACCGGTACACTGTCCGATGACGGTAGCAATCGCCGCACCGCGGATGCCCATTTCCGGGCAGCCGAGCAGACCGAAGATCATGATTGGATCGAGGATGATGTTAATGACCGCACCGGAGATCAGGGATACCATGCTTAGAATGGTATCGCCGACCGCCTGCAAAAGCCGCTGTCCATAGGTCTGAATAAAGGTACCATAACAGAAGATCACGCAGACCTGCATATACTGAATGCAAAGCTCCTTCAATTCCGGATCACTGGTCATCAGACCGGCAATCGGCTTCGCAAAAAAGATACCAACCAGGGAGAAAATCAGCGCTGAAATGATATTCAGAATCAGCCCTGTTGTCGCCGCCCGGCAGGCGTCCTCATTTTTCTTCGCGCCGACATACCGGGACAACAGAGAGTTCAATCCGACATTCGTACCAACGCCGACCGCAATCATCAGAAACTGTACCGCATACACCAGTGAGGTGGCGGTCAGCGCCTGCTCCGAATATCTCGATACAAAAATGCTGTCTACAATATTGTAAAGAGACTGTACCAGCAAAGATAGCATCAAAGGCACCGACATCGACAAAAGCAGCTTATTCATCGGCATGACTGCCATTTTATTTTGCTGTCCGCCAGCTACACCTTTGCCCGCTCCTGCAGATGCGTTTTTCCCTGCCTGTTTCGTTTTACTCTTTCCCATTTTCTTCTACTCCTTTTAAATTCTGATAAATACAAGAAAGCGTGCGCATAAACTGCTCCTGCTCTTCCTCCGGTATTCCCGCAAAAGCCATTTCATCCAGCTGCTTCATGTAATCGTCCATCCTGGCACCCAGCTCGGCGCCCTTTGATGTCAGAAACAGCTTCTTCTTCCGCCGGTCGTCATCTTCCCGCTCGACGCGGATCAGTCC
>JAJBUL010000157.1 GCA_020860365.1 Clostridiales bacterium | reverse complement strand
TACCAGAACAATGTGTTTGCAAAAGATTATGTGGGAGTGGTGCCATATGACGGCGACCTGTTCTTTATCAAAAACGGTCTGATTGACTTTGACGCAAATGGACTCTGCCTGTATGAGGATGTATGGTATTATGTGTCCCTGGGGCAGGTGCAGCTGCAGTATACCGGCCTTGCTATTCATGACGGTGCATGGTTTTACGTCACGGAAGGTATCCTGGATACCACGGTGAATGGTCTGATTTCATATGACGGAGAGCGGTTCCTTGTAGCGGCGGGACGGATGGTACTCGAATACAGCGGCCTGTGGCTGAATTCCGTCACTATTGGTGGGGATAATCAGTGGTATTTCATCGGAGCGGGCATGGTACAAAAGGTATCCTGCGTGGCTCTATACGATGGCGCGTGGTTTGTAGTCAGGAATGGCATCCTTGATTCAGGTTACAATGGAACAATTGCGTATGATGGAGCCTTGTTCTATGTGGTGAATGGGCAGCTTTATAGCTAAAAAACAGAAGAATTCAGTGTCACTTACAGGCTGAAACTGAGCGGTGGCATCGATCAAAACTCTGGCAAAGTCATTATAAAGAAATTCCTGTAATTCAAAGTGAGGACAGCGGCTCATGAAAGAGTTGCTGTCCTGTGCCGGACGGTCAGAGGCTGTACCCTGATTGCGATACTCCGATGGAAACCCTGGCTGGCAGTTTGTGCGCGAGGATCTGCGGATCACCCCGGCCAAAGTGGAACGGGTGCGCTATATGCAGGAAACGAAAACTCCTGCCCGAAATCGGCATGCATTACTGCAACCAGCTGTTCAAGGTTGAGCGGACGCTCAAAGACCTGTCCGCAGATGACCGGAAGGCAAAACGGCTTGAACTGGAGACACCCATCTGGGCCAGCTTCTGGTCATGGCTGAAAGGAACGATGTTCCGGGGCGATGGATACAAAAACGGAAACACCAGAGAACAAAGGGAAACTACCGATTTGACAGAGGCTTCCTACTTGGTGACGGAAGCTTTATATACGCCGGATTATTTATCGTTTACAAAAGATTGCGCTTTTTGATATGGTAAGAATATGCACATTGTGTTATACTTTTTATACTTTAAAGAAAGTACGAAATCGCTGGACTTCTTTTATCACTCAGAATTATATCAGTTTGTGAAAGACGGCGTTTCTGATATGCATTGTATGAGCGACGCATATCTTGCTGAGGATTTGAGGGATGAATATTAAAAAGAACAGCGGAGTATAAAGTATTAACAGAAAAGTTATGACGATATGTGTTATGCTATGCGACGGCTGGCTGCAGATTTGATTTAGCAGAATGGATTTATCACGAAAGGAATGTTCTGTTCGATTGGGAAGGAAAGGAGCGTGCGAAACTATGGGATTTTATTTGAACGGAACAGGCGCGTACAGCCTGTTCCGGGAAGACTATTCGCTCACCTATTTTGTGGATAAATCAGGTATTCTGAAGGAACTTGTGCCGATTCTGGAATTAAAGAATCCGGCAAAGAACGCAGGAGGAAAAGGAAAAGATCCGAAGTATGTGTGCGTTACCAGACCCAGGCGGTTTGGAAAGACAGTGATTGCAAATATGATTGCTGCCTATTTCGGCAAAGGGATAGACAGCAGCGCGGAATTTGACACCCTGCAGGTGGCATCCTGTGACTGGTATAAAAAGCATCGGAACATGCATAATGTCATCCGCATTTCGTTTAACGAATTGCCGGATGGAACAGTGACCTATACAAGCTATATTGCCAGGATAAAGAAGAGGCTGCTCAAGGATCTGAGAATGGCGTATCCGGATGCTGGAATTGAGAAAGATGACACCATCTGGGATGCGTTGACGGCTGTTTATGAATACTGCGGCGGCGAAAAATTTATCTTTGTCCTGGACGAGTGGGATTATATTTACCATCAGTCTTTTGCAACAGATGCGGATCGGGAGACTTTTACAAAGTTTTTGAGCAATCTGCTGAAAGACAAATCGTATGTGGAGATGGCTTATATGACGGGCATTTTGCCGATTGCGAAGTACTCCAGTGGTTCGGAACTGAATATGTTTTTTGAGTATACCATGGCTTCGAAAGAAAAGTACAGTGCGTATTTTGGCTTTACCGATGCAGAAGTGGACGACCTGTATCAGAGATACCGGAAAGTACAGGAACATCCAAGGCTGTCCAGAGAAGATCTGTCATACTGGTATGACGGGTATCAGACGTTTTCCGGCATACGGCTGTACAATCCGCGGTCGGTGGTAGGGGCGCTGAGTGACAATCAGACAGGCAGTTACTGGACTAGTTCAGGACCATATGATGAGATTTATTATTATGTGAAAGCGGATACCGGCAAGATCAGGGAGGAGATTACGGAAATGATCGCCGGAGGATCTGTTCCTGCGAATGTACAGGAATACGCATCAACTTCTATGGAGTTAAATACCAGAGACGAGATTTATTCCGCGATGGTGGTGTATGGTTTCCTTACCTGTTCGAAAGGCTGTGTATCCATTCCGAATAAAGAACTGATGGACAAATTTGCTGATATGGTGAAGCAAAAATCAGATTTCGGATATATGCACAGGCTTGCGGTTGAGTCGGGCAGAATGCTGAAGGCTACATTGGCTGGAGATACGAAGACTATGCTTGAAATTCTGGAACGGGTACATGACACAGAGAGTCCTTTGATTCGCTACAGTGATGAAGCTGAGCTTTCAAAAGTGATCACGTTTGTATATCTTCAGGCGCGAGAATTTTATGATATCTGGCAGGAGGACAGAGCCGGGAAAGGCTATGTAGATTTTATCTTTTATCCTTACAGGGAAACGGATGATGGATTTATTGTAGAATTGAAAGTTGACGATACCGTGGAAAGCGCGATTCAACAGATCAGAGATCGAAATTATGTGCTTGGATTTGACGGCAAACTGGGAGACAGGCCGAAATGTACCGGCAGGATTCTTGCTGTTGGTATCGCGTATGACAGAAAGGATCCGAATAAGCGCCATACGTGTAAGGTAGAAGTTTTGCGCGAAAGGAGACAGGAAATATGCGTGAGGCTGGGATTATAGCGACCGATTCGCCGAATCAGAAACTTTCTGATATTTTTCTGCAGCTGCACATCAGTGAGCGCTCCGGCCGTGGAGTTCCTTTGATTACAAAGGTATATGGACAGGAAGCTTTTGAATTCCGGGAGAATCCGATTGTGGTAACTATCCCATTTACCGTCTTCTCGACAAAAGATGGAGGAAAGGTAGGGGATAAAGTAGGGGATAAATCGATAGTGCGATTGAATCCGACCAGGCAGAGGATTGTGGAAGAGATGAGAAACAATCCAAATGTTACTCTCTGCCTGTGCGACCTGCCTGCTCTTCGCGCGTTCACAAAAAAGACACAAACTTGCCACATATCAGCCACATTTCTAACACAAATCGGTCAAACCGGAAATTTATACTACCCTCAGCATCAAAAAAAGCCATGCACGATGCTACAGAATCCGATCCGGCATCTGCGGCTGGCTGCATTGATCTTTGATATATGTGATTTGTTCCGCGAGGGTGCGGTTGATCCAATGCCTCTCGTTCGGGACAGGGTACTACAGTTTAGGAAAGCGAGGGGTTACTTATGAAGAACAAGAACGTTATTTCAGTTGTTTTAGCAGGAGTTTTGACAGTGGGCGCAGTCGCGGGGCTGACTGGTTTTGCATCGAAGGAGACGGTGGTCGCGACAACCTTTGCATCAGAGTCGGATATGGAAGAGAGTACGACGACTCTGCTGACGACGGTATCGGATGACAGTGTGACAGAAGAGAGTTCATCCAGTGGCAGTTCTTCCGGAACACTGACAGTCGCGGAGGTAGCGGCGAAGGCTCTGCCGTCGGTTGTAACGATCACAAATACCTCTGTGACGGAGCTTGAAAACTATTACGGCGGTTATTATGGATATTTCTACGGGTATGGTTATGACAGTGGAGAAACGACTACGTATGAGAGTGTCAGCGTTGGCTCTGGTATTATCATTGGAGAGAACGACACGGAGCTTTTGATCCTGACGAATTATCATGTGGTAGAGGATGCGACGGAGCTTTCGGTTGGCTTTATTGATGAGACAGCTGCGGAGGCTGTGATCAAGGGCACGGACGCGTCGATTGATATCGCGGTGGTAGCGGTACAGCTTGACGATATTTCGAGCGACACGATGTCGGAAATCTCAATTGCGGAAATCGGCAGTTCGGATGACCTGCAGCTTGGTGAGCAGGTGGTGGCGATCGGCAATGCGCTTGGGTATGGCCAGTCGGTGACGACGGGGATTGTCAGTGCACTGAACCGCACGATTGAGCTCGATTCTTATACCGCGGAGATGATCCAGACGGATGCGGCGATCAACGCCGGCAACAGCGGCGGTCCGCTGCTTGACATGAATGGACGTGTGATTGGCATCAATTCCGCGAAGGCGGCCGATACAGGCGTAGAGGGCATGGGTTACGCGATTCCGATCTCAGACGTGACCGATATTATTGAGGATCTGATGAACAAGAAGACCAGAACGGAAACGGTCAGCGAAGAGGATAGCGCGTATATTGGTATTACCGGACAGGAAGTATCTTCTGAGATGTCCAGTGTATATGGGATTCCGGAAGGCATCTATATCACGGAAGTAGCAGAGGACAGCCCGGCAGCAGCGGCAGGCCTGCAGGCAGGGTATGTTATCACAAAATTTGACAGCACGACGGTAAACTCCATGACGGAGCTGAAAGAACTGCTTGCTTATTATGCGGGAGGCGAGACGGTCGAGATTGTGGTAAGCTATCAGTCGAATGGCACTTATATTGAGGAAACCGTTGAACTGACGCTGGGTCTGCTGTCAGATTATCAGACGGAGAGCACGGATGATTCGACAGGTACAGATGATTCCGGAGATTCTCAGCCGTCAAGAGACAGAAGTGGTGCATCTGGAAACAATTAAGTCCTATGTCAGGAAGGTTTCCGATCGCTTCGGGCAGAAAAAATCCGAAAAAAGTCTGAAAAACCGTGATTTTGAACGGAAAACCAATTGCAAAAGAAAACACAAGCGTGTATAATAAATCCGCATGTGTGCGACGGAGCAAACAGCTGAGATACCCGTGGCGTCTGCCACGGGTATTTTCTGTGTTGAGAGGCGTATCGGACATGGAAGGGAATGTCTGTGTTTGATCATTTGGAACCTGAAAAAAAGACATGTAGCTGGGTAAGGTCGCACAGGAACGAGTGGAAACGGACGGTATGCCGTTTCCATAAATATAATTGTAATGATCCAGAGGGCAGTCTGTGGCCTTTTACTTTAATACTGTACTGAATCATTACACAAAATTTAGCAAGGGGGCTAATTTATCATGTCTTACACAGAAGAAATCTATGAGCGTGTAGTCACACAGAACCCGGGTGAGCCGGAATTCCACCAGGCTGTAAAGGAAGTCCTGGATTCACTGAAGCTGGTAATCGATGCGAACGAGGAGAAGTATCGTTCGGTCAGCCTGTTGGAGCGCCTGGTAGAACCGGAGCACATCATTTCCTTCAAGGTTCCGTGGGTAGATGACAACGGCAAGGTACAGGTCAACAAAGGCTATCGCGTACAGTTCAACAGCGCGATCGGACCGTATAAGGGCGGACTTCGTTTCCATCCGTCTGTAAACCAGGGCATCCTGAAGTTTCTGGGCTTTGAGCAGATTTTCAAAAACTCTCTGACCGGACTGCCGATCGGCGGCGGCAAGGGTGGTTCCAATTTTGACCCGAAGGGCAAATCCGACCGCGAAGTGATGGCATTCTGCCAGAGCTTTATGACAGAGCTTTCCAAATACATTGGGGCGAACGAGGATGTTCCGGCTGGCGATATCGGCGTAGGCGGAAGAGAGATTGGTTATATGTATGGCCAGTACAAGAGACTGACCGGCCAGTATGAAGGCGTGCTGACAGGCAAGGGTCTTACCTGGGGCGGTTCTCTGGTGCGTACACAGGCGACCGGTTATGGCCTGGTATACATCCTGAACGCGATGCTGAAGGATCATGATATTGATATTGCTGGCAAGACGGTTGTGGTATCCGGTTCGGGTAACGTAGCGATCTATGCGACCGAGAAGGCACAGCAGCTCGGCGCGAAGGTTGTAGCGCTGAGCGATTCCAACGGTTATATCTATGACGCAAACGGCGTCAACCTTGACGTCGTAAAGGATATCAAAGAGATCCGTCGCGGCAGAATCAAAGAATATGTGAACGAAGTGCCGGGCGCGGTTTACACCGAAGGCAAGGGCATCTGGACGATCAAATGTGATATCGCACTTCCGTGCGCAACCCAGAACGAGCTGAACCTCGACGACGCAAAAGCACTGCGCGCAAACGGCTGCATCGCGGTAGCAGAGGGCGCAAACATGCCTACTACCCGTGAAGCGACCGATTTTCTTCTTGCAGACGGCACCCTTTTCCTGCCGGGCAAGGCATCCAACGCAGGCGGCGTAGGCACCTCTGCACTTGAGATGTGCCAGAATAGCATGCGTCGCAGCTGGAGCTTCGAGGAGGTAGACGAGATGCTCCAGAGAATGATGAACGAGATCTACGAGAAGATCTCCGATGCGGCAAGCCGCTATGGCGTAGAGGGCAATTATGTAACCGGTGCAAACATTGCGGGCTTCGAGAAGGTAGCGGATGCGATGATGGCACAGGGGACAGCGCTTTGATCGGATTTTGTGAAAGCATTCCGGGAAATATGCATCGTTGATGTCCGCTGTTCTGGAAAGATACGTTTTATAATCATGTATAACATTTATGCGTGGGATTTATTGCGGTGTGATCCGTATGACCTCCTTTCTGTGTTTCCACGCATAGACCTGGGCAGGCGGAGACGCCTGCCCAATTTTATATGTGCAGAGCCGGGTGTGGAAATTTGCGGCTTGCGCCGCACACGCCTGGCGCAGCAGATAGGGGAGAAGGGCGTTTCCCCTATCTGATTGCAACAGGAAAGTTTTTGGAACTTCCCTCATGGAAAAGAAGCCGCATAAAAAGAAAATACATTGCAGATAAGATGCAAAAGGGCAGGAACGAAAAATAGTTCCTGCCTTTCTTATATACAGAATCGTGTGAAAGACTAAGCCGAGACTGTTTAAATTGATTCACGCTCTAATACGACCTTGCACTGCTTTTTGTAACAGGCAATACCGTATTTGAGGATTTTGTGCATATCATCTTCTTTCAATTCGGCTGTGTAATTGTTCTTATTGATCTGATCCAGGGCTTCTGCACATGCCGCATCAAGATCTCCGCCTTCTGCATATTTCACTTCGATGATAATGCCGATTTCTTCCTCCTCGATTTCAATCTGGATATCATAATATCCATCGCCTGATTCCCGGTTTGAGGTAACGCCCCAATCGCTTTTAAAAAGCATGATTCCAAGGATCAGGCCATGATAGAAGTTTTCCTTAAACTCTTTTCTTACCGCTGTGTCGCGGATGCTGATTGTCTTTCCCATCCCCTTCGTAAAGACACGTTCGACATCGGCAGAATCGCTATTTTTCAGTGCGTTGCAGAACTCTGTCACCAGAGTGCCATCTTCTGCAACCTTCTCTTCAAACAATTCCAGAATAAACTCGCTGAAAATATCGCGAACTTCGTTATTCGGAATTTTCAGGCGGGCCAGATTGCCATCCGGCATCTCGCTCGGCGTCAGGTAACCGGTTGCAAACAGCAGGCTCCACATATTTTCAACGTTGTCGTACATGATATTGTAGGTCAGCTGTTCTTCGATTTTTTTCTGTACGGTTTCACCTGATATCAGCCGTTCAATCTGTGCTTTAGTCACGCCGTTGCCCATCCGCCGGATGAACTTTTTCACTTCTTCATTTCCACTGGAATTTTTCCAATAGCTCTTTGGTTTCTTGTCGGTGCCAGTGAGCAGCTGGTCACACCAGTTGATAACGTCCCATGGGTTATAAACATAGGTATTGGCAACCCTGTATCCATCATACCATTCTTTCGTTATATCATAATAGGTAGAAAGACCATAATATTCCAGCATCTGCTGTACTTCTGTGTCTGTAAATCCGAATCGTTCCTCACATCTCGTATCTAAAAGAGAATATATTTTTGGATTGTTCAAACCAGTAAAAATGCTTTCTTTTGAAACTCTCAGACAACCGGTCATGACTGCAAAATAAAGGTTCTGGTTTGACTTTAATGCAGCATCCAACATATTCCGGATCAGGACAATCATATCATCATAATAGTTGCGCTCATTTGCTTTTGCCAGGGGCACATCATTCTCATCAATCAGGATAATCACTTTACGCCCATAATACTTTTCCAAAAGCATAGACAGGGTGTTCAGGCTGCTTGTAATAGTCGATTCTGACATAGCAAAAGTGCCATTCAATGAGTCGTCAACTTTGATCAGCTGGTTATATAACTTTTTTTCATGATCAGTCAGTTTTTCGCTTGTCAATAAAAATTGAAATCTTAGCGCTTCTTTTGCAATAACGGTACAGAGTTCACTTTTTGCAAATTCATAATTGCTTCCATGGATCGTTTTTAAGCTAATGGAAATCACGGGAAACTGTCCCATGTATTTTTCACAAAGCTGTGTATCTTTGGAAATTTCCAGTCCTTCAAATAATGACTTATCGCATCCAATCTCCAGGAAAGTTTTCAGCATACTCATATTCAGGGATTTTCCAAAACGCCGTGGACGCGTAAAAAGATTCACTTTGCCCCACGCATTCAACAAATCCCTGATCATCGCCGTCTTGTCTACATAATAGAAACCTTCAGTGCGGATTTCCGCAAAATCATCAATCCCAATCGGGAGCTTTTTCTTCCTATTATTATCTTCCATAGATAAACGCTCCTCCCATATCAGACGCAGATTCTCCTGAATCTGTACCAGCACATGTATCCAGTTCCATCAGTGCAGCTTTTTTTCGTTCTGCCTCCGCTTTCAGTTCCGCTATCCTTTGGCCATCCACATAGTGAGTAGCATAAGCTCGTTCAATGTCCCGCATAAACTCCCCTTCAAAAATTTATCTATTCCGAAGCGGCTGCTTCGTTTCTCCCCTACTATGACCATTATACATAAATTTGCAGGTAAATCAACACTTCAGGGCGACAAAAAAGGGAGGTGGCTGGCAGGTTGTTACTTGTAAAACCTGTGCTGCGCACTCCACAGAAAAAGTGAAAGAAAAAATTGGCACTCACCTCTTGACTTGGCTAACAATCGGTGTTATAGTTCCAATGAAGCAAAGGAATAACCGTATTCCCACGAGGACGTGCAGGAAGAACTTACTATGGCAGCCGCGCGGGAACGCAGACGATTAAAGATAGCGCCCTGATCAAAGCTCTGTTATTTTTGTTTCGGCAGACGCGATCAGGGACATCTGCATAGATGAGGAGGGAGCTTATGAATATCAGTAAATTTACGCAAAAGTCGATGCAAGCGGTCAATGATCTGGAGAAGGTCGCCTATGAGTTTGGCAATCAGGAGATTGAGGAGGAGCATCTGCTGTATACGCTCCTGCATCAGGAGGACAGCCTGATTGGTAAGCTGATCGAGAAGATGGAGATCCAGAGGGAGTATTTTGAA
Organism: Clostridiales bacterium; assembly: GCA_020860365.1. Taxonomy (GTDB): domain Bacteria; phylum Bacillota; class Clostridia; order Lachnospirales; family Lachnospiraceae; genus Choladousia. The sequence continues at coordinate 26,931 of JAJBUL010000157.1, read as the reverse complement.
GATCGGCTGGAGCAGGCATTGAACGCGCGGGTGAAGGTGTCGGGTGGAAATCCGTATATTGGCCAGTATCTGAATAAGGCGCTGGTGAGCGCGGAGGATGTGGCAAAGCAGATGGGCGATGAGTATGTGTCGGTGGAGCACCTGTTTCTGTCGATGCTGAATAATCAGAGCCCTTCGATGAAAAATTTTTTCCGGGAATTCGGCATTACGAAGGAGCGGTTTTTACAGGCACTCTCGACGGTGCGCGGCAACCAGCGTGTGACCTCGGATACGCCGGAGGATACCTATGATACGCTGAATAAATACGGGCAGGATCTGGTCGCGCGGGCCAGGGAGCAGAAGCTGGATCCGGTGATCGGCCGGGATGCGGAGATCCGCAATGTGATCCGCATCCTGTCACGGAAGACGAAGAATAACCCGGTGCTGATCGGCGAGCCGGGCGTCGGTAAAACGGCGGCGGTTGAGGGGCTGGCGCAGCGGATTGTGCGCGGCGACGTGCCGGAAGGGCTGAAGGATAAGAAGATTTTTTCCCTGGATATGGGCGCACTGGTCGCGGGCGCGAAGTATCGTGGCGAATTTGAGGAGCGTCTGAAGGCCGTGCTTGAGGAGGTGCGCAAGAGTGAAGGGGAGATCATCCTTTTCATTGATGAGCTGCACCTGATTGTCGGCGCGGGCAAGACGGACGGTGCGATGGACGCCGGGAATATGCTGAAACCGATGCTGGCGCGCGGCGAGCTACACTGCATTGGCGCGACGACGCTTGATGAGTATCGGAAGTATATTGAGAAAGACGCGGCGCTGGAACGTCGGTTCCAGCCGGTGATGGTCGATGAACCATCGGTAGAGGATACGATTTCCATTCTGCGTGGCCTGAAGGACCGCTATGAGGTGTACCACGGCGTGAAGATTACGGACAGCGCGCTGGTGGCGGCAGCGACGCTTTCACACCGCTATATCTCCGACCGGTTTTTGCCGGATAAGGCGATTGACCTTGTGGATGAGGCCTGTGCGCTGATCAAGACGGAACTGGATTCTCTGCCGACGGAGCTGGATGAGCAGCAGCGGCGGATTATGCAGATGGAGATTGAGGAGGCCGCGCTGAAAAAGGAGACTGATAAGGCGAGCCACGAACGCCTGGAGGTGCTGCAGCGGGAGCTGGCGGAGCTGCGCGATGACTTCAACGCCCAGAAGGCGCAGTGGGACAATGAGAAAAAGGCCGTCGAAAACCTCTCTGTGCTGCGGGAGCAGATCGAGGCAATGAATAAGGAAATTGAGCTGGCGCAGCGCAATTATGACCTGGAAAAGGCGGCCAAGCTGCAGTATGGCGAGCTGCCGAAGCTGCAGCAGCAGCTGGCGATCGAGGAGGAGACCGTGCAGAAGCGCGATATGTCGCTGGTGCATGAGAGTGTGACCGAGGAAGAGATTTCCCGGATTATCTCCCGCTGGACCGGCATTCCGGTGGCGAAGCTGACGCAGGGCGAGCGCGAGAAGATTCTGGCGCTGGACGACGAGCTGCACAAACGGGTCGTTGGTCAGGACGATGGCGTTGAGAAGGTGACTGAGGCAATCCTGCGGTCGAAGGCCGGCATCAAGGATCCGTCCAAGCCGATTGGTTCGTTCCTGTTCCTGGGACCCACGGGCGTCGGCAAGACAGAGCTGGCGAAAGCGCTGGCGCAGAACCTGTTTGACGATGAGCAGAACATGGTTCGTATCGATATGAGTGAATATATGGAGAAGCATTCTGTCTCCCGCCTGATCGGAGCGCCTCCCGGATATGTGGGCTACGAGGAAGGCGGTCAGCTGACGGAGGCGGTGCGCCGCAAGCCATACTCGGTCGTGCTGTTTGATGAGGTGGAAAAGGCTCATCCGGATGTCTTTAACGTGCTTTTGCAGGTGCTGGATGACGGACGCATCACCGACTCGCAGGGACGTACGGTGGACTTTAAAAATACAATCCTGATCATGACCTCCAACATCGGCTCTCAGTATCTGCTCGAGGGCATCGAGCCGGACGGCAGCATCCGTCAGGATTGCCAGGACCGTGTCATGGAACAGCTTCGCGCAAGCTTCCGGCCGGAATTTCTGAACCGTCTTGACGAGATCATCATGTTTAAGCCTCTGACGAAAGACAACATCGGCGATATTATTGACCTGCTGGTGGACGATCTGAATCGGCGTCTGGCGGATCAGGATATCCGCATCGAGCTTGCACCGGACGCGAAGGCGTGGATCATTGAGGGAGGCTACGACCCGGTCTATGGCGCCCGCCCGCTGAAGCGGTTCCTGCAAAAGAATGTTGAAACCCTGGCCGCGCGGCTGATTCTCTCCGGAAAGGTGGGTATGGACGATACAATCGTGTTTACTACCGAGAACGGGAAGCTGACGGCGGATGTGAGGAAAGTGGTTGAGACGGTATGAATATGATGCCAGAAAAAGTCCTTGTTGGATGTCAATTTATCTGCAAGTGGATAGTGTGAAGGTATAGAAATAGAAGGAATTGGAAATATGGGGGATAGCAAAGATTGTCCCCCACAAAAATTTCAGGGAGACGAAAGCTCCAGCCGGGAGGAAAATGATGGAACTGCCAAACGATCCGATGATTTTATTAAGCTATGTGAATACCCAGCTCCGGGACAACTACGCGTCCTTAGACGACCTTTGTGCGGGGCTTGGGGTGACGCGGGAAGCGATTACGGAAAAGCTGGCCGCAGTCGATTATACGTACGATGCGGCAAGGAATGCGTTTGTATAGAGAAACAGAGAATAAATAGGTTGCGGTTCACCCCTCGCCGGATAGTTCCCGACGAGGGGTGAATTCGTTTTTATGCGCAGGGCCGGGCAATGAATTTTGCGGCTAAAGCCGCACCCGGCTCGCGCGGGCGAGCATGAGTCGCCTGGTCGCCTCCTGCTCGATTGCAAAGCCTTGACAGAGTCTGTTAGCCGAATTATAATAAAAAACAAAATCATAATAAACATAATCGTAATTTACTTTTTCTAAAATATATTTTGGCGAGGTGAAGCCTGTGGAACAATTTTATTGCCGCGAAGAAGAGCTTAGAAAAATGAATACCCGTTATGAAAATGGCGACTTTGAATGTATAATTATTTACGGCAGACGGAGAGTCGGAAAAACAGCCCTGATTAATGAGTTTTGTAAGGATAAGCCGACGATCTTTTTTTCAGCTTTGAATACTACGGCGCATGAAAATCTGGAAAGCCTGTCAAAGGCTATCATGAACTATGAAAGACCGGATTCGCTTTTCCCACCTGTGTATCGGGATTATGATGCTGTTCTTGATGAGATCACTGCGTTGTCCAAAGAAAACCGGATGGTTTTCGTGATTGATGAATATCCTTACCTTGCAAAGGCAAAGCCGGCGATTTCCGCGATGCTTCAGCATGTGATTGACCACAAATGGCAGAATTCCAGGCTTTATCTGATTCTTTGCGGTTCCTCCATGAGTTTTATGGAAAATCAGGTGCTTGGGCAGGAAAGTCCTTTATATGGGAGACGTACGGCGCAATTTAAAATAGAACCACTGGACTATAAAGATACGGCGGTTTTTCATCCGGAACGCCCTCTTGCAGAGAATGCCCTGATCTATGGCATCACGGGAGGTGTTCCTCATTATATTAATAAACTGAATGTGAAAACGGATCTGGATGAGGCTTTGCTGACAAATTTATTTGACCGATCTGGCTATCTTTATGAAGAACCGGCGAATTTATTGAAGCAAGAGCTTCGGGAGCCGGCGATTTACAATGCGATCATTCGCGCGATAGCGGAAGGAGCGTCTCATTTAAATGAGATTGCGGCAAAGGTCGGGGAAAACAGCGGAGTTTGCGCCAGTTATCTGAAAACATTAATTGATTTGGGGATTGTAAAAAAGGAAACGCCGATTACTGAAAAACCAGGGAAAAAGACGATTTATCTTTTGGCGGACAGCTTTTTCCGTTTCTGGTATCGATTTGTTCCGGCAAACAGCAGCGCGATTGATTCCGGCAGAATTCGAAGAACTTATCAGAGAGTGGTAAAGGAGCAGCTTTCTGATTTCATGGGACTTATATTTGAGCGGATGTGCCGGGACTATTTGCTTTATTACGCGGAAGATCTTCCGATTGATCTGAATGAGATCGGACAGTGGTGGGGAACCGACATGAGAAAGAAAAAGCAGGTGCAGATTGATATTGTGGGAACTTCGACAGAAGGGAAGGAATATCTGATCGGTTCGTGCAAATATAAAAATGAAGCGATTGGGATGGATGAACTGGAATTGCTCCGGGAATATGCCTCCGTATTTGGGAAAGGCACGAGGTATCATTATTATATTTTCTCCCGGAGCGGGTTTACAGAAGGCTTGCGAAAGGCGGCAGGGGATGGAGAAGTGAAGCTTGTCACGCTGGAGGAGATGTATCAGTAGTTTTATTATAGTCGTTCAAAACCGAAGCGTAGCGTAGATCTGTCGGTTTCGCCAACTCCTTATGGCATAGCTTGCACGGATATTTCAACTACCTCATTGTTTGTCCCGACTCGCATAGCCGGTCCCCAGACACCTGCGCCAGAGGTGACGATGCTGGTCATATTTCCGATGCAAAGCTTTCCATGCGAATTTTTCCAGCCAATGCGGGTGGTGAGACTGGCCGGGAACAGCTGCCCGTCGTGTGTGTGGCCGGAGAGTACCAGATTTGCGCCTGCCGCAGCCAGTTCGGGAAGCTCGGATGGCTGGTGGTCGATCACGATATAAGGTTTTTCCGGATCGAGACCGGCAGTAAGCTCGGTGGGTGTTTTCCGTCCAGAGACTGACTTATTGGTATTAGGCGCATCATGTTTTAGGATGGAATCGTCGGGCATTTTGTCTTCAGACGATTTTTTCTTTTGACAGGAAGCGTCCAGCCGCCCGGTGAGGTAGAACACATTGTCGATCAGCAGCGTTTCATCTTCTAGGATTCGGATGCCGGAGGCTTTCAGAAACTGGTTCATCTGTGGACTTCCGAATACCTTCTCTTTTTTGGAATGAAAGGTAAATCCCGCAAAAATCAATTCTTCCACATCATGATTTCCCCAGCAGGCAAAGGAGCCGTACGTACTTTTCAGCGACGCCAGAACGCGGGCGCATTCTTCCGGCTGACCTATGGCGGCGAATTCATTGTCAAACAGATCGCCTGCGAACACAATGAGATCTGGCTCCATCTCGCGGATGATATCCGCGATTTTTCTGATTTGAGGCAGACCGACACTGTAGCCGAGGTGAAGATCCGCGACAAGGGCGATTTTTAAATTGGCGTTGCTTCGTGTTTTACTGGTGCAAACAGTATCTGCTCCAGGCTTCTGTGCAGATATGGTTTCTGTATGTTCACTTTTAGAGGTAGAGAGCTCACAGCTTTTAGGAATCTTTACGGAACAGGTCACTTTTTTCACCTGGCGGGCGTGCAGGATCCCATATATGGAAAGGAGTGCGGTCGCTGCGAATACGACCGCATCACCGATCACAGCTGTAGTGTGTGAAAAGGTGCCTGCGGATTCACTGCTCCATGCGAACCCAGATAACGGCTGGTGCGAGGCAAGGCAGAACAGAATCCGGATGAGGTCGGAGAGCAGGAGAAACAGAGCCAGGTACAGCAGGATGCCGAGCCAGTAATTGCTGATCTGTTTTGTCGCGCGTTTGAGGCGTCCGTGTGTGAACGCGCCCAAAAGAGGACTCACTGTGACCAGGACAAATGGTATGAGAAATAAAACCGAAACCCACGTGCTGTCCATTGGTCCGCCGATGGCAGAGAACCAGGACAGGATCCGGATGGCGAGGTACAGGTGAAGCAAAAGATAGATTGGAGACAGCAAAACAGCGCCCATAAAATCCTTTCTGGCGCAGCAGTGGCGCCCGTAAGGTATATATCAGTAATTTATCTCTTTTGAAGGCATATTGCAAATATTCGTTCCATTTCCTCGTAGTCACACAAGAATGATTTTTTTGCTTGCCTCTATCATATCCTCGCTGCTGATTTTTGCGAATCTAACGATATAGTCATTATGCAAAGCTAATGACCGTATAAATTCACGCTGGCTTCTGCCGTTCCCTTCTCGAAATGGATGCAAAGCATTGATCTCAGCGAAATAATATGCAAGGCGTTTTATAAATACTTCTTCTTTAAGCCCAGCCAGATAATTCTCTTTTTTCAGATTTTCAAAAATTATTTCTGCCTGTGATGCAATAAATTTCACATTACAAAACATATTCTCTTTTGCAATATCAACTGTCCGAATCTGCCCTGCCCATGCATAAACATCCTGAAAAATATATCTGTGAATCCGTTGCAGATGATCAAAGTCAAATTTACCGGTAACAGGTCTGTCAAGAAGCTCTGACAGTCGAAGCATGGTCAGTTTGCGTTCAAAATTTTGCAATTTGCCCATATCCCTGATATCCAGTTTATTTATCGAAACATCAGAGTTTGGATAGCATTATATACTGTCTGCCATATCATACCTCATTTAAAATTTTCTGCCGCGCTTCGTCAGTCGTTAAATGTCCCGATCTGATTTCCTTCAGCGTATCCAAATCAGCTGGTGTCAGCGTCATTCCTTCCATTTTAAATGTGGCATCTATCTCGCGAATTGCTTCAACTGGAGTATATATATCCCTGCTTACTTTCACGCTAAAAGGAATGCCCCCCTGTATGATTAATTGTTTAAGCGCCATATTGATATAAGTTGACATATTAAGCCCCAGTGTATCAAGAATATCATTTGCCGTGGTTTTCACACTTTTAGGAGTTCTCGCCTGTACAAGATCCATTGTTTCCATCATCAGCACCTCACTTTCTTTGTAATGATATTATAATACATTATATATGTGACGTCAATCAAAATAAACAGGGATGATCTGTAATTGGATACTCAGCAGGAATTGTGTCGGTAGCTTAAAGGTTAAGCTCCATCCCGTCATAAGCGGTGAGAAAGCCTTTTTCTCTCCCTAACGCAGACATTTCCTCATGCAGGGGTGTGCAGCCGTGAGAAAAATGGGTGATGACAAACACCGTGTTGGAATCTGCATTGCCGTTTTCCAGCATCTTTTCGCGGATGAGGGCGGCGTCTTCAAGCCCCAGGTGTGTGGCGCAGGAGGGTTGGTTGCCCATGGTGCAGTCCAGGCTTACCAGATCAAAATACCAGTTTTTGATGGCCGTCCATGTTTCTTCACAGACAGAGCCGGTGTCGTTGCCATAGAAGATGGTTTTCTGATCAGAACCTTTGACTGCATAGAGAAGGCAGTTTTCCCGTGGATCATGAATGGCTTTCAGGGGCAGGATCTCATAATCGCCGCTGCAAAAAGACTGAAAGGCTTTTGCAGGGTGAAAACGGACAAATGATTCAAAATGATCCGGCGCTTCGTGGTGAAGCGCCGCGGCGCAATACATGGTTTCACACTTTTCGTTTCCAAACACATGAAGTGCTTCGGCAGACTGTCCGTACGCGTATGGAATGGCCCGGAGGTATAAATCCGCCGGGTGAAAGTGGTCCGTGTGAGAGTGTGTCAGGAGAACCGTTCGGAGCTCGTCCATCTGGATACCATACAGCAGGGAATGATAAAAGGTATCTGGTCCAAAATCGATCAACAGATCGTTATTCACCAGCATCTGTGAGCGGGAACGTATATTTTTTCCTTTCTGAACTCTGGCGGCATTGCATTTCTCGCAGCGGCAGAAGGGGGCGGGCCACCCTTCCGCTGCCGCAGTTCCAAGGTATTGTATTTTCATGGCAGAATCCTTTCTTTAATATAATGATTCGAGCGACAAAAGGATATGATACTACGGATTTCTCCGTGCTTCGCTACGGTCGGCGAATAATTCCTGACCTTTTGTCCCTTGTATCATATTACTCAGCGGCAGGACGCACACGCAATGAAAAAAGGTTGCAGGCGCTCGATGAAATACCTCTGGTATAGACGTCGATCGTTTCGCCGCAGGATGCCAGGATTTCTCTGGAAAGAAACATTGCACCCTGGCGGTATGGGTTGCTGAGCAGTTCTGTCGGCAGGCGCTTTCCATGATCCAGAAGGTGGGGCTCATCCTGTGTGCTCAGGTGGTATCGAAAACACATGTCTCTGCCAAAACAGTTGTACTGAAATTCTGCGTGATCCAGATCTTCCGGGAGTACCGGGTCTACGATGAGTCCGGTTGCTGTAAAACGGATTCCCAGTATGGATCCGATCAGCTGTCTCAGGTAGATCCCGGGACCGCTGGAGTAAAGCCTCCAGCCCCCCTTTTACGGCAATTTCACCGGTGCGCAGAAGGTCAAAGTTCCGATCATATTCGTATCGGTCTGTGAAAGCGCCATCGGAGGAGCTGAAATACATGTTACTCTGCCGGAGCGCTGCGTTTGGTACGGTCTTCCGGATCAGGATCGGGTTGATTTCGAACAGGCCGTCCCAGGCTTCCTGTGCTTCCCCAAGCTTTGCGGCGGCTTCGATATAGCGGATGTGGGCGTGAACATACTGCAGGCTGATTTCACGCCCTACATTGGCCGCCTGCTCCGCACGCCGGAACAAATGGCTGACGCCGCCGTCATAGCCTGCCGGATGGTCCATGAGACGCACCCCGTCCGGACATTTCAAATGTTCAAGGATGAGCTGTTCGTTTCTCTGCGCCTGTTCGGGGGATACCAGCTCCGCAATAATGCTTCTCGTCATCGGCAGAAGGCGGTAATGAATACCAGTATGCGTGTCCGCCGGGTGAAGCAGGCAGTGATTCCCCCCGTTGTGCTCCAGAAAACCGGTAATCACTCCATCACAGATTAAATATGTTTCAAAGGCATTCCGAACCAGGGCAGACAGAGATGCGCATCTCTGTGCGATTTCTTCGTCGGCATTTTTTAATGCACGTGCCAGTCCGGAGAAAGTCTGGTAAGCGAGAGCCATGGTCCAGGAACTCACAAGACGTTCTTTCAGTTCCTCTGACGCCGGCTGAAGGGTATCGTCCCAGTCTCCGCCTGCGTAATTGATCAGTCCGGTGTCTTCGATCAGCCGGGTCTCCCCAATGGTATCCAGAGCCAGAATGATGTGGGAAAGCAGAGGATATTTTTGACCATTGGAATCACTGTAAGGAATTGCCTCATCCAGGATGGTGGAATCTCCGCTGCATTCCAGGTAATCAGCGATACATTTCAACGGCCAGAAAACAATATCTCCGTGACACTCCCCCGCGTCGATCGGATAACGGTCAAACATAAACCATTGCGGCCATTCACCGTCCTGCAGTCTCTGGTGTGAAAAGACTGTGAGGAGCGTTTCCCTTGCAAGCGAGTAATGCTGCGTCGTCCAGAATAATTCCATCGGTCCCTGACAGATATCTCTGGTTCCCCACGCGGCGCCCCCGGATTGCTCCAGGCCGTGAGGCATGGAATAGTGAATGAGCGCATTGTGCGCATACCACCATGCGGTTTCGTTCAAAATAGAAGCCTGTTCCGGGTGGGACTCGCTTTGCAGGTGAAAATGCCGGATGAAGTCACCGTAATAGGCAAGCCCCCTGGCTTTTTCAATCTCAAAACCGGAATCGTCCGGGTTTGTACGTTCGGAAGGAATGGGAGCAGAATCTGCTCCTTTGCCTGGACGTTCCCCGGCAATCGCACAGGGCAGGACGAACGGGGATGAATCGCTGCATTTGGCGGCAGCTGCCGTATTGTTTTCGGTATCAATTCCAAGCTCTCCCCGGATAAGCAGGCGAATATGGCTTTCACCGGTAAAAGAAAGCGTCAGGAGCGATCCGTCCCTGCATTTTCCGTCCGCGAAAAAGATTCGGTCGTCGCTTGCTGTACAGGAAAGCCCCGGACAGCTGATATCGTAGTGCAGATCCGGGTACACCGCGGAATCTGACAGAAAACGCAGACCGTTTTTCGTCCGGATTGTCTGTATCTCGTCTGACGCACACAGATCAATGTGGCTGCTCAGAATAAAGTCATAGGAGCAGCCGTTCCGGCTGGACACTTCCAGGGTAACCTCTGCATGTGCTGCCGAAGTGTAGGCAGTAACAATCAGTAAATCAGATGCGATTTTATAAAACCATCTGGAATAATTCATGCCCATTTCAAACAGTGCCGGCAGGACGAGCAGATGGTAAACCCCGTCGAAACGGACATAAAGCCGTTGTCCGGTGGTTCGCTCCAGGTTAAGGAAGCTTCTGGGCGTAGAGAGAAATTTATTCAGGCCTGTATTGCCGGTTACAACATGGCTGTTAAAAACGCCGTACATGTACTGCGTAGACGAAATCTGATGGCGCCCTGGCAGCTCTTCAGCGGGAGGCGTGATGATGATTGTCCCATGCGGGCGCTCGCAGAGAAGCTCTTTTTCCTTTGTGACAACATGGGCGTGATCCGGCGTAAAGAAGGAATACAGTCTGCCATCTTCTTCTTCCACGAGCTTCTGCTGAGGAAAGAGCGTATCGATTTCTTCACGTGACAGGGAGGGGGAGGAAAAGGGGTGACCCAGATCCGTGTGCAGGCAGACCGAAGGAAGGGCGTTTTGGCAGTCCGCCCGGGAGGAATGAATCCGGATGGCAATCTCCCGCGCCTGCAGGATTTCCTCACGGTATTCGATTTCGGTGATGGCTTTCGGATGATTTTGTTTGAAAATCCCATAAAAAGAGAAGTTTTTCTTCTCATTCAATATAAGCTTTTCTGTCTGAAGAGCAGTATATGCGAATTCATATTGAAGATTTACATCCGGAAGGTCACCGGAAAGCATAATGGGGCGCCCGGTTTCTTTGGCTGAAAGACCAAAAAACTGCAATCCATCCGTGCTGTAATGTACGGTCCGGCAGCCGAGCGTACCCTGCTGCACGTAAGGGTTAGTCCCATTTGCCTCCATATTCTGCCGGGAGCAGACGAGGTAGCCGTTCTCCCCCTCAAAAACGGTATTTCCGAGATACTGGGAGGTATACAGGGAATTAGACAGGACGCTTCCGGAAGCGCTGACGCCAAGATCCTGTCCATAGACCAGATCTACGATTTCCCCTTTTCCTGTTAACGTGACGTCCCAGAACCAGACTTCTCCAACAGGGCAAAAGGAGACGGAGCAAAGAATCCCCTCGGCGATTGTTTCCTGACGGAGACAATCCGTGGATGCATAGACCTGACTTCCGGAGTGGATTCCAAGCAGGGGATATACGTGAAGGCCATCCTCTCGATAGATACGCAGATAAATGTTGTTGAGTGAGCCATCCATCGCGGAGCCTGGAAGCTGGTTGATTAGAAAATCACCATTGGAAAATGTAAAGACGTCTCCGGAGGGCAGGAAGCGATAACAGCTGTTTCCCTGTGTCAGTGCGAGATAAGATCTGTTCTTTTTCATCGGTAATCCTTTCTGTCTGAAAATGTATAATTATTTCGTAACTATCTGGAACCGTACTCTGCACTTAACTCCCTTCTGAGTAGGAGGTTGTGATCGGAACGGTTACGAAACATCAGGAAAGTGAACGTTCCAACTAAATGGAAACGTTTCTACAAAATAAATGGAAATAAAATGAAAACAATGGATTTCTGGACTGAGTATAGCTTAAAAATGCGAGAGAGTCAATAAGAAAATTAATCAAAAAGAATAAAAGTAACGAAAAAGTTAAAATAAAAATGAGAATTTTGGTGAAAAAGGGGTTGACAAAACGGGGAATGGAGCATACAATGGCTACAACAAACCGGAATGAAAATAAAAGAAAACGTTTCCACAGCAAAAAACACCAAAACAGGTTATGAAATGTGCCTGCCGGGATTGACAGCAGGGAAAGGTTTGAAAAGAACAGGAGGGCAAGTAAGATGAACAAACTGAAAACCGGTGGGAAAAACTTTTTGCATGAATTAAAGCACAAAAAGATACTTTTCCTGATGATTGCGCCGACGATTGTATATTTAATCGTCTTCAGCTATATACCAATGCCTGGCGCGTACATCGCTTTTGTGAATTATAATATTGGAAAAGGTATTTTCGGAAGCACCTTTGTCGGTCTCAAAAATTTTGAGTTTCTGGCAAAGACCGGCGATCTCTGGAGGATTACGAAAAATACGCTTCTGTATAACCTTGCCTTTATTCTGATTGGAAATCTGGTTCAGGTCGTGATTGCTGTTATGATTTCTGAGATTGGCTGCAAATGGTTTAAGAAGGTTACACAGTCTGTTATTCTGCTGCCGTATTTTATTTCTATGGTTATTGTTGGATATTTTGCTTACAACCTGTTTAATTACAACTATGGTTTTGTCAATTCCATCCTGACGAGTCTTGGGTTTGCCAAGCATGATTTCTACTCCGATCAGGGCATCTGGAAGTACATTATTGTGGCTTTCAAAATCTGGTCGGGAACGGGCTATGGCATGATTGTCTATCTGGCTGCCATTACCGGAATCAATGGAGACGTCTATGAGGCGGCGGCGCTGGATGGAGCTTCCCTGCTGCAAAAGATCCGCTACATCACGCTCCCTCTTTTGCGGCCGACAATCGTCCTTTTGATCCTGTTCAGCCTGGGCGGTATTTTAAAAGGATCCTTTGATCTGTTCTATAACCTGATTGGAAACAACTCTGTGCTGTATGCGCAGACGGATATTATAGATACATTTGTTTTCCGAAGCCTGGTCGGTCAATATAATTTCTCCCAAGGGGCTGCGGTCGGACTGTATCAGTCGGTATTTGGCCTGGTATTTGTTTTGGGAGTAAACGCAATTGTGAAGCGTATTGATCCGGAAAATGCCCTGTTTTAGAGCACGGAAGCGAGTAAGAGCAAACAGTTACAATACATGTACATAGAATGGAGGAGGATAAAATGGCAGCGCGGCAAAAAAATAAGCAATCGGAAACCGGTGGGGAAAAAGGATCTGGCTGTAAAGGGTTCTTTCTATGTGGTAGTGGGTTTGTTCGCCCTGATCTGTCTCTTTCCTTTTGTCCTGATGATCACCTCTTCATTTATGAATGAGACAGAGATTATCGCGGAGGGATATAAGCTGATACCGAAGGAGTGGAGCCTGAGCGCGTACCAGTTTCTGTTTAACAATTCCACAAATCTGATAAATGCGTACCGGGTAACAATCACAAACGTATTAATCGGTGGCACACTGGGATTGCTGCTGATGTCGATGGCGGGCTATGTGCTTTGCCGCAATGATTTTAAGTATCGAAACCAGATTGCGTTCTTTATCTACTTTACGACTTTATTTTCAGGCGGACTGATCCCCTCCTATATTCTGATGGTGAAAGGGCTTGGCCTGAAGGATAGTATCTGGGCGATGATTTTGCCGGGCCTGATGAGCCCCTGGTCCATTTTTCTGATGAGAAACTTCATGAAACAGATTCCGGATTCGCTGTATGAATGTGCCGCGATTGACGGAGCGGGAGATTTCCGGATCTACTGGCAGATTTTTCTTCCTCTCGCGAAGCCGGCTCTCGCTACGATCGGATTGTTCCTGGTGCTGGCTTACTGGAATGAGTGGTATAACGCGATGCTGTACATTGAATCCAGCTCAAAATATCCGCTCCAGTATTTTCTGCAACGGATTGTAAATCAGGCCAATGTCCAATTGCTTGTAAAATCAGGCGTGAGCGTCAATACGTCGGATCTGCCGTCAGAGTCCATTAAGATGGCGACAGCGGTAGCCGCGACCGGACCGATCATCCTTGTCTATCCATTTGTTCAGAAATATTTTGTGAGTGGCCTGACTGTCGGTGCGGTAAAGGGTTGAGCAGAGCGCTGCAAAAAGAAGAACTATCGGCTGCCTTTGGGCCAGCCTGTAGGGATAAATGAAACAGAAACGAAAAAACATGTATGAGTGGAAGGAGGAACAAAAACAAAATGAGTAAATCAAGAATGATTACGAGAAGAGATTTTCTGAAGGGGAGTGCTGCGAGCACCGCGTCACTGATGGCATTTGGCCTGTTAGGGGGGGTTGATAAATCTGTGCATGCAGCAGAAGTCGATACCTCTGAGACCGTGAACCTGACCATGTACCTGTATGGCGGTGAGGGCGTTGCGAACCAGGAGGTTCTGGATGTATTGAACGAGATTCTGCTTGCGGATATTAACGCGACGCTGGAGATTAAATATATCGACTGGGGCGATGTCTCAACGAAGTATCCGCTTTTGTGGTCTGCAGGTGAAGACTTCGATATGGCATATGTATCGTCCGGCGCGTCGATTCCTTATGCAACCCTGGCCGCACAGGATGCGCTTACGGATATCACAGACCTGCTGGATACCTGCGCACCGACGCTGAAGGAAGCACTGACGGAGAACGCATGGAACAGCATGTATGTGAATGACAGAATCTATGGTGTGCCCTCTACTTACAGTGAGTTTACCGCTTACGGATTTGTGACAAGGACGGATCTGATGGAGGAGTTTGGCACGGAAACGATCAGCTCCCTGGAAGATATGGAGACCTATATGGATGCCGCTGTGGAAGCCGGCTGGGTGCCGCTGAATGGAAGCTCAGGCCTGGGGAGCGATATGTATCGCATGTTTGTCGCGTTGACCGATGACTGGATTGACGCTCCTGGCCTGTCTACGGATCTGTACCTGGCGGCGACAGTCAGCGAGCCGTCGAATATTTTCCATCCGGCATTTACAGATGAGTTTGAGGAATTTGCCGTACGGATGCATGAGTGGGCAGAAAAAGGCTACTGGTCCGTGGATATCCTGTCCGCGTCTCAGGACGATAAGGATAATTTCTATAATGGCCTGTCAGCGGCTTATGTTTCCCATCAGCCGGACTGGACTGGAAATTACGGTACGCAGAAGACGAAATTGCCGGGTGTAGAGACGGAATTCTATTGCTTCCCGGAAGAAAACGGCAAGATTGTGGCTAAGATGGGCGTTGAGAACGCTACCGGTATCAATGTGAACTCGAAACATCCGGAGAGATGTCTGATGCTGATCGAGAAGTTGATGACCGATGAAACCTGTTACCGGCTGTTCCAGTATGGAATCGAGGGCAGACAGTATGAGATCGTAGACGGGATGATTACGACTCCAGACAGTTATGATTCAGAGGTAGACGGTTTTGGTTTCTCGGGCTGGGCTCTGCGCACGGATGCGCTGAATGTCCCGAGCGAATCGGAGGATCCGCGCCGTTATACATTGAACGAGGAGTGGAATGAGGTAGCGATTGATAATCCGTATGTCGGCTTTGCCTTTGACAGTTCCGAATTATCCGCGGAGCTGTCCGCAATCGCAAACGTAGATTCTCAGCTGGGCCTGCAGATTCTGCTTGGGAAGACGACCCAGGGTCCGCTCGAAGCGGTTGAAACCTATCGCTCCCAGCTGCAGACGGCTGGAATTGACGACCTGATTGCCGGAGTAACCGAGCAGTACAAGGCATTTTTAGGGGAATAATGGAGTACTTGACCTTCTTTGTAAGAATAACGGAACATAGTTTTCCTTTTCTGTCAGAAGAACAGACAGTATCTGTGTGACCCTGTGAATGTCTCAGAAAATCGGCTGATTCCTGATTGCGCCCCTGCTTTGTACCCGCTGTATAAGCAGGGGCGTGCGTATCAGGAAGGATGTAAGGAAAAGCCTGATTTGTGGCGCAAAATATACTGTGAAATGTTGAAGAGAGTTTGAGAATATGATAGAATTGCAAAAAATTGACAGAGCAGAGAGGGTTACAATGAACGCAACGATAAAAGACGTGGCCAGGCTTTCGGGGGTAGGTATTTCTACGGTATCCAGAGTCTTGAATAGCAGCGGTCCCGTGAGCCAGGAGAAAAAAAACAAGGTGATGACAGCGGTACATGAGCTGGGATATCTGCCAAATAATAACGCAAAGAATTTAAAGCGCCGGAAATCGGATGCTATTATGATTATGGCGAAATCTGTGGGGAATCCTTTTTTTCAAAAGGTGATCCATGTGATGGAGAATCTGATTCAGCTGCGGGGGTACTCCATGGAGATTAAAAATATCAGCACGCTGGAGGATGAAATGGCGGTTGCCAGGCAGCAGGCGAAAAACGGGGACGCCTGTGGGATTATCATGCTTGGCGGTCATTTTGGGTACACCAATGAAGACTTTGAAAGCCTGGATGTGCCCTGCGTTCTGGTGACATATAAGGCGGCGGATGTTGTGGATGAAAGCCTGTATTCCAGCGTTATCATCGATGATAAAAAGGAAATGAAAAAAGCGACCGAATATCTGATCGGACTGGGACATCGGCGGATCGGCTGCATTTACAGTGACTATGGCGAAATCGTGACGCCGAACAGGCTCCGCTACCAGGGGTACTGCTGCGCGCTGAAGGAGCATGACCTTCCGTTTGACGCGGGACTGGTTTCTTCTACGCTGGATATCTTTGGTTCCGGATATGAGTTTGGATTCAATATGATGAAGAGCCTGATGTTGAAAAATCCAGATATGACTGCCGTGGTAACGATGGCAGATATTATGGCAATTGGCGCCGCAAAGGCTGCACTTGCGACCGGGCACAGGATTCCGGAGGACATTTCGATTATCGGGTTTGACGGGATCGAGGCGGCGGAGTACTATCATCCGGCGCTGGATACCATTGCGCAGCCGGCGCAGCTGATTGGACAATACGCAGTGGATGCGCTGACAGAGGTACTGCAGGGCGGAAAGACGCAGCATGTCGTACTGGAATCGGATCTGATCCGACGGGGGTCGAGCGCCAGAGTGCAGTGAGCGAAAGGGAGATAATAATGGGAGATTTTTTGCTTCATTTACAGGACAATACGAAACCGTTAAAGCCATATTGGAACCTGTGTGTGGGAAGCTGTCATGCGACTACCGCCCTGCGGGAGGACTACAGAAAGCAGCTGGCTCGCTGTCAGAGAGACCTGGGCTTTCGATATGTTCGCTTTCACGGGTTGTTTGATGATGATATGAGTGTTTTGACAAAGACACATAAAGCAGGCGATAAAAGTGATACCTATACCATCTCTTTTACAAATATTGATTCGATCTATGATTTTCTGCTTTCCATACATATGAAACCTTTTATAGAGCTTGGATTTATGCCGGAATGCCTGCGGACGAAGGATACTACGGTGTTTCATTATAAGGGAAATACGTCCCGGCCTTCCAGCTATGAGGTATGGGACTGGCTGATTGAGACTTTTGCAGAGCACCTGATTGCGCGCTACGGGAGAGATGAGGTTCGCCAGTGGTTTTTTGAAGTGTGGAATGAGCCGAATCTGGGCGGACCGGATTCTCCGCATGGTTTCTGGAGTGATACGATGGAAGAATATTTCAACCTGTATGAGCATACGGCCAGGACACTGAAACGTGTGGATCACAGGCTGAGGGTTGGAGGACCGGCCACATCCAATAATGCCTGGATTCCGGAATTTACAGAGTTTTGCCGGAAGAACGATGTGCCGGTTGATTTTATTTCCACTCACCATTACCCGACAGATGTGATTTTGGGATATGGCGTGGAGGACAGCCTGAATTTCTTTTCTCCGAAGGCTGGAGAGACGCAGGAGGAATTTGAACAGCGGCAGGAAGAGTGGTTCCGAAATCTCTGGGTGCATGTAGATCGCGGAGTACTTACGCAAATGACAAAAAAAGCGGTCCGGGAAGCACAGGGTCTGCCGGTATATTATACGGAATGGAACAGTCTGGCAGGCCTGCCATCAGACGGGCCATTTGGCGCTTCTTTTATTTTAAAAACGATCATGGATGGGGCTGGACTCACAGAGGGATATTCGTATTGGACTTTTACGGATATCTTCGAGGAGGGAGGAATGCCGTCGAAAGCCTTTCATGGAGGCTTTGGCCTTCTTACTCTGCAGGGAATTCCGAAAGCGGCCTATCGTGCTTTTGAACTGCTGGCCCGCCTGGGGGATGAGGTTTATGAACACTCCTTTTCGGAAGGCACGGTGGATGTCTATGCGGTAAAAAAGAAGGAGTCGACCAGCATTCAGTTCCTTGCGGTGAATCATCACTCGCTTCTGCACGATATTCGGGAGGAAACGGTAACGATTACCCTGGAAGGACTGCCTGGTGAGGGAAAGGCGGAGATCGAGCGCCTGGATGAGACACATGGCAATGCACTGAGGGTATGGAAGGAAATGGGAGAACCGGAATATCTGAATCAAAGCCAGATTGCGGCGCTTGAGAGCGCGTCCTATACTTATACGGAGCCGCTTGCGCTGGAACAGGATGCGGGATGTGTAAGCTTTGACCTGACGCTGCCGCCGATGGGAGCGGCACTGATCAGCATTTATTATTAAAGTTTTGCAGGGAAAAGGCGGAAAAACAGGGGAGGAACATGAAATGAAGCTTGATATCCAGGCATTTTCCAGGAAGGCGGTTCCGCTTGGCGTTCTCGGTTTAAAAATTACTCAGAATGGGGAAGAACTTGCCTATCAGTTGTGGGATGACGAATGCAGAAGGAATGTATATTCGGCGAGCAAAAGCTTTACTTCCTGTGCGGTGGGAATGGCGGTTAAGGAGGGGCTTCTTTCCCTTAACGAGAGGCTTGTTGACGCATTTGCAGAGGATATGCCGGATAAAATAAGTGAAAATCTGGCAAAAGCGACTGTGGAGGATCTTCTCACAATGTGCCTGGGCCAGGGACGGGCTTATTTGATGGGAGAACAGCGCCCGCGGTATCGAGAAAAGGATTGGGTAAAGATGACATTAGGGCTTCCTTTTGTCCATGAACCCGGATCACATTTCCTTTATAGTAATGTGGGTCCTTACCTGGCTGGGATTCTTGTGCAGAGGAGAGCGGGGTGTGATCTGGTCTCTTATCTGATGCCCAGGCTGTTTGAACCGCTTGACATACTGCGTCCGACCTGGGAGTGCGATCCCCTGGGTTGTACATTTGGGGCCGGTGGATTGTTGTTAACGCTTTCGGAACTGCACTCGTTCGGACTGCTGTATTTAAATGAAGGAAAATGGAACGGGAGGCAGCTTTTTCCGGCTGACTGGGTCTTTAAGAGCAGTGTAAGCCATACTGGATTTGATTATGGATATCTGTTCTGGCTTGGTGAAGAACATTCCTATCGCGCAGATGGAAAGTATTCTCAATTGTCGATTGTCCTGCCTCGGAAACAGGCAGTTATTACTGTGGTGGCGGAGTGCCGGGAAGGGGAAGCTTTAAAGAGGGCAATCTTTGATGAATTGTATCCTCAGTTGTAGGAAGAGGAGAAATTGTGTAATTATCTAATCAGAATAATCAAAAAAGCTGGCGGATATGATTCCCGCCAGTTTTTTTAAAGTCTTGCGTCTTCTGCATAAATGCGTTAAGATAATACCATTCATGATAAAGTCAGTGTTACAGTTTTAATTTGCATGGAAGAGAAGAATGGATAAATACAGTGTTTTAAAAGAGACCTTCGGCTACACCACCTTCCGTGAAGGCCAGGAGGAGCTGGTAGATGCGCTCCTCTCCGGGCGGGACGGTGAACCGGCGGAATGTATTCTCTATTACGCGGCGAAAGATGTAAAAATCAATGATTTTCAGATAAAACTCTACGGGAGATGAGTACCTATCTGTCGCAGACAGAAAAAGAAATGCTTTCTATTAATGGCGTGGGCACCCGCAAGTACGAGCAATATGGGGAAGAATTCGCGGGCGTGATTCAGGAGTTTATGCAGTAAATAAGAAAGAATGGGCAAAAAGAAAGGCAGGGAGATTATGAAAATTCAGGAGATTGCGATCGGAACAATTCGTATACCACTGGTGACGCCGTTCCGGACGGCGCTTCGGACGGTGGATAGTATCAATGATTTGATTGTGAAAATAACGGCGGATGACGGCAGTGTTGGCTTTGGGGAGGCGCCGCCTACCGCGGTGATTACCGGTGATACGAAGGAGTCTATCGAGGCGGCAATCCGTGGCTATCTGGCGCCGGCGGTCGTGGGGATGGAGCTACAGGATCTGGATGAAATGATGCGGAGAATGGAGAAAGCCATTGCTAAAAATACTTCCGCGAAGGCGGCAATGGATATTGCTTTGTATGATCTGTACGCAAAGATGCTTGGAAAGCCGCTGTACCGGGTACTGGCAGAGGAGAGTTCGAATGAAGCCTGTACTCAAAACGCTTTCTGCACTGGTGCGGAGCTGGAGACGGACATCACGATCAGCGTGGATGAGACGGAAAAAATGGTGAGCGACAGTCTGCGGGCAGTGGCGGATGGCTTTGGCATTTTGAAGGTAAAGGTCGGTAAAGGCGGCGAGAAGGATGTGGAGCGCGTACGCGCGATCCGGCAGGCAGTTGGGCCGGATGTCATTCTGCGGATCGATGCGAACCAGGGCTGGACGAAGGAGGAAGCGATCGCGACCATCCGGGCGATGGAGGATGCGAATCTGGGTATTGAACTGGTGGAGCAGCCGGTTTCCTACCATGATTTCCATGGGCTGCAGAGCGTGACGAAGGCTGTGGATACGCCGATTCTGGCTGATGAAAGTGTATTTTCCTACGAGGATGCCCAGCGGATTATTGAGGAACACGCGGCGGATCTGATCAATATTAAGCTGATGAAAACCGGCGGTATCCACCAGGCGCTGCGGATCAATATCAGGTAAAGTGCATGGTCGGCTGTATGCTGGAAAGTAAGGTTTCTGTGAGCGCGGGCGTGCATCTGGCGGCGGCGAGAAGTTGTATCACGATGGCAGATCTGGACGGTCCGTCGTTGTGCGCCGAGGATCCGTACGAAGGCGGGCCGGTTTACCGCGGACCGAAGATAATTTTGAATGAAGAGAGCGGGATCGGGATTACGCGGGTGCCGGTGGAATTTGCGTGTGTGGCGCGGGCATAGTAAGGAAGAACGAACGAAATCTTGTATTTTTGGTATTAAAATAGCGTGTATGTGAAGAAACATCGATATTGAGGAGCAGAGATAGGGGCAGGCGAGACAACGGTAAGAAAAACGGCGCAGTCGAAACGCTACCAGGCGAAGATAGTTATTTTGCTGAGAGGACAGATTTTATGGAAAGTAATTTAAGAATTGTAACGGATGAGAATTGTTTCCTGCGTGGCAAACCGGGGATGGAAGCCGCGGAACAGGCGGACGGAGCCAATCCCTGCCTGCCGGGCGAAAATGAGAGCGGGATTGAGGATGAGATTTTTTCCGGCTGGGCGGTTCGGGTGTTTCCGGAGACGGAGGAAAACGGATGGATCAAGGCCGAGACACACTATGGATATTCCGGCTATGTCGCGGTGACACAGCTGGCGCCGATCAGCCAGGAGGAGTTGCTTCGCAGACAGGATCGGACGCGCTTTTTCCGGATTGGCGTTCCGGTTGCAGATCTGCTTGACCGGCCGAAGGTACAGGGACTGCCGCTGGAGCGGCTTCTGAAAAACGCGATTGTGGAGCGGATTTCCGGTGAGGAGGAAGAGCAGGTCGCAGGAAGTGGGAGGACGGTGGAACCTGTGGCTGTACAGTCAGAAGGTTTTAAGAATGAGGAAAACGAGATTGCAAAGTCGGAACGCTCGGCGAACAGCGGGAATGCGGACGGCTGGTGTCTGGTTCGCACGGCAGCAGGACGCTTGGGGTATGTACATGAGAAGTATCTGCGGGAACGCAAGGATGACGATGCGTTTTTGCTGTGGTTGGAAGGCGATGCGTCCATGCATGGAACGGATGAACTGGAAGCGGCGGGTTCGGAAGGAACCGTTTCAAAGGATTTGTTTGCTAAAGCGGCTCCTGAAGAAACGGGAAACGAATCCGTGACAAATTTCTTTCGGGGGCGTTTTCTCTCGAATATTCCGGAGGAAGAGTCTTTTCGCGCGAATCTGGTAGAGAGTGCCGGCGCATACCTGGGGGTACAGTATCGCTGGGGCGGGAAATCAGCGCTGGGACTGGATTGTTCCGGGCTTGTTTTCATGAGCTATCTGGAAAATGGAGTCCTGATTTACCGTGACGCGAAGATCGTGGAAGGATATCCGGTGAAGGAAATTTCACGTGAACAGCTGAAGCCGGGCGATCTGATCTTTTTCCCGGGGCATGTGGCAATGTATCTGGGAGAGGATCGCTATATCCATTCGACTGCGTACAAGGCGACGCCATATGTCACGATCAACAGCCTGAACCCTGCGGATGAGGACTATCGGGATGATCTGGCGCATGGAATTACGGCTTGCGGGAGTGTGTTTGCGGAAAAAATTCCTCTCAGAGAACAGTGTGGGGCAGAGGAAAACGGTTCCTTTGAGAAGAATACGGAAAATACCGGAAACAGGCACGTGAAGGCATATTTGGAGAGTCTGCGCCGCCGCCTGGACGCGATGCCGGGCAATGTCAGCGTTGTTTACAAGAATCTGTCCGATGGTGAGACGTTTACCTATCGTCCCGAAGAGCCGCATATCGCGGCAAGCGTGATAAAAATGTTTCTGATGGCCGCTGTTTTTCAGGGCTTTAAGGATGGGGATTTTGCCCCGGAGGATCGGATTGTGGTTCGGCGTGAAGATTGTGTGCCATCCTGCGGAGTGCTGACGTATTTACAGGAGGAACCGGCGGTTCGCATCCGGGATCTGGTTGAACTGATGATTATTGTCAGCGATAATACAGCGGCCAATGTTTTGTTTGATCTGGTGGGAGAGGAGCGGCTGGCTCATTTTCTCCGGGAGACACTGGGGCTGGAGAAGACGGTTTTTGGCAGGAAAATGTTTGATTCCGGGCGTGCGGCGCAGGGGATTGAAAATTATGTGACGGCGGCGGACACGGCATGGTTTCTGGAGGCGATTTACAGAGGTGAGCTGATTTCGCCGGAGGCCTCCGCCGAGATGTATCAGATCCTTACGCACCAGAGGCTGAATGGGAAAATTCCTTTTTATCTGCATACACTCCCGGATTCGCCGGTGATTGCGCACAAGACCGGTGAGGACGATGGCACGACCCATGATGTAACGGTGATTGAATCGCGGGACTCTTACGAAAAGCGGAAAAAGGGAAGCGACGCATTTATTCTGTGCTTCCTCGGCAATGAGACGGATGTTCCGAAGTATGAGCGGCTGATAGCGGAGACAGCGCGGGATTTGTACAGAATGTACGTGCAGATTGAAATAAATAAATTAGACGAAAAAGAAAAAAGTAAAAGATAGTCTAACATAAAAAGACTATCTTTACAAAATGAGCAGGAAGTAGTAAGATAATAGACGAAAAAGTGATTGCGGGTACGTGAAACCGCTTCTGTATATAGAAAAAACTCTGCGTATAAAGTGATAGATCCGTGACAGGAAGGTAAGGGGATATCAAAATGATCAAGAGGGAATATTACCTCTCGAAGATCCGGGACTTTTATCATCTGGATCTTATAAAGGTGATTACGGGGATTCGCAGATGCGGAAAGTCAGTTCTGCTGGCGCAGATTATGGGAGAGCTGCGGGAGCAGGGGATTTCGGAGGAACAGATTCTGTATTTGAATTTTGAGGATTATGATTATTCTTTTATCCGTTCGGGCAAAGATCTGCATGAATATGTAAAAGGGAAGATTGTTACAGAGAAAAAATATTACCTGTTTTTTGACGAAATACAGACAGTACCGGAATTTGAGCGCGTAGTGAATTCGATTCGAATGAAATTTGATACGAGTATTTTTATAACCGGGTCGAATGGGAAATTGCTGTCCGGAGAGCTGGCGACTTACCTCTCCGGCAGAACCGTGAGCTTTCGTATGTATCCTTTTTCTTTCTCCGAGGTTTGTGAAATCAGAGCCCTGGATCGGGAAGCTGTCACGGATGAGGTCTTACTGGATTATATGAACTGGGGCGGGATGCCGCAGCGTTTTCAGATGGAGAACGAAGAACAGACCAAGACATTTTTGCGAGACCTGTTTGATACGATTGTTCTGCGTGATATTGTGCAGCGCAGTGGGATTAAGGACATTGATTTATTTAACCGGCTGGTTGAATATCTTGTATGTAATCCATCACAGACGTTCTCTGTCCAGGCTGTGACAGATTATTTTCTGAGTGAAAATCGAAAGGTATCAAAAGAGACGATTTATAATTACCTGGAATACATTACTTCATCCATGATCATGGAGCGTGCCAGCCGTTATGATATCCGCGGCAAGCGGATTCTGACGAAAATGGATAAGTTTTATCTGACAGATATGGGACTTGGGAGAATTCGTAATTCCGGTTTTAAGCTGGAAATGGGTGCTATGCTGGAAAATGTGATTTACAATGAGCTTTTGGTGCGCGGATACGATGTCTATGTGGGAAAGACCAGAAAGGGTGAGATTGATTTTGTTGCTGTGCAGGGGCAGCAGAAGGAGTATTATCAGGTAGCCTATTATCTTTATGATCAAAAAGTGATTGACCAGGAGTTTCAGGCGTTTCGTGAGATCCCTGATAATTATCCTAAGTATGTCATTTCTTT
This sequence comes from Clostridiales bacterium, assembly GCA_020860365.1. GTDB lineage: Bacteria > Bacillota > Clostridia > Lachnospirales > Lachnospiraceae > Choladousia. Next base: position 2,618 of record JAJBUL010000157.1, on the reverse strand, counting down.
CGACAAAATGGATTTTTCGAGGGATGGGATCATTCATAAAAATGCGATTCGCTTTCTGCTGGAATCAAAGCGATAGCGTAAATTTAAAAATCAGGGGCTGTTTTTGCAGCCCCTTTTGTTGTGTGCAGGAATAGAAAAAGAAATGAACTGTTGGCACTCAGAATGTATCTTCGTGTTTTGAAGTAAAAATCCGTTTCACAACTTCTGCGGAAAGCTTGGGTCTCCTGTATTCGTCAAAGACACCCTTATTATTCATTGTCCGCGGACGGACAGAGAACCAACTGTCGCATACGCGTCCGTCACAGAACTGCCAGATGTAGACGCCACTGCAGCCTTCCTGGCTTAAAATAGCAGTCAGCTGCTGCTCCAGAGCATAGGCCTGATATTCTTCGGACCATTTGACGTGGGAGGGCGTTCGGTATCCGTAGATTGCCCCGGCGCCTGTTTCTGAGATAAGAAATGGTTTTCCGGTTCCTCCGGTTTCTGTTTGCACCCAATTATAAAGCCCGGCCAGATATTCCGCCGCAGGCGTGTCGTGATACCAGAGCGGATAAATATTATAGGAGACAACATCTGGCAGGTCAAAGCAGATATCGGTCTGAAACTGGCAGCTTGCAAAAGAACAGGGGCGGGTTTGATCCATCTTTCGGATTAGTTCAAATTGTTTCTTATAACATTCCCGGCCATATTCCGTATGACTGGCGCATTCGTTTAAAATTCCCCAGATATAAATGGAAGGATGATTATAATGTGCTTCGATCATTTCCTGAATGCAGGCTTCACATTGTTCCTCGAAAAATGGGTTGCGCATAGCTTCTTCTGACAGCCCTCTCGCATGGTTTTCTTCCCACACCAGAAGTCCCAGTTCATCGCATAGATCCAGAAAGCGTTCATCATTTGGATAATGAGAAGTACGTACGGAATTTGCGCCCAGGTCCTGAATCAGAGCTAAATCCTCATACATTGCCGTATAGGGGATCGCGCAGCCAAAATGAGGATGATCTTCATGGCGGCAGATTCCTCTGATCTGAATTTTTTCACGGTTCAGAAAGATTTCTTTTCCAGCAATCTGAATTTCGCGAAAACCGGTTCGGTCGATCAGGTCATCGATCGTGGTACCCTGTTTATCCAGTAATTTTGCTATGATTTCATATAGTTTTGGTTCTGCGGGTGACCAGGCAATTACATCCGGGCAGGGTATTTCTTCTGTTCTCAGGCGGAGCGTTTCCTGGCTTTCCAGATGGACAGATATTCGAAGCAATTCTTTATCTGCCAGAGCAAAGGCAATGCTTCCGTCAAATGCAGCATCTGCCAGATTCACCAGCGTTGCTTCCAATATGAGATACCAGGAATTATCCCGGAAAATGGGAGTGATATGAAGCCCCGCTAAATAGGAGTCGGGCAGATATTCCAGCACAACCGGGCGCGTGATCCCCCCATAGGTCTGATAATCATTGGGAACATGAAGCGCAGATTGCTCATGAAAGGAATTGTCAACATACACCTTGAGGTGGTGTTCTCCTTCCGGAAGTGTTTTTACCACTGCGGAAAATGGCGTGTAGGCATTATAATGCTCAGCGATTACTGCTTCATCGAGCAGGACTTTTGCAGTGTGACTGACGCCTTTGAACTCCAGGCGAACATTTCCACTGCCTTGAAAGTTTCGTTCATAACACGCCTGTCCCCGATAACCGGACAGACCCGGTTCATTTTCCCAGCAGCCTGGTACGATTATTTTTTTGCAGATACTCTCACCGACAGATGGAAGCGTATGAAAATTCCATAATCCATCGGAGAGCTCCTGTGTTTTTCTGATTTTGTGTGTTGAAAATGTACGTATCATGTTTTTTCCTTTCCTGATTCGTTTTTATTCTTTTACTGCTCCAATCATCACACCTTTGACAAAATGCTTCTGTATAAAAGGATAGATACAGAGGATCGGCACTGTGGAAACAACGATGGTGGCATATTTTATGGTCTGTCCCACATCTTCAATGTCGGTCTGTCCTGTCATTGCACCTAACTGGCTTCTTGTCAGAATATCTCTGAGAAAAATCTGGAGCGGCATCTTGTCAGAATCCCGCAGGTAAATCATGGCGTTAAACCAGGCGTTCCAATGTCCTACCGCATAGTACAGTAAAATTACCATAATAGTGGGTTTGGCAAGCGGTATGACAATCCGGAACAGAATCGTCCAGTCCCCCGCGCCATCTATTCTGGCAGATTCTTCCAGAGATTGCGGGATTTCTTCAAATCCCGTCAGCAAAATCATCAGATTAAAAGTGCTTACCATTCCCGGGAGAATCAAAGCCAGTCGGCTGTTGATCAGCCCCAGATCCTTAATCAGCAGATAATTCGGAATTAAGCCTCCGCTGAAGTACATGGTAAAAATAAAAAGCATGGTCAGTATGCGCCGCAGCATAAACTGCTTTCTCGACAACACATATGCGGCCATACAGGTAAACAGGATATTTACGGTTGTCCCCCCTATGACATAGAATAGCATATTCATGTACCCTGTGTAAATAGACGGATTGGTAAAAACTTTTTTATATGCGGCCAGAGGTTACTATTCACGGGGTGGGGATGATATCTAAGGTGTTTGGTTCCTCATCTTT
>JAJBUL010000038.1 GCA_020860365.1 Clostridiales bacterium | reverse complement strand
CCGGGACGCCAGTCACGTAAACTCGCAGTCCGACTATACAATCCCTAACCCGTCTACAGTTCCCTAATACAGAATGTCCATCGCGGCAATGATAATGGAAGAATCCGTGGCATTTTTCCCAAACGTATAGCTGTACTGCTGCATGGGAATAATGGAATTCTCCAGAAGTACGTTTTTCCACGACGCCAGCCGGGGGCTCGTCCAGTCACCGTAAATGCGTTTATACGTCGCGACCCCACTGTTCGCGGCCTCATCCAGTATAATCTTTACATATCGGTCTGAAATATTATCTGCGTCAATCAAAATGGCAAATCTTGGTTCACTGTCCATAGTAAAATCTCTTTCCTGTATCATGCATCAGGCGACAAAGGCAGGATATATCCCTTGCATCCTGTCATAATGTAGCCGCCCGCTCCTTCGGATCGTAACCCTGCGTTTTCAACGCATCGATAATCCTCTTTTTGTGGTCCGTGCCAAAAGCCTCCAGCGTGATCCGCAGTTCCACCGCCGCATTGCGGTTGGTGCTGACAAACTGATTGTGGTCGAGACGAATCACATTGCCCTGCTGCTGGGCTATGACAGACGCCACGCGCACCAGCTCGCCCGGGCGATCCGGAAGCAGCACTGAAATGGTAAAGATCCGGTCTCTCTGAATCAGGCCGTGCTGTACCACGGAAGACATGGTAATGATATCCATGTTGCCGCCGCTTAAGATGGATACCACCCGCTTGTTCTGAACATTCAGATGCTTCAGTGCCGCCACAGTCAGAAGACCGGAATTCTCCACGATCATCTTATGATTTTCCACCATATCCAGAAAAGCCACAATCAGCTCATCGTCGCTCACCGTGAGGATGTCGTCCAGATTTTTCTGTATATATGGAAAAATAGCAGACCCTGGCGTTTTGACCGCCGTGCCGTCCGCAATGGTATTCACACCCGGAAGTGTCGTCACTTCTCCCGCGGCCAGTGAGGCTTTCATGCAGGCCGCTCCTTCCGGCTCCACACCGATCACTTTGATCTTCGGATTCAGCAGCTTCGCCAGTGTAGATACGCCAGTCGCCAGCCCGCCGCCGCCAATCGGCACCAGAATATAATCCACCAGAGGCAGATCCTGAATGATTTCCATCGCGATCGTCCCCTGTCCGGTCGCGACGGCCAGATCGTCAAACGGGTGGATAAAGGTATAGCCATGCTCCTGCGCCAGCTGGTATGCGTACTCGCAGGCCTCATCGTACACTTCCCCGTGCAGGACAACCTCCGCTCCATAGCTTTTCGTACGGTTGATCTTCATCAGCGGGGTGGTCGCCGGCATGACGATTACGGCCTTGCAGCCATAGGCCTGCGCCGCGAATGCGACGCCCTGCGCATGGTTCCCCGCAGAAGCGGTGATCAGCCCTTTCTCACGTTCCTCCTGCGTAAGTGTGCTGATTTTGTAGTAAGACCCGCGAATCTTATAAGCGCCTGTCTTCTGCATATTTTCCGGTTTCAGATAGACGCGGTTGCCGGTTTGCGCACTGAAATAATCACTGTAAATCAATTTCGTCTCCTGTGTGACGCGTTTTACGCATTCGCAGGCCTGATCAAAGCTTTCCAGAGTCAACATTTCCATGATTTCCCACCTGAACTTTCTTATTATTTCCTGAACCAGATCGCACATGCTGTACGATCGCTTATCTGTCGTCGCTCCTATCGCAGCGCTTTCTCTTTTTTTGCGGTAAATATTTCAGCATTCCTCACATAATGTATTTTCTCAGGCTGCACCGGATCCATTATAGTCAAACAGCGCATTGACAAAATCGTCTGCGTTGAATTTCTGCAAGTCGTCAATTTTTTCGCCGACGCCAATGTATTTCACCGGAATGCCCAGCTCTGAGTGAATCGCCACTGCGATACCGCCCTTCGCCGTACCGTCCAGCTTGGTGAGAATAATTCCCGTGATATCTGCCACAGCCTTAAATTCACGCGCCTGCGCCAGCGCATTCTGCCCGGTCGTACCGTCAAGGACCACCAGGGTCTCCTTGTATGCCTCCGGATATTCCCGCTCCAGGATACGGTTAATCTTGCTCAGCTCGCTCATCAGATTTTTCTTATTGTGAAGTCTCCCTGCCGTATCACAGATCAGCACATCCGCATCTCTGGCCTTCGCCGCCGCGATCGCGTCATAAACGACCGCACCCGGATCGGAGCCCTCCTGTCCGCTGATGACGTCGACGCCGGCGCGGTTCCCCCACTCGATCAGCTGCTCGCCCGCCGCCGCCCGGAAGGTATCCGCCGCTGCGAGCACGACCTTCTTGCCCTGGTCTTTAAGCATACCGGCCAGCTTGCCGATACTCGTCGTCTTGCCAACTCCGTTGACGCCAATCACCAGAATGACGGACTTACGGTTTTCAAATTCATAGGCAGTCTCCCCGACATCCATCTCTTCTTTGATGCTGTCAATCAGAAGCTGCTTACACTCGGAAGGTTCTTTGATATTCCGCTCTCTGACTTTTTCCTTGAGGTCTTCAATGATCGACGTCGTTGCGTTAATCCCCAGATCTCCCATCACAAGGATTTCCTCAATCTCGTCATAAAAGTCATCGTCAATACTGGAAAAGCCTTTGAAAATCGCATCAATGCCAGAGACAATGTTGTTCCTTGTCTTCGACAGGCCCTCAACAAGCCGCTTGAAAAATCCTTTCTTTTTCTTCTCTTCCATATGATTCCCTCACTATCATGTCCTTCATGTCCATGATTTGCCCTGCAAATCGTGGACGCAGGCCCCGTCATCGCGAAGCGATTTACCATGACGGGGCTCTCCTTCATGTCCTTCATGAATCAAGCTCATCTTCGATCAGGTTGACCGAAACCAGGGTGGAAACTCCCTTCTCCTGCATGGTAATACCATACAGTCTGTCCGCCGCGTTCATCGTACCTCTTCTATGTGTTATGATAATAAATTGTGTATTTTTTGTCAACCGATGCAGATAATTTGCGTAACGCTCGACGTTGCTCTCATCAAGCGCGGCCTCTATCTCATCCAGCAGACAGAATGGCGACGGTTTCAGATTCTGGATCGCGAACAGCAGCGCAATCGCCGTCAGTGATTTTTCCCCGCCGGAGAGCTGCATCATATTCTGAAGCTTTTTCCCGGGCGGCTGCGCGATGATACGAATCCCTGCGGTAAGAATGTCCTCCTCCTCCACCAGCTCGAGGGAGCCGCGCCCGCCTCCGAAAAGCTGGCGAAAAGCTTTATCAAACTCCGTCTGAATCCGCGCAAACTGCTCTTTAAACTGCGTCCGCATCCCCGTGTCGAGTTCCTCAATAATCTTCAGCAGCGCAGCCTCCGCCTTTTGCAGGTCGTCATACTGGCCACTGAGAAATGTATGACGCTCCGAAATCTCTTTGTAATCCTCAATTGCATTTACATTGACTGAACCGAGTGCTTTGATATCGCTTTTCAGTTCAGAAATCTTTTTCCGGAGCGGAGGCGCGGTTGCAAAGGTCTCATCCCGCAGTTCAGCCGCCGAGCTCCAGGTGAGGGCATACTCTTCCCACATGTAGTTAATACGGCTGTCCTTCTGTTCCGTGATCTTCTCGATCTGTGTCTTCAGGCGGAACGCATCCTTATCCAGCAGACTGATCTGCCCGGAGAGGTCCTCCCGCGCAGTAAAGAACTGCTTTTGCGTGCGGCTTAGCTCCTCCCGCTTCGCGGAAAGCTCTGTGAGTTCCTCCTGCAGCGCCTTTTCCGACTCCTCCGCGGCCAGAAGGCTCTCCCGGATCGCGGCAATCTGCGCTTCCTTATCCTTCACATTGCCTGCCGCATTCTGCAATTCTCCCTCATACTGCTTCTTTTCCGCCAGCAGCCTGCTCTTTTCATTCAGAATCCGTTCCAGATTCTGCCGGACAAACTGCTCCTGCTGCTCCAGCTTTGAGAGAAGAAGCTGCGTATTTTGCAATGACCCCAGCGCTTCCTGTTCCCTGGCGCGTTTTTCTGCAAGCTGTGCCTGCTGCCCGCTGACACGCTCCGTAATCCGCTGTTCTTCCTCCTCGGACGTCTTCAGCTCCTCGCGTTCACTTTCAAGATTCGCGTTGATTTCCCGCAGCTGCAGCTCAATCTGGGCGTATTCCTTTTGCAGCTTCTGCCAGGTTTCTGACGTACTGCTCTGCTTTTCACTCAGCTCATCCAGATGAATTTTCGCCGTGTTCTGCGCCAGATATTCCCTCTGTGTCTCTTCATTCAGGCGGACAAGCTCTTCCCGCAGACGGTTCCGCTCGCTGCGCGTCCGGTCAATTTGTGCCTGCAGGCGATCCAGCCGGTCTCGGCTTCCCTTCACCCGCTTCTCCAGTTCCTCAATCTCCCTGCGTCTTCCGAGCAAATTGCCGGGATTTTTAAATGCGCCGCCCGTCATAGCACCGGCCGGGCTTACCAGTTCCCCGTCCAGCGTCACAAGGCGAAG
>JAJBUL010000074.1 GCA_020860365.1 Clostridiales bacterium | reverse complement strand
ACTAACGAATTTAGCGGCGTAATCTATCTACGTAATAACTTAAGTTTTAGTGTGTTTAAGTATTCATTAAATCATGAATCTATGATTCATGATTGCATTTCGCCGCTCGCCGAATACATGCCTGCATGTATTCTTCTCGCTTTCGCTCATTATAAACCGCATTGCTGTGTTCCAGTTGTTTTTTCTGCATAAACTGATTCCGGTCACTTAGGATTGCCAGCATCTCATCCACAATCTCTCTTTCCGGAATTTCACTGTAATGGGAAAGATAAAATATCATTCTCTGCGCCGTGAAGTCCGTGTTCAGGTTCTGCGTGACCAGATCACAGAATCTTTCCTGGTATCCTCTGTCCAACAGTTTCTGATACAATTCCAGGCTTACCTTCGACTTTGGTTTCATAAAACACACCCGCTTTTATAATCATCCAGAATCACTGCAGCGATTATCTCTGCCGCCAGTTTAGAGCCATCTTCATTTGGATGACTTCCATCATCCGCATATAAATTTCGATTCACACTCTGCTTATAAAACGCTGCTCCTACGTCTGCAAGCAGCGCATCACCGGCAGCTGCTGCCTCACGATAGGCATCCTGCAGACCTTGATACATTTCTTCATAATCCAAACCAGACTTTTTCATCTGGACACCATTTTTCTGATATGCCCAGGTCAAATACAAAACCGGCTTTGCCCCTGCAGCATGAATCTGTTTACAGAGCGCCACGGCAGATTGGAGAAATTTTTCTCTGGTTGTCACCGGTGCATTGCTCATCTCCTGCAGCACCACATAATCCCAGTGTTCTTCCACCAATGCCTTCTGCGTCTTTGCACCTAGCTTTGTTTCCGGATTTAGCTGTTCTGCCAGACGGGCACCGCCGCGTGTGTGATGTGCCACTTCCGCTCCGGTTATCTCCGCCAACATCTGCGGCATATCATTTGTAAAAATATAACTGTTTCCCAGCATTAAAATTCTCATAATATTTTCATTTACCATGTATAGGTTTTAATTTCGCAATTTCCTATGCCAAACGCGGAAAATTCCTCATTCGTCATATCGTTAAAATAAGAGTGTACCACACGGGAGATACCATTGTGTGCTACCAGTAAATAGATCTTGTCACCTGCGCGTATATCATCAATCAGATTATACACTCTCTGACACAGGTGCATCATCGTCTCACCACCATCATAATGATCCAGGAAATGTGTCTTTGCGGCCTTAAACTCCAGCCCATCCCGGGGCGTAGACTCATAGCGTCCGAAATTCTGTTCCTTTAAACGCGGTTCCATCCGCATAGGAATTCCGGTTTCCTCAGAAATATGTCTGGCAGTCTCGGAAGCCCGCACCAACGGCGAATACAAAATCTCATCAATCGAAAGCTTCTCTTCTGCTAACCTTTTGCCGAGTTCGATTGCCTGCATATGGCCAAGTTCCGTCAATGCAATATCTGTCGCCCCGCAGATTTTGTTCTCGATATTCCATACAGTCTGTACGTGTCTCGTAAAATATAATGTTCCCACCGCTTTGCACCTCACATACCAGCGTTTCTAATTTCTATCTCATCCTTGCAAAAACTATTTAATCCGCAAACAGTGTCATCTGTTCAAAATCAGCCTGCCGTTTCAAATCTCCCGGCACCTGACCCAGTAGCTTCTCCGTACTATTGTCATCCAAAATCCAATCCTCGATCTGCGGTTCCTCCAACACCAGCGGCATCCGGTCATGTACCATGGACGTGGATTCATTCGCGCCTGTCGTCAATATCACAAACCGTTCTTCATTCTCCATCAGGTCAAAAAATCCGGCCAGATATAAGACCTTTCCATCTACGCGGCTGAATAAATTTTTCTCTTTCAGCGCATTCCATTCATAAAAATGCTTTGCCGGAATCACCGCACGGTGATATCGAATTCCGCTCTGAAACAGCTTTTTCTCCTGCACGGATTCTGCCCGCGCATTGAAGATGACACCAGTCTTCTGATATCCCGGATAACCCCACCGCTGGCAGGACAGCTTGAGCCCTTTCCTGCCGCCAATAATCACCGGTGCCGGATCAGTCGGATGGATATCCCCGGAAAAATCCATCGTTGGGATTCTCTGATCGAATTCCTTTACAAATTTCCGGACTTCCAATACGGAGTCCCGATCTACCAAAAATACACCGCACATATCTGTCTATCCTATGGCGACTCTCTGAATCACCTGATTATATAGCTGTTCAGTCTCGGCATCAAAAGCAACCAATATCGCTTCAAAATCTTCACCGGCATCTTTCGTTTCTTCGATGATCGTCCGCACGGCAACCTCCGCTGCCTGGTCTTTCGGATATCCATAAACTCCGGTAGATATAGCCGGAAAGGCGATGGAATCCAGCCGCTTTTCTTTTGCAATGCGAAGGCAGCTGCGGTAACAACTCGCCAAAAGCTCCGGTTCATTTTGATTCCCGCCGTTCCAGACCGGACCTACGGTATGAATCACATATTTTGCCGGGAGCTGATATCCCATCGTAATCTTTGTATCGCCGGTTTCACAGCCGTTTAACGTCCGGCACTCTGCCAAAAGGGCTGGTCCGGCCGCCCGGTGGATTGCTCCGTCCACTCCGCCTCCACCGAGCAGGGAATTCTTCGCTGCGTTTACGATTGCAACCACTTTCAATTTTGTAATATCGCCCACTAAAACTTTGATATGCATATCATATCCTCCCGGAATTCTATATTCATAATAAACATACATCAGTATACCGAAAGCTGACTGATAATCCCCCGTACTTTGGAAATCGCATCATTTATCTGTCGTTTCGCGTCATTAATTCTGGACTGTACCAACCAGTCTGTCACAAAACCATCAAAGAAAAAATCTGCGAACCTCAGGAAATCGCCAACTTCAATATGTACATCCGCGATAGTATTGATATCACGCAACTCTTTCTGCAATCTCTGCAGGGCATATTTCGCCTGCTGTAAATTCTGCTCAGCCTTTCCCATTTTATTATGTTTCATAAAAGTCGTCATCATGCCGCCGCCAAGCATATCGACAATCCCCCAATTTCCTGCGCTGTTAAGTTCTTTTTGTGAAGCATATAAATACTGCAACGCTTCCTCGGCTGCGTTTCGCGCTTCCCATATTTCTCTTTCCCAGTCCATTACTACTCCCCTCTCACTGTTCATTTAATATCCGCCAATTTAAAATCAGGTCAGGCGGATCGATGCCTCTACTATTTACACATGAAACCATCTGATGTTTTTCCGCCGCCAAAAACGGCCAAGCCTTCAATTGGTATCCTCGCACGAATAAATCCTGTTAAATCCTCATCGCCCATGGAAATACCATTCATAGAACATGACATTTTTGTTTTAGTTCCATCCGTCCCCGTAAGCGTTAGGTACCAGCTGCCGATGTCTGTGCAATACGGAAGCAAAGGATTTGAGTCTGCATAATCGGCAAGCATTGATAGTATTGCGGCAGCGCGTTCCTTTCCGATACTCATCTGTAATTTTCTACCTATGGGATAATGGTTGTCAACAAAAGAGCCGTATATCCTCTCTGTAAACCAAATACGTCCGTTTGACGATATCGTAAGGCGCTGTTCCACCGGATCACCCTGTTTCGGGCGCGGGCCATAGCAAAGCAGGTCAGAAATAATCTGCGCCTTCTGTACACGCTTTTGATAAACATAGAAATCCAGATTATAAAACAATCCTTCCAGCTTATTTTCATGTTCACTGAAATCCAATACAACATCTGTTTTACGGACGGCATCTTTTACAGTGCATTGGAGTTCATATAAATCCAACTCATCCAACCGTTCGGTTTCGTCCGGGCATACTGCTTTCGCTGCCTGATACATAGTCAGGTTTGATCCATTCGGTAAACTCAGAATATATTCAATGGTTTTGTCAGCTATCGTTTTGACAATTTGCTTCATAGGTCACCTCATATGTTTGATAGTCTGCTTTTGATAGACGTCAAAAACTATATTTGTCAAATTCAGTCTTTGCCTCCGACATTTGATCCGATGAAAATACACAGAGCCGTACGTCGATATTATAATCCGGATACTCCCCGGTAAACTTCCGGAAAGCTCGGCAACACTGTTTCGTTGACTCGGCAACCGGATGCTCCAATGCTCCGCCAAAAATACCGGAACTGATGAGCGGGAAGGAAATGCTATGATACCCATTATCCATCAACACTTTTAGTGAATTATAGTATGCGTCATATAATTCCTTAAAAGCTTTCGGAGTACTTCCAAAATCAGGACCTACTGCATGGATGATCGCCTTTGCATTTTTTATCTTGCAGGCAGAAGTAAGCACCGCATCGCCATCTTTTAACGGAAGTTTATGTTTCTCGCATTCTGCTGTCAGTTCAGCTAAACCTGCCCTTTTAAAAATTACCTCGCAGATTCCTCGTAAACGTCAAACCATCCGCCATGGCCTAAAAGCAAACCGCTTTTCAGCGG
>JAJBUL010000148.1 GCA_020860365.1 Clostridiales bacterium | reverse complement strand
TTCGCCGTTTCCAGTTCATCGATCCGAAAACGGTATTTGTCATTTGGAAGCTCCAACGCTCCCGGAAGTAAAGGCTTCATATCCTTGCTGCCTCCCTTCTTCTGATATTGCAGGATAATCTGCTGGTATAGCGTATTAGACAGCTCAAAAAGCTGGTTATAATCATCTATGATGATATTGCCAACCTGGAGGTTTGCCTGGATGCCTCCAAGTATATCAGATTCAATCAGCTTTTTCAATTCCTGCACATCATTTTCTGAAAGAGAACGCACTTTACTGGAAAAATGAAAGAAAGAGGCTTTTGTCATACTAGACTCATCGGAACAATTGTGGTATACTGATCAAAAATCACGCGAAAAATGGAAGATTTTTCGGAAGAAGGAGGATATTATGGCAAAGAAGAATGAAACGGAAAATGTAAGAGGACTTTCCCGCCGCGACTTTCTGAAAGGGACAGCGACCGGCGCGGTTGGCGTGGCAGCTGTCGGATTACTGGGAGCAGGCACGACGTTGACTTCTTTCGCAGAGGAAACCGTGGCAGAGCCGCAGACGGAGATTGAGAGAACCGAGCAGGGAATCTCCGGCAGCTATGAGATCAGTGAGATCATTGAAACAGACGCGGTTGTGGTCGGCTGCGGCGCGGCCGGGATTCAGGCGGCGCTTACGCTTCAGGCGGGCGGCGTCAACACGTATTTACTGGAGAAGGGACTCAGCTGCGGCGTTTCGAATGGCTGCCAGGCAGGCGGACCAGCGCTGGCAGAAACAAGAGTACAGGAAGCAGAGGATGCGACCGTCTCTGTTCAGACGCTTTATGAATGCGAATATGGTTTCAGCAATGGAACGGTCAATGGCGCTCTGCTGAAAAAATGCATCGAGCAGGGCGAGCGGGTTGTTTCTAATTTTATGGACAACGGCGTCAATATGGGCCTGCGCCGTGACGCATACGGCATGGGATTCCGGGCACGGCACAATTTCGCGAACACCGAAGGAACACAGGTCAGCGGCACAGACCGTTTTCAGCCATTGATTGATAAGTTCGAAGAAGACGGCGGCGTTTTTGAAACATTGCGGGAAGGCATTGCCCTGGTAAAGACGGACGATACCGTGACCGGTATCATCGTACAGAATCTGGAAGATAATACCTACATCCAGTACAATGCGAAAGCAGTATTGGTTGCGACCGGCGGTTATGCGGGGAATGACACGCGCCTGCGCGAGCATTTTGGCGATATGGAGATCTATCCACTGTGCAATACGCTTTCTGATGGCAAGGGTTACGATATGGTGATTGCTGCGGGTGGCATCGCGGATCGCAACTGGGCTCTGTGCTGCAATGAGTTCGGCGGGGTAAATACAAAGATTGAGGGTGCGTCCGGTTCTGGTATGGCGTTCGCGAATGCGGCTGAGAAGTTTGCGATTTATGGTGGACTTCTGGTCAATGGAATGGGCGAGCGTTTTATGAATGAGCAGTATATGTCCGATCGTCCGCTGGCTCTGGGCGGCGAGATGGTGCTTCGCGAAGGAAAGTTCTATGCAGTCATTGATGAGGCAACGTATGAGACCTGCCGCGACGAGGGTATTTTCGCTTACTATGGAAGCCCGGAAGACTGGTATGTGGGCGCGACCGGTCTGGAGGGAGTCACGCTGGATGCGCTGGATGACGATATGGAGACTGCGATTTCGGAAGGCTGGGCGGTAAAAGGAACGCTTGCGGAATGTGCGGAATTCTTCGGTATGACTGGCCTGGAGGAGGCAGTAGAGGCATACAACGCGCTTTGCGAGGCAGGGGTGGACGAGCAGTTTTACAAGGATTCCTACCTGTTGAAAGCCCTGACCGGGGATACGTTTTACGTGATGGAATACATACCTTCCATCTGGTGTACCTTTGGCGGCGTGAAGACGGATGCCTACTGCCGTGCCCTGACAAAAGCGCAGGAGCCTATTCCGGGACTGTATGTAGCGGGTGTGGACAATGGCAGTATCTACGCGAGTCCATATTATGAGAATGAAGGTGCGGCTCTGGGTACCGCATTTACCAGCGGTATTGTGGCAGGAGACTGCATGATTGACTATATTAACGGATTATCCGAGTGATTTTATTCTGCTCTTTCAGGAGAATCAATGGATATACGTGGAAACTATGACTGAGTAAAATCATGGATGAAAAAACCATACGGCGGCGCTATGAGCTGATGGACCGCATCTGCTACAGCGTTTGCATCGGAAATGAATTCCAGACCGTGCGTGCGGTTCGCGCGTGGGTGAAGCTGGGTGTGAAGGGGGATCTGCCGGATGAACTGACGGAATGGAAGTTCGACCTGATCCGGCAGAAAGCCCTGATTATCCAGAGTCTCCGGGACATTGGCGTACCGGAATTATCTCTGGAAGACGTGAGTGTGGAGTACACAGAGCGGATCTATCAGGCGACGGATGTGCGGGAATGCCGACGCATCCTGGAAGAGATGGCGGTCCGCTTCTGTCATATGAATTCCCTGAAGGAAATTCAGCGCTATTCCTTACTGGTGCAGACCGTGCTTCAGACCGTCGACCGGGATCTGAGCCAGCCGCTGACGCTTCAGGATTTTGCGAAAAAGCTGAATGTCAACAGCTCTTATCTTTCGCACCTGTTCAGCAAAGAGGTGGGAGTTACCCTGACTGAATATGTGACCGCGCAGCGGATTTCCTATGCGGCGGACCTTTTGCTGACAACTCAGGAGCCGATTAAGACGGTCGCCAAAAAGGCGGGCATCCCGGACGTGCAGTATTTCAGCCGCCTGTTTAAAAAACGCACCGGACAGACGCCGAGCCAGTATCGGATGCGCAGTGATAAGTAAAAAAAGTTCTTTTATTTTCTTTTGTTGTGTGATAAACTGTCAAAAGCTGTGCGGGTAAACCGCGCAAAAGATTTTACAAGGAGGACGAGGCTATGAAACATATCAAAACATTGAACACCAAGCCATTGCAGAATACCCTGAAAAAGGGCGGCTGCGGCGAGTGCCAGACTTCATGCCAGTCGGCGTGTAAGACCAGCTGCACCGTAGGCAATCAGACCTGCGAGAATGGCAAATAATTTCCAGACATGAGTGAGGAAAGCCCCGCATGCAAAATTGCGCGAACGCGCAATGGCGGGGCTTATTACGTTTGAGAGAGGAGTAATGCTGTGATCCATCAGTATAAGAATAATGGATACAACATCGTGCTGGATGTGAACAGCGGCGCGATTCATGTGGTAGATGATCTGACCTATGATGTGATTGCCCTGCTGGATCAGGGAAAGAGCAGGGAGGACATCCTGGCAGAACTTTCGGATCGCTATCCGGCAGAGGAGATTATGGAATCGTTGGATGAGTGCGCCCAGCTTACTGAGTTTGGCGTGCTTTTTACAGAAGATATTTATGAAAAGGCGATTATTGATTACAAGGCACGCAAGACTGTGGTCAAGGCGCTTTGCTTACATATCGCGCACGACTGCAATCTGGCCTGTCGCTATTGCTTTGCAGAAGAGGGTGAATACCATGGACGCCGCGCCCTGATGAGCTTTGAAGTCGGTAAAAAGGCGCTTGATTTTCTGATCGCGAATTCCGGCGCACAGCGGAACCTGGAGGTGGACTTCTTTGGCGGGGAGCCATTGATGAACTGGCAGGTGGTAAAAGACATTGTTGCCTATGGCCGCGAGCAGGAGAAGCTTTATAATAAGAACTTTCGCTTCACGATGACGACAAATGGTGTACTGCTGACTGAAGAGATTATGGATTTTCTGAACAGGGAGATGGCGAATGTTGTACTCAGCATTGACGGACGTCCCGAAGTGCATGATTATATGCGTCCCTTCCGGAATGGAAAAGGCAGCTATGATCTGATTATGCCGAAGTTTAAGCATTTTGTGGAATTGCGGACACATGCCGCGGAAGCAGAACCGGAAGAAAAAATGGCCGGGGATGGGGATATTCCGGCGGCATCCATGGATCCACATCGGGCAGGCTCCGGCAATGGAAAGACATGGTACGTGCGCGGTACCTTTACGCGCAAAAATCTGGATTTCTGCAATGATGTGCTGCATCTGGCGGACGAAGGATTCCGGCAGATTTCCGTGGAGCCGGTCGTGGCGGATGCGACAGAGGATTATGCCATCCGTGAGGAAGACCTGCCACAGATTTTTTCGGAGTACGACCGTCTGGCGAAAGAGATGGTGAAGCGCGAAAAAGAAGGGAACGGATTCACGTTTTTTCATTTTATGATTGATCTGACTGGCGGTCCGTGTGTCTACAAACGACTGTCAGGCTGCGGTTCAGGAACGGAATACCTGGCTGTGACGCCATGGGGTGATCTGTATCCATGCCATGAGTTTGGCGGACATGAGGTGTACCGGATGGGAGATGTGGATGAAGGGGAGATACGGCAGGAGATCGGTGATCAGTTCAAAGCCTGCAAGGGCTACACGAAGGTAAAGTGCATAAACTCTTGG
>JAJBUL010000297.1 GCA_020860365.1 Clostridiales bacterium | reverse complement strand
TTTGAGGCAAGGAAAAGATGTTTTTAGGCGTAAAATCTCAGGAAGTTAACATTGAAGTTGCCGCGGAGGCATATTTGCCTCCCGGGCCAGAATAAAAAATATACAAAATAATCACCCAACCGAATGTACTAGCAAACTTTCATTTACTAGTACATTATAACATATGATGATTATTTTTGCAACAGGAAATGGCAAAAACCATTGAAAAATAAGGATTTATTTCAAAATATTAGTGCTAATAAATCATGGTGCTAATAAAGTTGCTAGGGAAGTCAAGATAATGGCTGCAGGATGGCCGGGACATCTTTTACATCAATGGTCCGAAGGGCGGCGGGAATCCTTATGAATCGATGTATTATCAGGTGGAGAACTATCTCGGCATTTTCGAGGATTCTACCGCTTACGAAGAACTCAAAAATCTTTCGGATTATGGGGAGGAAAACAAGCTTGTTCCAGTGGGAGATGGATATATTTATCAGAATAAAATCCTGTATCCGGTTATTTCAAGGAATACAGTGCCGGTAAAGACAGGCTTGGGACGGCTCACAAAGCATCCGGTAGTAGGATATTCCTATAAAGGGAAGGCAGTCCTTGTAGATTCAGAAGTGGTAAAAGAGATTTTTACACCACTGAACCGTATGGCATAAGAACCGATCAAATGCGAATAGAAAAATGCTTGGATGAAAGCGAGGATGATACTATTGAGTGAAAAGAAAACACTGGAATTTGACTGGCAGTTTGGACAGGAAGAGGTTTCATTGCGAGTTGCCTCTTATATGAACAATAACAGCCTTTATGTGGGAATGATTTGCAGGACGGAGTATGGCCTGGAGCCGTTTGGAGATGTGACGGTCAACCTTCCTGTCAGTGATATGGTTCCGTTAAAATCGAACGAGGCTTACATCAACGGTGATATGTCGAAGAGTCTGCTGGCATTTATTCAGAAAAATAAGCTTGGGACAGTTCTTCCGGAAGTAGGCTATTCAGGTTATGGACAATACGCGAAGGTGGCGTTTGACATGGATCGTTTGAAGGAATTTGACCCTGCCGGCGTCGAACGCCATCTTCAGCAATACAGCAAAAATAATAAGGAAACCAGAGAAGCAAACTGGACAGAAGATTCGCATAAGCGGAAAAGGACAGGCCGGTGACATCCGGGCAGATGGGAGAGACGACAATGGCAGTGAAAACAGATTTACGGACAATGACGGATAGATGGGAGCGGATATCATGCAGGAAATAAAATATCTGACGGAAAAAGATATGGAGTATTTTTATAAGCTGGAGGAACAGGGGGAAGCGGTCATCATCCGCCTGGAGCCGGAGTAGCTTCTTTCGCTTGACCTTTCAGAATTGGATAGACGAAAAACGGATGCTGACAGTGAGATCAGCGAGGAGGAAATTCTGCAATGGCTGCAGCAACATTTACCGGAACTTCGGCAGAGATATGAAGAAAATGAAGTAGTAATGCAGGAAAACAGGAAGCTAAGAGATGCACTTGGAAGAAACGGAGAAACTAATGCCGGCATTGACATTAGCCATCAGGAATTATCTTCCGGCAGGAGTACGCTGCCAGATGGAAGAGGTGGGAAGCAGACTTTGATCAGACGGCTGCAGGAAGTACGGCTGAATGAAGAACAGACAGAAATCATAGATTATGCGATTGGAAAGGGGATGGGAGAGGAACAGCTCCTTATTTTACTCAGGGATGGGTGGACAACAGATGAGATGCGTAAATTATGTGAGATGTTCCTGCAGGAAGCTCATGGCTGATTCCATCAGAGGAAAAATAAAATAAAAAATGACGGTGCATAACCCGCAGCTGTCGAAACCTTCTGCTTCGACGGTTGCGGGTTTTTTTTATGTGCAGAGACTGTTCCTGTTTATCTGGATGCATATTAATTCCCCCTCCCCTTATTTCTCAAGAACATACCATTATTGTCGAACTGTGTCAATGACCGATACTGTCCTTGCGCCAGATATTTTGCACGATTGCTTATTCCTATGAAGCATTGGGCCAGCAGTCAGGCAGCTGTGCATTGTTCTTTATTTGTCTGTGGAAGAACTGGAAGTTTTGTGGTAGGATTGCATAACAAAAGAATTGGGACGCAATAAAATGAGTATTGAGGTTATTGCGATTTTGAAGGAAGATGACAGAGAATGAAAAAAGAACAAAGAGATTGTTCGCGGCTGCCGCGGGTGCGGCTGTTGGTACAGCCGCTGTGAGGACCGTGCATAACACAGCGAGGAACATGGCTGACATGGCTATGAACAGGGAGCTGACAGAACAGCAGGCGCTTTTGATGCAGGCAACGGGAAAGCCGCACCCTCGCCGGGAGGCATCCCATCCTGCGGACGGGATAAACCATGCAGAATCGCGCATAGGCGCGATGGTGCGGCCTGCATCCATGATTTGCTGGCGCAAATCACGGACAATTCCTGGTTTTCCAAAGGAGCAGGAACTGGAAAAGAAGAAAGATGCAGCAGCGGAACGACTTCGGGAGAGCGCCTGCAAGATAGTAGAAATCACTGCGCATGATGGCATTCGCCTGATCGGGCATCTTCATTTGGCTGAAAGCCCGGAAAGAACGATTATCGCGGTGCATGGATGGAGAGCTTCATGGACAGGAAGGTTTGGTCTGATTGCAGATTTTCTCTATGAAAATGGCTGCAATGTCCTGTACATTGAGCAGCGGGCGCATGGAGCGTTTGGATAGCCACGCCATTCCGAATCGCGCTTGCACGCGATGGCGTGGCCTTCGTCCATGATTTGCAAGCAAATCACGGACATAGCGCGGCGGTAAATACATTGGTTTCGGATTGCTGGAGCGGTATGAGGAGGAGCTGCTGCGGTTCTGGCGGGAATTTGATAAGGTGGATGCTGATTCATGAAAAAGGGAAAAACGGAGATTCTGAAAGAGTGGATTGCAGGACATAAATACTGCTATGCTATGCTGTACCTGGTGTTCTATCTGGTAGTGTTCTTTGTGCTCGACTTTACGATGGAGCCGAAATACATTCTGCACTGTGCGCTGGATGACCGGATTCCGTTCTGCGAATATTTTATCGTATTCTATTTTGCGTGGTATCCGGCGTTCTTACTGTCGCTCGTGTGGTATATGCTGCGCGACAAATGGGATTTTCAGCAGCTTTGGTTTATCATGTTCATTGGGATCACATTCTGCCTGATCTGCTATGTGCTGTTTCCCAATGGGTTAAATCTCCGGGAAGAAGTACCGAATAGGAACATTTTCTGTGTGCTGGTGAATCTGGTGCGTGGGAGTGCCAGTCAAACGCGAAGCGTTTTTGAATGACTGGCACGATCTGCCGCCGAACGTAGTGAGGGGGCGTTTCCCGTGTGGACGCGCCGGTCAACGTATGTCCGTCAATCCATGTGTCCTCGTCCGTATCCATTGCACTGGTGACTGCGAAATCAAAGCTGTTTAAAGAGCACAGAGGTCGTAAGGCTGCAATCATAGTGCTGATGATCCTGATCAGTATTTCTACGTTATTTGTGAAGCAGCATTCGGTCATAGATGTGGTATGCGGCGCGGCGGTCAGCCTTGTCTTATATGTGTTCGCGTATCATACGAACTGGAGAAAGCTGCTGAAAGGCAAATTAAAAGTGCTCCTTTGATCGTGAAGCACTTTTGTATGGAAAAAAATAATATTGAAAATGATTGGAATCATAATTTCAAAAACGGAGGGCATACCTGGCAGCGTGGGGCTGTCAGAGCGTCTGCGAAACGCGGTGCTGCGTGCCAATGGCACGCGTTCAGGACCGACCGGAGCGGCAGCAGAGATTACTGCTGACCAGAAGGAGGAATTGATTTTTATGGATGGTGGAGACACGATTAGTAACCCTCATCCAACCTACACAGCCGGAACGGACGCGGCCAGGCTGCAGTCACTCCTGCTTTTTCACTTCTGGTAAATCTGCGTCACACTTTCCTGCACGCAGATCCTTTAACAAGGGCTGCAGTTCTTCCTTCAGTGTTTCCAGCGTCACCTGTTCCAGACTCGATTTCATGGCATCGACTGCAGATGCCATATGCGGATGCAGGATCTGATAAAAATTTTTCCCGACGGGACAGGTATCGCTCCCCTCATACATTTTGAAAATTTCATCCACATTCGGCGTTTCCACCGCCTGATAAATGTCCCATAAGGTAATATTCTCCGGCTCCCTGGCCAGCTGCACACCGCCGTTTTTGCCTGTTGTCGCGATCAGCAGCCCGCTGTCAGATAATTCGAGAAATAAATTTCTGACTGTGACAGCATTTGCTCCGGTACTCTCCGCAACGAGTGTACTTGTCACGCGTTTTCCGGGCGATAAAACCGCAACAAACAGCAGGGCATGGACTGCTAATGGGAATCGTTTACTGACGCGCATACCGCTACCTTCTTCCTTCGACATAAAGATTGGACTGAGTATATGTTACTATTCACGGGGTGGGGATGATATCTAAGGTGTTTGGTTCCTCATCTT
>JAJBUL010000331.1 GCA_020860365.1 Clostridiales bacterium | reverse complement strand
ATCTTTCCTCTCTCCCCTGCTCTTGCATTACGGCCATTTCACTGCCAGATCTGGTTTTCCCTGCAAATTTCTGAAACCTTTCTCTCTTAAATCCTTAAAGCATCCCTTCCGGCCAGAAATCTTCTCGTGCTCACCTTTCGTCAGGAGACGGTTCCCGCCGCACTTTATCAGGCAGCTGTGCCAGAATGATTGCCGCGAACATCAGCACGCAGCCCGACAGTTCTCTCGGCACCAGGCTCTGTCCGAGAAGCAGCCAGCCAAACAGCACAGAGAACACAGACTCCATGCTCAAAATCAGAGAAGCGACCGTCGGATCCATCCCTTTCTGCGCTACAATCTGAAGCGTATACACCACACCACAGGAGAGGACGCCCGCATAGCCAATCGGAAGCCATGCCTGCAGGATCGCACCAATGGACGGCGTCTCAAAAAGAAGCATCCCTACGCCTGAGAGCAGCCCGCAGACAAAAAACTGAATGCAGGACAAACGCACGCCGTCTGTCAGCGGGGAAAAATGATCAATCACCAGAATATGTACCGCAAAAACAGCAGCGCACAGCAACACCAGCAAATCACCGCTGCCAACCGTAATCCCTTCCGTCATGCACAACAGATAAAGCCCTGCCACCGCCAGCAAAACGCAAAGCCATATCTTTGCTCCCACTTTTTTCTTCCGGAAAATACCAAAAACCGGCACCAGAATGATGTACATAGCCGTGATGAATCCGGCCTTGCCCACCGTCGTATACTGAATCCCGATCTGCTGCAGAGAGCTTGCCACAAAAAGCGCCGCGCCGCAGCAAACGCCGCCAAGCGCAAGGGTGCGGCGGTCTGTGTTCTGATCTCCTGCCGGTTTGGCGCAATTCATCCGTTGTTCTGGAGCCGAGTGTTCGCTTTTCTTTTTCTTCTGCGTGGAGCTCTCGCTCTCCCGGCTTTTTTTCTTATCCAGAAACGCAATACACGGCAGCAGCACGATTCCGCCGATGATGCTCCGCGCGAAATTAAATGTAAATGGCTCTACATAATCCATGCCAACGCTCTGCGCCACAAACGCAGCGCCCCAGATCGCGGCTGTCAGAAGCAGAAGCAGCGGATTACACAATGACTTCTTTTTCATAATATCCCTCATGCAGTGATTTTCACGGCACCACTCCCTGTAAAGGCTGATTGTGCGGTTCATTTGAGAACACTTCTGTCATCCCAGTTCGCGGCTGTGCGCCAGCAGATATTCCTTCGTATTATGCTCTGGAAATTCCAGCACATCATAAAGCAGCTCCCGCAGCAGGGCGCCAAGCGCCGGTCCAGGCTTCCTCCCATCCGCGATCAGATCATTCCCGGAAATCGCCAGCTCTTTCATCGACAGGCAATCCCCGTGCAGCTTCACATCCTGCCAGATATGCTCCACTTCCCTTAAATAATCCAGCTTCTGCTCCATCACATCCGGATGCTGTGCCAGGACATCCGAGCGCTTCACCTGTAAGAACAATTCAAATAGCTCCGGCCCGCCGATCTCATAAGCCGTCCGCCTCACGTCAGGAGCATTCAGCTTCGGATAGCGGGAGTGATTGCGCACCAGAATGCAGACCCTGTCCGTCGTCTCATTGTCAAACTTTAAACGTCTCATGATTCCTCTCGCGATGACCTCGCTGTGCGCCGCATGCCCGTGAAAATGGTCAATCCCCTGCTCATCCGTCTCAAACACCTCTGGCTTCCCCATATCATGGAAAAGCATCGTCAGACGCAGCACTCGATCCGCCGCAATGTTCTGCATCGCAACCAGAGTGTGCTCCCCGGTCGTATATGCATGATGCGGGTTATTCTGACGCTGTATCATAATCCGGTCAAACTCCGGCAGGAATACTGCCGTAAGTCCGCATTCATAGGCCAGGCGGAGAAAATGCGGCTTCGGGGCGGTCACGATCTTGACCAGTTCCGCCTGAATCCGCTCTGCGCTCACCTTTGCCAGCGTAGGAGCGAGTTCGCGCATCGCCCCCCTTACGCCGTCAGATACTGTAAAACCAAGCTGCGCCGCCAAACGCACCGCGCGCATCATACGGAGGGCATCCTCCCCAAAACGCTCCGCCGGATTTCCCACGCACTGAATCACACCCGCACGCAAATCTCTCAGTCCGCCAAAGAGATCAACCAGCCCTGTCTCTGTCGAAAACGCCATCGCATTCATTGTAAAATCACGGCGTTTCAAATCCTCCTCCAGGCTCGATGTGAATGTGACCTGCTTCGGATGCCGTCCATCCTCATAGGCACCGTCAATCCGATAGGTCGTCACCTCAAAGCCTTCTTTATCGTCCATCACGGTCACGGTTCCGTGCTGAATGCCAGTATCAATCGTCCGCGCGAACAGCTGTTTCACCTGCACCGGCGATGCCGACGTCGTAATGTCCCAGTCCTCCGGCTTTCGTCCCAGCAGGGAATCCCGTACACAGCCTCCTACCACATACGCCTCATATCCATTTTCATGTAAAACCCGAAGAATCCGCTCCGCTTTTGGTGGAACCTCAATTGTCGTCATGGCGTCTCCTTTTTCTGAGTAAAACGACTTACGTCGTTTACTATATATTCTTTCTGACAGCTCAGAACCGCATCCTTTTCTTTCACCCATACTGTCGCTTCACTCCTGTGTGCATCAACACACTTCGCTCTCCGCTTCGCTTTGGATCGCGTGGAATTATCATATCACAAGCACGATTTTAAGGAAAGACAAAAGTGAAAAAACTGTGATTCCGGGAAAATGCATTTACTTTGCCTGTTTTCGATGTTATAGTAAGGCTGTTCCTGTCTCAGAAACACCTTTAATTGTCTTTTTCTAACCTGAACGATTCAGAAAGGATGGTATTTATAATATGAAGAAAATTATATTCTACCCAGTGCTTGGACTGGCCGCAGCGCTGCTCCTCACCGCGTGCGGCAACAGCGACTCCTCCGATTCCACTGTGCCAGAGGCGGAAACTGCTACCGAGGCGCAGACCGAAGATTCCCTTTCCTCTGTCGTTCCATCTGATTACCTGGTGGAAAACGCCGCAGATTATATCACTGCCGAAGGGCTGGAAGGTCTGGAAGTCACCCAGTATACGTATGAAATTACAGATGAGGTCGTACAGGAACAGATAGATACAATCCTCGCTCAGATGAGTGAAGAAACCGATGTCGACCGCGCGGCCGAGATGGGAGATCTGGTCTATGTGGAGCTCTCCTGCAGCGTTGAAGGGAGCAGCGGTTCGTATTCGGAAAATACATACTTTACCCTCGGTGATGCGGACTATGGAGAAGAATTTGACGCAGCCCTCGTCGGTGCGGCAGCGGGAGAAACCGTGATTTTTGACATTACTTATGAGGAAGGTGCCGCAGACGAGACCCTGATCGAAGAGGATTGGGCCGGAGCTACAGTCAGCTTTGAGGTAGAAATCTCCTCTGTCTGCGAAGTAGACACACCGGAATACAATGATGACTGGGTGGCAGAGAACACCGAATACTCCACGACAGAGGAATATGAAACTGCCCTCCGCGAGTCTCTGGAAGAAGAATACGAGGAGCAAAGCTATGCAGACGTCCTCGATGAGCTGCTGACCCTGGCTCTGGCAAGCTGTGAAATATCCGAAATCCCGGATGAGCTGTACAAAGCCTGCCGCGAGGAAACGCTCAACGATTACGCCTCCTTCACAAATTCTACCGATGAAGCGGAGATTCTTGCCGAATTTGACCTGACCGAGGAGGATCTGGAATCAGAAGTGCAGACGCTTGCGCAGCGCCGCCTGCTGATCAGTTACATCTGCGAAGAAAATGACATCGAGCTCTCCGGAACCGACTATGTCGCTTATCTGGAAGAATATGCAGCCTGGTACGGCTATGATACCGCTGAGGAATTTGAGGAGGAATGGGGCCGCTCTTATCTCGTGTGGAGCCTGTACGAAAGCGAAGCAGCCAAAATACTCTATAACTTTGCAAGCATTACCACGGAAGCTTATGAAGAGGTCATCCTGACCGATGAAGAAGCGGCCGGGCTGGAGACCGAAACCACTGCTGCAGCGGAGGAAGATACAGGTGCTTCAGAAGTGGAAACAGACGCTTCGGAGGTGGAGGCCGTGCCGGAGAATGAAACCTGAAAAACAGTCTGCCAGGCAGTCTGTAAAGCGACTCGAAAACCGGCTGGAAAAGTGTGCCAAAAGCATAAAAATTTTTCCTTGGGTGTAGATATTTTTCTTTGGTTTTTGAAACCGCGACATAAAAGCAGGTAACATTTCAGCATTGCTGTATGTTACCTGCTTTACGCTTTTCCTGCAAATTTCTTATGCATCAAATCTACTACATCACTTTGCCATCTGCCACTTTCCTGTTTTGCTCTTAAGGTCAACAAATATTGCGCTGTTTCCGGCTCCCATCTCATTCCGGCCTGCTTCAGTCGTTTCTGAAGTACGGTTTTGTTGCTGCTTTCAATAGCCCCGCTTCCAACAAAATACCCCTTTTCCTTATACTCCAGATAATCTTTAGTTCCCGCCCCCATTTATTAGCACAAACGAGGACGGAGAAACCAA
>JAJBUL010000035.1 GCA_020860365.1 Clostridiales bacterium | reverse complement strand
CGGAGAGGAAGACCTTTCCTCTTTTTTTGCGGCTAAAGACGCAACCGGCTCGCGCATCGGATAGGGGAGAAGGGGGTTCCAGCCTGTCTACCTATCCGACTGCACATATCATCTTTGCCAGAAGTGGGTAAGGAGTGCCCTGGCGTAGGAAAGCATAAGCGCTTCCTGTTGATCAGATTCTTCCGTAGATTCAAAGTAAAAATGTTTTGTTTCATAGTTTTTCCGGAAGATCGGTTTCTCCTTTAGAAAAGCGACGCTGCCCGATGTCTGGACGCCGGTCGGCAGTGGCAGGAAGCGTCCTGTTTTTTCTACGTAACAGGTATCGGGTTTTGCGGGAACGCGATAGTCCTTCGCGACATAAGAGGCGACGCTTTTGTGGAGCGCCTGATGCTCCAGGGGAAGGTAGTAATAATTTTTATAGTCCGGGATGTAATACCGGAGCGTACCACAGAAAACAGGGACAGTAAGCTCTCCGGATGAACCGTTTATGGAAAGCGTAATATTTGCAGGCTTCTCATCCTTTATAAAAAGTGGTTTTGTCAGAAGCAACGGGTGAGGAAGAGGCAGGATTGTGAGAAAAGCAAGATGCAGGTATTCGCCTGTGTCTGTGCCTTGTTCCGGCAAAATGGCAGTGCTGGAAATGGATCCGGATAAAAGCATCACGTAAGCTTCCAGCTTTAGAATCTGCAGCATACCGAGCAGATCGTCGCGGTTGTGCTGGAGCAGAAGCAGCTCCGCAGCCTGCTCGTCGGGAACACCATTGATGCCGCTGGAAGGAGAGAGTGATTTGGCTCTGCCTGTATTTTGTTGGGCCGCATAGTACCAGAAAAGGGAGACGACCTCTTTCCCGCTTAGCCGGTCTTCCCGTTCCCACCCAATGTATTTTTCAAGGAAGCTTTGATTCATGTGCGGAAGGTTCAGAATCTTGCGCAGCGGGCGGAAGTGCTGGTAGAGGTCTATGGAGTGCAGATCATCGAAGGGCGGATAAAGTCCATATGCAGCCGCCCGTTTTTGGATAAATGGGATGTCGAAGGTATTGCCATTGAAATGGATCAGAAAACGCACTTTTTTCGCAATTTCGAAAAAGGAAGAGAGCAGGAGGCTCTCTTCCTGTACCAGGTGAATGCAAAACTGGTGGCGGTTCCAGCTTCCGGCTTCATAACAGATGCAGCCGATCAGAAACAGAAAGGACGTCTCAGCAGACAGGCCGGTGGTTTCAATATCAAAGAAGAGACAGCTCCGGCATGAGAACTCTTCGGAAGATACTTCCGCCAGGATGGAGCGGAGCGACTTGCTTTCAATCAGCAGTATTTCGTCTTCCTTTAAAGGATGGGTCTCGTGGCGCATATTTCACGCTTCCTTTCAATCTGCGGGGAATCCGCTGGTGCGGTACATGGTTTCATCTTCTGTGATAAACAGGGCTTCTACGCCGTCAATGGTTTCGATCAGCTCCATGCCATCTTCCAGGCCGAGGACAAAGCAGGTCGTGCTGAGGGCATCGCAGACGGTCGAGGAGTCGGCCAGGATCGTGACGCTGACGAGTCCGTTGTCAGTGGGATATCCGGTATTGGGGTCAAGAATGTGGTGATAAATCGTTCCCTCCACTTCAAAATATCGCTCATAGGTTCCAGAGGTAACGACCGATTCCCCGGTACATTCGATGACGGTAATGATGTCTGAACTCCCGCCGAATGGCTTCTGGATACCGATTTTCCAACTGCTGCCGTCCGGCTTGGTGCCGACCGTCTGTACGTTGCCGCCGAGGTTGATCAGAGCGCTCTCAATCCCTGTGGATAGCAGATATTCCTCCAGACAATCCGCAATATATCCTTTTGCAATGCCTCCGAGGTCAATTTCGGCGTCCGGATCGGAGAGGGTAACCGTCGTGCCTTCACAGGAAACGACCGTATAGTCAATATGCGCCAGAGCTTCTTCGATCTCCTCGTCGGAGGGAATCAGCCCGGAAGACAAAGCTTCCTCTGTTGTCTCATTTTCGGAAACCAGGCTGGCTTTGTTCTGCACATCCCAGAGCTCCACCAGCGGTGTGATTGTGATATCAAAGGCACCGTCAGACAGTTTCGAGTAATATAGAGCGGTCTCAATCAGGTATGCGGTTTCTTCGCTCACTTCGGTGGGTTCGCCGTCGCTGTGATTGACGTTCCACACATCACTGCCCTCGACGGTGCGGCTGAGCATCTGTTCATATTCATCCAGTAACTCAAAGCATCCGTCCATGGCAGCAGAATCCGTGTCTCCATAGAGGGTGATTGTGATCACCGTGTCCAGAAAAAAGCCAGTCTCTGAAGTCTTTTCTTCTTCAGCAAAAGCCGGGAGGGACGGGAAAAGCAGGGCAACCGCCAGTATGAACGGCAGGAAACGACGGGAGCGGGCCATTTTCCGTACACTCTTAGGAGAAAGGCCGCATGGGCAGACAGCGGGGTGGGTATCCCCCATATTTGAGGAAAAAGGAAATCGAAACATAGGAAACTCCTTTCGTCTTTCTGGCTGTTTTCCGGCAATCTGTGGATGCTGGCCAGATGGATGCGCAAAAAACGGTCAGAATATTTTATACAGAATCGTAATGACAGGTATACCAGGGTCGATGAACGAACCTGAAAGACTGCCTGACGTTTAGTATATCATAGAAACAGGGTTTCGCACAGATGTTTTTCTGTGGGATTTTTGGCGGTGTTTTTGCGTTTTTTCGCGGAACGGAAGGATTTTTTGTTTACAAAACAGGCAGAAAAGTGTATCATGGGAGACGACCAGAAGGAATCGCGGTGCTGACCGCGGATGTGATACCGGGCAAGGAGGAAAATATGACAGTATTGGTAACGGGCGGAGCCGGTTATATCGGCAGCCATACATGTGTGGAGCTTCTGAACAACGGATATGACGTCGTCGTGATGGACAATCTGTACAATTCGAATGAAAAGGCAATTGAGCGGGTAGAGCAAATCACAGGGAAAAAGATTACCTTTTATAATGCGGATATGCTGGATCGTGAAGCGGTGAACGCGATTTTTGAAAAAGAGTCGATTGATTCCGTGATACATTTTGCCGGCTATAAGGCGGTCGGTGAGTCGGTGCGGAAGCCGTTGGAATACTATCATAACAACATTACCGGGACTCTGACGCTCTGTGACGTTATGAGAAACCATGGTGTAAAGAAGATCATTTTCAGCTCATCTGCGACAGTTTACGGGGATCCGGCGTTTGTGCCGATCACGGAAGACTGCCCGAAAGGACAGATCACAAATCCATATGGGCAGACGAAGGGAATGCTGGAGCAGATTCTGACGGACCTGCATGTGTCCGACCCGGAGTGGAACGTGGTGCTGCTGCGCTATTTTAATCCGATTGGCGCGCACAAGGCTGGCATCATCGGTGAGGATCCGAAGGGAATTCCGAACAACCTGGTGCCATACATCGCGCAGGTGGCGGTCGGCAAGTTGGAAAAGCTGGGCGTATTTGGCGATGACTACGACACACCGGACGGGACAGGCGTGCGGGATTACATCCATGTGGTCGACCTGGCAAACGGCCATGTAAAGGCGATGAAGAAGTTCGACGATGAGCCGGCAGTCCGTATTTACAATCTTGGCACCGGCAAGGGCTACAGCGTGCTGCAGGTGCTTCACGCGTTCGAAAAAGCCTGCGGGAAGACCCTTCCTTATGAAATCAAACCGCGCCGCGCGGGCGATATCGCGACCTGTTATGCGGATCCGACGAAGGCGAAAGAGGAGCTGGGCTGGGAAGCGCAGTACGGCATTGATGAAATGTGTGCGGACAGCTGGAGATGGCAGTCGATGAACCCGAATGGGTATAATGACTGATATTTACTATGCTTATAAGTGAACAGATTTGTGCAGGTGAATATGGTTGGAGTACATGGTAGTCTCCAACCTGGCCATGTAACAATCATCTGCCGCATCTGTCGCTTTATGAGAATAAAGCAGCTATAACAGTTTTGCGCTTGCAGAGTGTGATGGCTGCGTGCAAACGATTTTATCGTTTCATATTTTTATTTTTACCGAAAGGAGTAAGACAATGATTTATTCACGAGAAGTAGAAGAAATGTGCCCAGTGGCGCAGGGAGTCCATCATGGCGCCGCTCCGATCCCGGAAGAAGCAAAATGGGTACAGGCAAAAGAGATCAAAGACATCTCTGGCTTTACACATGGCGTAGGCTGGTGCGCACCGCAGCAGGGTGCCTGCAAGCTGAGCCTGAATATTAAGGATGGCGTGATCCAGGAAGCTCTGGTTGAGACAATCGGCTGTTCTGGAATGACGCACTCTGCGGCCATGGCAGCAGAAATCCTTCCGGGACTTACGGTTCTGGAGGCACTGAACACGGACCTTGTCTGTGATGCAATTAATACAGCTATGAGAGAGCTGTTTTTACAGATCGTATACGGCAGATCGCAGTCTGCGTTCTCAGAGGACGGTCTGGCGGTAGGCGCTGGTCTGGAGGATCTTGGAAAGGGACTTCGTTCTCAGGTCGGCACCATGTATGGCACACTGAAGAAAGGCCCGCGCTATCTGGAGATGGCAGAAGGCTATGTAACCGGTATCGCTCTTGACGCAGATGATGAGATCATTGGTTATCAGTTTGTCAGCCTTGGCAAGATGACAGATTTCATCAAAAAAGGCGACGATCCGAACACCGCATGGGAAAAAGCGAAAGGTCAGTATGGCCGTGTAGCTGATGCAGTGAAGATTATTGACCCGCGCAAAGAGTGAGTAAAGGAGGTGTGACAAAATGGCTTTATTTGAATCATATGAGAGAAGAATTGACAAGATCAATTCCGTACTGAACAGTTATGGAATCGCTTCCATTGAGGAAGCAGAGAAAATCACAAAAGACGCCGGACTGGATGTTTACAACCAGATCAAAGGCATTCAGCCGATCTGCTTTGAGAATGCCTGCTGGGCATACACCGTAGGCGCAGCAATTGCAACCAAGAAGAATTGCCGCAAGGCAGCAGATGCGGCGGCAGCCATCGGCGAGGGCCTGCAGTCTTTCTGCATCCCGGGCTCTGTAGCAGATACCCGTAAGGTAGGCTTAGGCCATGGCAACCTTGGCAAGATGCTCCTGGAGGAGGATACTGAGTGCTTCGCATTCCTTGCTGGCCATGAGTCCTTCGCGGCAGCAGAAGGTGCCATCGGCATCGCTGAGAAAGCGAACAAGGTTCGTCAGAAACCGCTTCGTGTCATCCTGAACGGCCTTGGCAAGGATGCTGCACAGATCATTTCCAGAATCAACGGCTTTACATATGTAGAGACAAAATACGATCCGTATACCAATAAGGTAGAGGAAGTATTCCGCAAATCCTACTCCGACGGCCTTCGCGGCAAGGTAAATTGCTACGGCGCGAACAGCGTTCCGGAAGGCGTAGCGATCATGTGGAAAGAGAACGTAGACGTTTCCATCACCGGTAACTCTACGAACCCGACCCGTTTCCAGCATCCGGTTGCTGGTACTTACAAGAAAGAGCGCATCGAAGCGGGCAAGAAGTACTTCTCCGTGGCATCCGGCGGCGGCACAGGCCGTACCCTTCATCCGGACAACATGGCGGCAGGCCCGGCTTCCTATGGCTTCACCGATACCCTTGGCCGTATGCACTCTGACGCGCAGTTCGCGGGATCTTCATCCGTACCGGCGCACGTAGAGATGATGGGTCTGATCGGCGCGGGCAACAACCCGATGGTCGGCATGACGGTAGCGGTAGCAGTTTCCATCGAGGAAGCAGCAACGGCTGGAAAATTCTAATAGATTGTACAATTGAACAATATAAAAGCAATATGTCAATTGATAAACCTTAACAATATTTTACGTAACGGTTGAAAACGCCAATTGATGAAAAAATCGGCTTTTCTCACGAAATGCCCACGTAAATTTTTATTTTGAAAGTTTACGTGGGCAAAAGTGTGGCCGAAATGTGGGCGAAAATGTATGGATGATGGTATATAATTTCCACAAAAACTGCGTAGAACGGGAGAATTCTATACTACACAGAAAACTGTTTCTCAAAAGCAATTCGTGTAAAGTGTTTCCAATTCCTATAGTCCGGTAACTGTCATGCTTTGGACTGCTGAAGAACCAATAACCAGATCCCTGCTGATTATGACCATGAAGTATATTCGCAGCAGAAATATTATTATCTTTGATATAAACTCCATTGTTTTCGTACAAGTTTGTGAATGTCTTTTTAGTATTTTTTTCTGGAAGTAGAAAGATAGGGGAATAATTGCAGGCTATTTTCTTGTCAGGTAGATGTTAACATACGTATACAAACAAAAGATAAGACGATAAGAAGAAATTGTTCTGAAAAATAAGGATAAGGAGGAAAAATAGTGATGAAAATAAGTGAGATCATTGCGAAAGTAATCGCATATCATCCGCCGATGGATGAGAATTTTCCAACCACGGATGTAGTGAAAATCGGCGATCCTGCGCAGAAATGTACCGGCATCGTGGTGACATGCTTTGCTTCTGTCCATGTCATCCGCGAGGCGGCAAAGCTGGGGGCGAATCTGATCATTGTGCATGAACCGCTGTTCTGGAGCCATGAGGATACGACCGGCTGGCTGGAAGGAAGCGCCATCTTTCAGGAGAAGAAAAAGCTGCTGGATGAGAATGGGATTGTGGTCTGGCGGGATCATGATCATATTCACGGGGGTAGCCCGGTCGATCCGCCTCTTGATGGTATCTTTTACGGGATTATGAAGGAACTGGGCTGGGAGCAGTATCTGATCGGTTCCGCCAAAAAGCCGCTGCTGTATCAGATTCCGGAGACAGATGCGACGGAGCTTGGCCAATTTCTGAAGGAAAAGCTGAACCTGAACGGAATTCGTATTGTTGGAGATCCTCATACAAAGGTCTCAAAGATTTTCCTGTGGGAGCATATCCGTGAGCATGGACCGGGAGAAAGTGAGAAGCTTCTGAAAGTGGATAGGGAAGAGATTGATGCTATTATCCCGCTTGAGCTGATTGACTGGACAGTCAGCGCTTATGTGCGCGACGCTGCACAGCTTGGCCATCCGAAAATAATTTATAACATTGGACACTTTAATTTCGAAGAGATCGGTATGAAGGATATGCTGCGGTATCTGCCGGAGCTGGTAGGGCAGATACCGGTGCATTATGTGCAGTCAGGGGACGCATTTGAATTTCTGGTGTAGGGATAACTCTAAATTGGGAAAAGCAGCTGATTCAGCCGCTTTTCCTGTAATCTTCTTTTCTGTTCTTTTTCATCGTGCCTGATGTGCTGTTGTCCCGATTTGCCTGAAATAATAGCATTTACTGTATCTGCAAACTAATCTTCGGGTGTCTCGTGCAGGAATAGATAAATGTATTCTGCATCATTCTGGAAATCCAGCGTGAACAGCGACTTGGGACTCCGGTATTCCCGGATTTTATTGTATAGCAGTTTTCTTTGCTCAGGTGTCGGAAGAAGTGTGGCTGACGCATCGTTCCCGACAGGCATATAATGATTCGAGCGACAAAAGGGGTATGATACTACGGATTGCTACGTGCTTCGCACTCTCGCAATCCTTCATGAGCTTCATGGCAATCATTATGTGGAATGCGGAAACATGGTATTCTTTCTCCTTTCCAATATAAATCTCTTCATTGTTCTGTAATTCTCATATAGTACCCCGTACAGACCGTTGGTCGGTTGAGAAGATATTATACTTCCTGTACCTGAGGTTTCCGAAAACCGCTTCCACGGTTATTGTGTGAAAGATGGTGTGCGCTTCCTCGATATTGAGGCTGAGTTTGGAGAGTACAATACCCCGGCAGGGAAAGAAATCTACCACACCAACGAGACGGGCGAGAAGACGATGGGGACTATGTACCTGATCAAATGGGATCTGGAGGAACTATCAGATCCGAAAGATCCGGGAACTGGCAGCAGAATACATCAGCAAATAAAAGAGAGATAAGGGGAGATGCCTCAGGCGCGGAGGTGTTTCCTCTTTTTTGGATGATACTATAATGACATCATTATATTAAGATGGAAGAGCTGGTAATATATGGGTGTTGGAATGGGAATGGAAGCTATGAATCTTGATGAAATGGTAAATTAGAGCAGGGTTAGAAATGGAATTTATCTCTATGCATATGAAATAGCCAAGGAAAGTGCGGTCATATGACCGTGTTCTTCTTGACTTTTTAGGACACTTGAGTATAATATAAAGTACACGGAGGTGACTGAGTGAGTAATCAAGCGAGCACATCGGACATTGCGGCATATCTTACTAATATTAAGAGGCTTTTGTCCGCAGGAAAATACGATTTTGTTCCGAGAAGAAAAAACATGCAGGCATTGGCGCAACATGGTCTTACTATCAAAGATGCAAAGAATGAGATTTTAGGGCTTGTTGTCAGTGATTACTACAAAGGTCCTAAGCGGGATCTTGATCCTAATCGTCCTGGAGACATATGGGAATTCAAAAAGAATATTGATGGCATACAATTTTATGTAAAAGTCAAAATCGTACAGGAAAATGGAGAGGATATTCTGAAATGTATTGGATTCCATGAGGATGATTTTGCTTAGGAAAGGAGGTAGCGTCGATGAGAAAGTATTGTGAAGAATGTGAAAGAGAAGTTGAAACTAAAGTAATAATGAAGAAGGAAACATATGATGTCTGTGGTGAACCTATCGAGGTTGATGCCAAGGTATTAGTTTGTGCCGAGTGCGGAGAAGAATTCTATTGCGAAGAATTTGATAGCGTCACTTTGAATAATGCTTATAACGAATATCGCAGCAGGCATAAGCTGCTGTTGCCAGAAGAGATAAAAAAAATAAGAGAGCAATATGGCTTAAGCCAGAGAAGTTTTGCCAGACTCTTGAACTGGGGAGATAAAACTATCTGTCGGTATGAGAATGGTTCTATTCAAGATAAAGCTCACAATAGCTTACTGTTATTCTTGCGTGAGCCTGAAAACATGCGGACATACCTGACAGAGAATGAAATCAATTTTGACGAAAGACAGAAGGCAAAACTGTTAGATACTGTTGATAAATTGGAACAGGATACGAAATATCGGGTGAGTGGACGTCTTTTCAAATTGTTTTTCAGAAGGATTCCATGTGAAGAGAATGGATTCAAAGAATTTGATTATGAGAAACTCTGTGCAATGGTGTTGTTTTTTGCACAAAAGAGCTCTGAGCTATTGAAAACAAAGTTGATGAAGTTGCTTAACTATTCCGATATGATTTTCTATAAAGAAAATGGAATATCTATGTCAGGTTTGAAATATGCGCATCTTCCTTATGGACCGGTACCAGATCATTTTGATATGATTCTTGATAAAATGGCAGCGGATCATATTGCGCATATTGAAGTGTTATATGATGGGCCGTATGAGAAACATCAGGTTATACCAGAATGTGATGTCCCGGAAGGAGCATTATCTAATGCAGAAATTAATGTCCTTAGTCGTATATATGAAAGGTTTAAGAATTTCGGATCTGTTGAAATCTCCGAATATTCTCACAATGAAAAAGGATATAATGCTACAAAGACTGGAGAAATCATTTCATATGCTTATGCGATGGACATTGAATTAAACTGATTATAAAAAGGTGGCGGCTTCTGGTGATGAACCGGAAGCCGTTATTTTGATGTTAGTCTTTTCTATAAAAATTGGTTTCATACCCGTCAGCACGGAGCAACAGTCCGGGCAGCCAGGGAGGTGTTCGTTCCATCTGTTCGCAGACTGCATTCAGGCTGACGCCCATCTCACATTCGATGATAAGTTCATCATGGACATGGCCGACAATCCGGCAGTAGGAGAGGGTGTGCATGACGTGGCAGAGGATGTCGCGGCTGATTGCCTGGACGATGTTCTCCACGAATTCAGCGGGTGCCGGGAAGACGACGATCACGAACCTGATCAACCGCTTTTACGATATTGAAGACGGAAAAGTCCGCTATGACGGGATCAACATCAATAAGATCAAAAAGCCAGATCTGCGCCGTTCACTGGGAATTGTGCTGCAGGATGTGAATTTGTTTACCGGGACGGTGATGGAAAACATCCGTTACGGCAGGCTGGACGCCACAGATGAGGAATGCATTGCGGCAGCAAAACTCACGAACGCAGACAGTTTCATTACACGTTTGCCGGATGGCTATCACACCATGCTCGCCGGAAACGGCGCGAACCTCTCGCAGGGTCAGCGGCAGCTTTTGTCGATCGCCCGCGCTGCGGTCGCCAATCCGCCCTGTATGATCCTTGATGAGGCGACCAGCTCGATTGACACCCGGACGGAAGCTCTGGTCCAGGACGGGATGGATCATCTGATGGAGGGCAGGACCGTCTTTGTCATTGCGCATCGGCTTTCCACTGTCCGCAACAGCAAGGCGATCATGGTGCTGGATCACGGGCGAATCATTGAGCGCGGCGACCATGACGACCTCATCGCGCAGAAGGGAACTTATTACCAGCTGTATACGGGAGCATTTGAGATGGAGTAAATTTTATTGCAGAGCAAAAGAACGGGAAACCAAATGAAAAATACTTTGACATCCTTCGCAAGAAGAAGTAACATAAGGGAAAATCGACCGTTGGTCTGAAAGAAGGATGAAATGAGAGTCGTAAAAGAAGCAGCAGAACGTAAGAATGAGATACTGGATATTGCAGAACGGTTATTCAATGAAAAAGGATACGCACAAACGACGGTTGAGGACATTATGAGAGAATGCAATATCGCGAAAGGGACACTTTATTACCATTTCAAGGGTAAGGAAGAAATCCTGTCCGCGATGATTGCGCGTCAGATTGACCGCCGGGAAGAAACCATGCAGAAGATTGCAGAGGATACATCGATATCAGTAGTAGAAAAACTGATCCAGGTCATCCATCTGCTGTCGAACAGACCGATGCCAGAGGGCGGCTCCTGCGAACAGGAAAATGAGGAGCTTTACCAGAAAAGCTTCACTCGCATCCTGTCCCGTTTTACGGATGTGATGACGGAGATTGTGAAGCAGGGAATTGAAAGTGGTGAATTCTCAACGCCGTATCCCAGGGAGAGCGTAGAGCTGCTGTTCTGTGCTTCGCAGCTAACAGATCCGCATGTGTTCCACTGGAGCAAAGAGGAGTACGAGCAAAAGAAAAACGCTTTTTTCTGGATGCTGGAGATTACTCTTGGTATTACACCGGATGCGAAAAAATGTCTGTACCAGCTGAGCGGAATGTCAATGGCTGAGCGGGAAAATGAGTTGTAATGGTTCGGCACTTTCCGCCATAAACTTTACTTTTATGCAGCGAAATCGTTCCTTTGGCTTTTTTCTCTGTGATTTTATGGCTGCAAATGAGAATTCCTATCTAAAGAACTCGAATCCATGGGTGGCAAAATATGTATCTGCCTATTCCCTTGGTTACATGGCGGATGAGACAAAATCTGCGCTGGATATCATGGTGCTGAACCATGCAAGCATGAAGCTGATTGCCATGCTGCTAAACGGTAATATAGATATCAAAAATGCCTGCCTGTATATTACATCACTGGATAATTATTTATGGAATCTTGAGGGGACAGCTTTCGATATTGAAAAAAATATCAATCATATCTTATATGATCCGGAGCAAAAACTTCTTCAAACAGTTAAGGAGATGGAAGGTATCATGTTTCAATCAGGTAACTTACCTGACAAAGTTGCGAACTGATTCACGAAAAAGTATATTCCAATAGATATGAGAATCTCATTATATATCAGTTGACTTTTAGATTTTCTACCACCCACCGCCGCATTAAACGTCAGTCCTTCTCTCCCTCTTTAGGGAGGAGCTATTTGTCGTGGCTTTTAAGATTATTGCTTTTTGCATGAGTCTGACTTGTAACCCTGTCTGTAACAAAACCACATCCCAAAATGCAGGACTACACTTTCGTACAGTTCCATTTTCATTTTTGTTATGTTATAAAGGTACAGTAAAACGGGGTTTCGGGTGTTTTCAATCTGGCAGGGTACAGAGGAAAAGGCTGCGGAATGCCATACTGGACAGATAAAAAGTGAGGTAAAAATGCACGAATGGCTTGAATATGTAGACGACAACAGATATATGATTCGTCTGGACCAGCTGCTGAAGTTATTGCTGCGGTATCTGTGGATCATACTTCTTAGCACGTTGCTTTTGGGCGGGGCGGCATACACTTATGCGGACAGAAGGATTACTCCGCTCTATCAGTCATCCATTAAACTGTATGTGAACAATTCGATCAATACCAGCGATTCCACCAGTATTACCAGTGCGGATATCACCGCCTCGCAAAACCTGGTGGATACCTATGCAGTCGTGCTCACCAGCTATCCGACGCTGAGCGCCGTGATTGAGCAGACCGGCGTATCTTATTCCTATGAAACACTCGAAGCGATGATTACGACAGCGGCGATCAATGACACGGAGGTCTTTAAAGTCACGGTGACCTCCGCTGACCCGGAAGAAGCGGCGGTGATCGCAAACGCGATTGCGGAGATTGTTCCGGATGAAATCATGGATATTATCTCCGGAAGTTCCGTAAAAGTAGTGGAATATGCTCGGGTCGCCTCTTCCCAGAGCTCGCCGGACACGAAACGGTATGCGTTTATGGGAGCCGCAGCCGGAATGATGTTCTCCTGCGCGGGAATTTTGCTGGTTTCCCTGCTCAAAAACGGGATGAGCGTGGAGGACAAAATACGGAGGGATTTCAAAAACAAAGCGATCCTCGCAGTGATTCCGCTGATGGGGAAAAAGGTGATAAAAAAGAAAGGCCGAAAGGCGTCCTCTTCGGGGGCGGAACTGTGCGGAAATTTAAGCTTTGCTGCGGCGGAGGCTTACCGGCTGCTGCGGGAGAATATTTCTTTTTGTCTGCTTGACGAAGCCAGGGAACGGCCGTATACAATCATCGGCGTCACCTCTTCAGTGAGGGTAGAGGGGAAAACAACGACTGCAGTGAACCTGGCCTACACCGCCGCGCTTGCGGGGAAAAAGGTTTGCCTGATTGACTGTGACTTCCGCCTGCCTTCCATCGCGGAGCGTCTGAAGCTGCAGGAAAAGCCCGGGATGACCAATTTCCTGATTGGAAAGTCGGACGCGTCCGGAGTGCTCCAGGCGTACACCTCCGGAGAGGCAGTTTTTTCTGTGATTTCCGCGGGAGACATCGCCCAGAACTCTTCCGAACTGCTTGGCTCCAGACGGATGCAGAAAGTGCTCGAAACGGTGGGCAGAAGCTTTGATTATCTGATTCTTGACCTGCCGCCGATTGGTGTTGTCTCTGACGCGCTGACAGTCACGAAATACATAGACGGAATGCTCTTCGCTGTGCGGGAGGATTTCTATGAAAAACGGCTTCTGCGCGAATCCATGCGCACGCTGGAGACAGCCAATACGAAGCTGCTGGGGATGGTCGTCACCTGTTCCAAATCCTATAAAAGGAAATATAAGCATTACGGGGAAAAGTATGAATATCGGAAGTCTACTGGAAAGGCCATTGTTTAAGCGTTCGACGGAAGTCCTCCGGTCGAATTCTTTCACCCACTGCATGGAACTGCGCGGCGGGGCGTTGACTAGCCTGGAGGCATCTTTGACAAAGGAAAATATTTGTGTTTTGAGGCTCGTAATGGTATACTATATCACTATAAGAATATGAGGAGGGAAAAAATGAGAAAACGCAGAAAATGGATGGTATCCCTGCTGACGGTTTTGGGGCTTTCTGTTTGGATAAGGATTCCGGCGGGCGCCTGTACTTCTTATTATGTAGGATCCGATTTGACAGCTGATGGCTCTGTGATGTTGGGGCGTACGGAGGATATTGGTTCTTCTTATGACAAAGTATTCCAGGTGATTGAATCGAAAGAGATTCCGGAAGACAGGATGTGGACCGATGAGAAGGGATATACGGATTTTACAGCGCCATATTATAATACCAGCATAACAATGACCTACAGCTATACGGCTTGCCGTGATGCGGCTGATTATGGCGACGGATTATTTGGTGAGGTTGGTATAAATGAGATGGGGGTTGCCATGTCGGCCACTACGACTGCAGAGAACTCTGAGGAAGCACAGGCTGCCGATCCTTTTACAGGCAGTTCGGGAATTTCTGAAGAAAATTATCTGGATTATATTTTATGCCAGGCTTCCACGGCAAGACAGGGCGTGGAAATCCTGGCGCAGGCCATTGACGATTATGGAGTATGGTACTCGGCAGACGGTGTGTTTATTTCTGATAACACAGAAGTATGGTATTTCGAGATTTTGTCCGGACATCAGTATTGTGCGATCCGTATGCCGGATGATAAGGCGGCTTTGATTCCCAACTGTCTGGTGCTCGGTGATGTTGATCTTGACGATACGGAAAATGTAATCGCCTCGGAGGGCATTGTGACCGTTGCCCAGGAAGGTGGTATTTATGTGGCAGCCCTGGAGAATCCGGATGTGAATGATATCAATGTCAAGCTTACTTATGGCGGAGAAGGCTATGATTCTTATGATGCAGACCGCATTCGGGCCGCTCAGTATATTCTGACAGGAGAGGACAATACCGATATCTACACAGATGATTATCAGGATATCTTCTTTGTGCCGTCTCAGAAGGTGACCATTGAGGATTTATATCAGCTTGCAGGCAGCCAGTATGAAGAATATACAGAAGCCGGAATTGATTTTTCGGATGCAAGGCCGGCGACCGCATCTTCCGAAATCCGCTGCATTGGCACGGCTTCTTCGGCAGAATGTCATATTATTCAGATTCGTAAGGATATGCCGGCCGAACTGGCTACCATAGAGTGGCTGAGCTTAAGCAGTGCTGCTTATGCGCCGATGGTGCCATTTTATGGTGCGTTACTGACAGACGTCGCGGATTCCTATAAAGAAGAGGCCCCGGAATATACCGATACATCTGCTTACTGGACTTATCAGAAGCTTGGAGAATATCTGCGATCTGACGCTGATGACGCGATGAAAGAAGCCGTGAAAGAGTTTTATCAGGGATATATGAGTAAGCTTGCAGAGGATCAGGTATCGGTTGATGAGCAATTGCTGGCTGTTTATGAGGATGACACGGCAAGTCTTTCGCAGACGGCAACGGAGCTGGGGATTTCGATCGCGGAACAGACCGTAGCACTGGCACAAAATCTGTATGAAGAAGTAACATCCGGTACTGCACTTACATTTGATGCCAGCTATGATGATATTACTTATCAGCATTAGGAACGAAAGCGATTTTTCTGAAAGGAGGAACTGCATGGTGAAAAAAAGAAGGGAAGGCAAAAGAAGCTTAAGCATTTTTCTGATCGGTTGCCTGTTATTTACCGGGATATTGGCTGCTGTTCCGGGTACGTTGGTATGTGCTGCCACGGAGGACGAGACCTGGGAACTGGTTAGGGAAGCATATATATATTCTTTTCCTCTGGTGCTTGTCCACGCAACGAAGGAAAAGATGACAAATACAGTGGAAGCTACGTCTACACAGGCGCCGGTGAATCAGTTTATTCACGCGGACAAGCTGGCTGACGCGGATGCAACGGATGTGGTGACGCCAAATGTGGATACGGTATATTCCCAGGTCTGGCTGGATCTGAGTGAGGATGCAGTGGTGATTGAGAAGCCTGCTACGGATCGCTACTGTTCCATTCAGGTACTGGATGCATATACGAATACGGTAGCGATTCTGGGCACCGGAGGCGATACGTCGGATGCCTGTACGTATCTTTTTACCGGGCCAGACTACGAGGGGGATATTCCGGATGGTATGGTACAGGTTTCCATGCCAACAAACATGGGCTGGCTTATCGTGCGGACGATTTGTGATGGCGAGGATGACCTGGAAAATGTGGCAGCGATTCAAAACGAAATGACGGCAGCCACCCTTTCCCAGTATGAGACCGGGAGTGAGCCGGTAAAAGGCACATATGATGAGGATAAGAACTATGTGCCGCTGACTTACGTTCTTTCCCTTACCCCGGACGAATACTTTCATCTGGCGAACGAGCTGATGGCGGAGAATCCGCCTTCCGCTGATGATGCTGAGCAAATTGCTGCTTTTGAGGCGATTCAGGTTGGACCGGGCCTGACGTTTGACGCGTCGATTCTGGGGACAAATGTCTCTGAAAACTGGACGAATATGCTTTCGGGGCTGGCAGCGGAGCTTAGTGCAGATACGGCGGAATTTCAGATACAAAATGGGACATGGTCTTTCTATGGAGAACCAATCGGGGATTATGGTACAGAATATGAATATCGGGCACTGATAGCGCTGGGCGGTCTGGGCGCGAATCCCGTCTCTGTCGCCATGTACTTAAAGACAACCGTTGACAGTGAAGGCAATCGGCTGACCGGAGACAGGAGCTATGTGCTGCACTTTGACGCGGATGAGCTTCCGCAGGTGGAGGAGGATGGGTTCTGGTCTGTTACGGTTTATGACAGTGAGACGGATTTGCTGATTGATAATGAACTGGATCGATACTGCATCAATGACCGTGCAGAGGTGCAATACAATGAGGATGGTTCTCTGGATATTTATATTCAGGCTGCCGCGACAGAGGAAGAGGATCTGGATAACTGGCTGCCGACAGGGAGTGGAGAATTCCATCTTTTCCTGCGGGTGTATCTTCCGTCAGAGGACGTGATCAATGGGAACTGGATTGCTCCGTCTGTCATTTGTCTGGATGAGTAAATGGTGTTTTTGTGAACAGACTTGTCGGAAAATAAAAATGATTGTATAATCTCTGTAAAGCAACGAATGTGATTGACGATTCGGAATCGTTGCGGATGTCATTTATCAATGCGGAGATTGTGAAGATTATCATTATGCGAATAGAGCGAGAGACACATAATACCACCTCGAACCGGCGCGCGAATCGGGCGGATGCCTATGGCAGCCGTTATGAGGAACAAAACAGAAGCCGGAATGCAGGAAAGAAAACAACCAGAAACAGAAAGCATTCTGCCAGGAAAAGCCGTGCGGGAAAGATCGACGGGAGAAGAACCGTTCTTATTTTTCTTACGGTTTTTCTTGTCCTGGTGATTGCCGTGTTTGCAGGAACGCATCTGCTGAGGCAAAGTGATCAGGAAAACGCATCTGACAGTCAGGGAATTCTGAGCTTTCTGAGTAGCCCGAAGACTACGGATACGGCTCCGGATGTCACAGTCGATCTGGATTCGCTTTACAGTCCGTACGCTGTTCTGATCGATAAGAATACGGGGACTGTGATGGGGGCAAAACGCAGTGATGAGAAGATTTACCCGGCTTCCATGACAAAGGTTCTGTCGGTGTGGGTGGCGATTGAAAATATTTCTGATCTGGATGCATCGGTTACAATGTCTTCGGATTATTATGACGCCCTGTACGCGCAGAATGCCTCTCAGGCCGGGTTTGAGCCGGGGGAGACGACGGTGATCCGGGAATTGCTTTATGGGGCTTTGCTTCCGTCCGGCGCGGAGTGCTGTATGCAGCTTGCGATCGAGGCGGCTGGTTCAGAGGAAGGTCTTGCGGAGCTGATGAACCAAAAGGTGGAAGAGCTGGGGCTGACGCAGAGCCATTTCGCGAATTGTACAGGGCTGCATGATGACGACCAGTATACGACGGTATATGAGATGGCTTTGATTTTGCAGGCAGCGCTGGAAAATGATACTTTCCGTACCGTATTTACGACACACTATCACGTAATGTCCGCAACGGACATCCATCCGGACGGGTTTACCGTATGGAGTACCTTCTTTAAGAATGTCGCGGATGAAATCGTGACCGGCGGAGAAATTCTTGGCGCGAAAACCGGTTATACGGAGGAAGCCGGGCTTTGCCTGGCGACTATGGCTCAGGTCGGTGAGCGGGAATACATTCTGGTGACCGCAGGATGGTCGTCGGAGGATGTTGGCGCCTACCACATTCTGGACGCCTTTAGCGGTTATAATCTGCTCGGCGAGGCGCTTGGACTCGCAGATGAAAGTGAGGATGCGGAATCGTAGGGGAGGGTTTGCGATCCCTTTCAGCTGTTTTCCCTTTGTAGATACGTTCCTGTACCAACCGATAAGGGCAGGGCTTGCCCTGCCCGTCGTCCTGTCAAGTGTCAGCCAGTAGTATGCGAACGAATCAAACCGTAAGAATCGGATTTGTCTGGCCTGTCAGGAAATGTTCTCCTAAAATCGTACCTGTCGTCCTTTCCTCTGCTCAAAAATGGTATAATAGCGAAATCCCAGAGAGGTAAGCAATTTTTCTGCACGCTCAAAGTCATAAGCGATATGCTGTGGCTGGTGTGCATCGGAGCCGATCGTGACCAGCTCACCGCCAAGATCCCGATAGCGCCGGAAGACGTCAGCGCAGGGATTGGGTTCGTTAAGTCCATATTTATAGCCGGCGGTGTTTAGTTCCAGACATTTTCCGTGTTCGATCAGATAGCGCAGGATTGGGTCAATGAAATCTGCGTATGCCCTGTATGAATAATTCTGGTTCCGGTTTGGACCGTAGCGGATGATATAGTCCATGTGCCCCAGGGTATCGTAATCGTTCAGGGAAAACTTATGCAGATTCTCATATTCCGTGCGAAAATATTCTTCGTATCCTTCCCGTTCTGTTCTGCTTTCGAAATATTCTGGATAGTAGGGATCCACTCCGCAGACAAAATGTTGAGAGAGGATGAGAAAATCAAACGGGTATTTTTTATTCAGCGAGGAAAGCTCGCCTGGCAGATGTGGCAGCATGCCAAATTCCATGCCAAAGCCGATCTGGATTTTACTGCCGCAAAGTGTGCGCAGCTCTTCCAGCTTTGCAAAGTAGGCATCAAAGTCCAGAAATGTAAAATCCGCGCCCTTGGGGTCAGGCGGTGCGTCAATATCCAGATGTTCGGTGAGACAGATGCCTGTAAGTCCAAGCGTCAAGGCGCGTTGAACCATTTCTTCGGTGGGGGTATCGCTGTCCCCGGAAAACGCAGAGTGCAGATGATAATCATAGAGAATGCCCATAAATTTCCGTTCCTTTCTGCAAAAGGCTGGCCATGCAGGCTCTGAAATTCCCCATTGCTTTATTATCATAGCGAAATCCATGTAAAAAGTCTATAAAAATTTTTCGTTCCCGCATATTAACACTTGAAATTCTGGGAAAAATTAGGTAGAATAGCAAAAGGTTGGGGAATTTTTAACAATTCCCGGCATTACCTGTTCAAAAACACATATAGGAGGAATTATTATCATGGCAGTAAAAGTAGCGATCAATGGATTTGGACGTATCGGCCGTCTGGCATTCAGACAGATGTTCCAGGCAGAAGGCTACGATGTAGTAGCGATCAACGATCTGACCAGCCCGAAGATGCTGGCTCACCTTCTGAAGTATGATTCTTCACAGGGCAAATATGAGAAGGCTGACACCGTTTCCTATACGGATGACGCGATCGTAGTAGACGGCCATACCATCACGATCTACAAAGAGGCAGATGCTTCCAAGCTTCCGTGGGGCGAGCTTGGCGTAGATGTAGTTTTGGAGTGCACAGGTTTCTATACCTCCAAAGAGAAATCGATGGCTCATATCAACGCAGGCGC
The DNA here is from genome assembly GCA_020860365.1 of Clostridiales bacterium. GTDB lineage: Bacteria > Bacillota > Clostridia > Lachnospirales > Lachnospiraceae > Choladousia. The sequence continues at coordinate 18,034 of JAJBUL010000035.1, read as the reverse complement.
TAAGAAGGTTGTTATCTCCGCACCGGCTGGCAATGATCTTCCGACCATCGTTTACAATGTAAACCATGACACTCTGACAAAAGAAGATACCGTTATTTCCGCAGCTTCCTGTACAACAAACTGCCTGGCTCCGATGGCAAAGGCTCTGAATGATTATATGCCGATCGAGTCCGGTATTATGTGCACGATTCATGCTTACACTGGCGACCAGATGATCCTTGACGGACCGCAGAGAAAAGGCGATCTGAGAAGATCTCGTGCAGGTGCCTGCAATATCGTTCCGAACTCCACAGGCGCTGCAAAGGCGATCGGCCTGGTTATTCCAGAACTGAAGGGCAAGCTCATCGGCGCTGCACAGCGTGTTCCGACCCCGACAGGTTCTACTACAATCCTGAACGCAGTTGTAAAGGGCGAGGCTACTGTTGAGGGCATTAACGCTGCTATGAAGGCAGAAGCTACAGAGTCCTTCGGATACAACACAGACGAGATCGTATCCTCTGACGTAATCGGTATGAGATATGGTTCTCTGTTCGATGCGACACAGACTATGGTTGTGAACCTTGGCAATGGAACTTCTCAGGTACAGGTTGTTTCATGGTATGACAATGAGAATTCCTATGTAAGCCAGATGGTTCGCACAATCAAGTATTTCGCTGAGCTGGCTTAATTACTGCGCGCGCCTGGTCGTAAATATGATAAAAGACCTAATGTGAAAGAGGTCCGGTCTTCAAAGGACCGGGCTTCTTTTTTTGGTAACAGTTCAGAACGAAGAGTGGGTCTGCGGCCTGCTGTTCTGAACAACTACCTTTTTTGAATTTCAAAAATCAGGAGGATTTCCCAATGCTTAACAAAAAATCAGTTGATGATTTCAACGCAAACGGCAGAAAAGTTCTGGTTCGCTGCGATTTCAACGTACCGCTGAAGAATGGCGAGATCACAGATGAGACTCGTATCGTGGCGGCACTTCCGACGATCAATAAGCTGATCGCAGACGGCGGTAAGGTAATTCTTTGCTCTCACCTGGGCAAAGTAAAGAATGGCCCGAACGAGGGTGAGTCCCTTGCTCCGGTAGCAAAGAGACTGAGCGAGAAGCTTGGCAAGGAAGTAAATTTTGTCGCGGATTACAATGTAACCGGTGAGGCAGCTACCGCGGCGGTAGAAGCGATGCAGCCGGGTGATGTCGCGCTTCTGCAGAATACCCGTTTCCGCGGCGCGGAAGAGACGAAGAATGGCGAAGCGTTCAGCAAAGAGCTGGCTGACCTGTGCGACGATTATGTATGCGACGCGTTTGGCTCTTCTCACAGAGCACACGCATCTGTAGCAGGTGTGACCGAAGTTGTGCGCGCGAAAGGCGGTAACTGTGCGGTTGGTTATCTGATGGAAAAAGAGATCAACTTCCTTGGCAATGCGGTAGAGAATCCGGTAAGACCGTTCGTAGCCATCCTTGGCGGCGCAAAGGTAGCGGACAAGCTGAACGTTATCTCTAATCTGCTTGAGAAATGCGACACGCTGATCATTGGCGGCGGCATGGCTTACACTTTCCTGAAGGCACAGGGCTATGAGATCGGTACCTCTCTCTGTGATGACACGAAGCTCGATTACTGCAAAGAGATGATGGCAAAGGCAGAGAAGCTTGGCAAGAAGCTGCTCCTGCCGGTAGATACTATTGTGACTTCTGAATTCCCGAACCCGATCGACGCAGAGATTGCTACGGAAGTGTATGCTTCCACAGAGATTCCGGCAGACAAGATGGGTATGGATATCGGACCGAAGACCCAGGAGCTTTACGCAGAGGCAGTGAAATCCGCGAAGACCGTGGTATGGAACGGCCCAATGGGCGTATTTGAGAACCCGATCCTTGCGAAGGGCACCATCGCGGTAGCGAAGTCTCTGGCGGAGACCGATGCGACGACGATCATCGGCGGCGGAGATTCCGCGGCGGCAGTCAACCAGCTTGGCTTTGGCGATAAGATGTCCCACATCTCCACCGGTGGCGGCGCTTCCCTGGAGTTCCTCGAGGGCAAAGACCTTCCGGGCGTTATGGCAGCGGATGACAAATGACGCGAAAGCAATGAGCCGTGCCGATAATAGAAAAGGCAGCTCGAATGAGCTTGCTCATAGAGAGCAGACTTTTCTGTTATCGATAGGGCGAATGCCCGCGCACGAGATGGAGCGCCATAAGGCGCGGAATCGAGGAACGGCTCATTGCATGAAATTATAGAAGTCGTGTAAGAGAATAAAGCGACTTACGTCGTTTATTATCATTATAAAACAGGAGAATACAATCATGGCAAGAAAAAAAATCATCGCCGGCAACTGGAAAATGAACATGACGCCGAGCGAGGCTGTAAAGCTGGTAGAGACATTGAAACCGCTTGTAGTAAATGACGAGGTAGACGTAGTATTCTGCGTACCGGCAATTGATATCATTCCGGTTGTAGAGGCTGCGAAAGGTTCCAACATTCAGGTTGGCGCTGAGAATATGTATTTTGAGGAGAAGGGCGCATACACAGGAGAGATTTCTCCAAACATGCTTACCGATACTGGCGTGAAATATGTAGTGCTTGGCCATTCTGAGAGAAGAGAGTATTTCGCTGAGACCAGCGAGACGGTAAATAAGAAGATGCTCAAGGCTTTTGAGCACGGCATCACACCGATCATGTGCTGCGGCGAGTCTCTTACACAGAGAGAGCAGGGCATCACGATGGACTGGATCCGTCAGCAGGTAAAGGTTGGCTTCCAGAATGTGACTGCTGACCAGGCTAAGACCGCTGTTATCGCTTACGAGCCGATCTGGGCGATCGGTACCGGCAAGACAGCAACCACGGAGCAGGCGCAGGAAGTTTGCGCAGGCATCCGTGCGTGCATCGCAGAGATTTATGACGAAGCGACCGCGGCAGAGATCCGTATTCAGTACGGCGGTTCTGTCAACGCGAAGACTGCTCCGGACCTGTTTGCGCAGGCAGACATTGATGGCGGACTGGTAGGCGGCGCTTCCCTCAAGGAAGAATTCGGGAAGATTGTCAACTACAAATAAGCATCGGATTTAGATGGAAACGGGCAGAGAAGATGGTTCTTCTCTGCCCGTTTTTTCAAATGTTTCCTGATTCTTGCCAGGTTTCCTCTGATAAGTAAGCTTAAAGTGAATCATCAGACGATGGCAAGTATCGCCGCTCTTTTGTAGGGGGTTCTGTAGATATTGGAAGGATGCTCTAATCCTCCAGTGTTTTTTGCAGGTTTTCTGCTACTTTTTCAAGTTTTTCTTTTGCCTTGCTATCTTCAAGTTCATCGATTACCTCTTTTATATCATCCAGAACAAATCGTACAAATCCGTTGAATTGCTTATCTGTCATCCCCATATCCTGCATAGAATCCTCCTTTCTGGCTCCTTGCCTGCCTTACTTATGCATACGGAAGTAAAGAGAATGTCTTATTCCCAATTATGCCTGTGCGAATTCTGCTATAAATCACACTTGCACGAATAATATATTTACATGTGTAACCGAATTGTTTTTTCAAGTTAAGTATAGCCTATATTTGTGTAAAAATCAAATGTTAACTATAGCTTATTTTAATGGAATTACTCGATTAAATATGCTATACTGGGCACACGGATTTAAAGGTAATGATTTTGTGGCTATCTCAGAAAGGATTTTAGAAAAAGATGCGGCAGAATATACAATATGATATTATGCATATGGACAGGAAAGTGGCGCAGGTCGATACCTCTGGGCGCTGCAGGGTTTATTTTAAATCTTTTTTGCCGTATCATTTGTATCTTGACGACGAAGATGAGGAAATCGATACGCTGGTAAATAACGTGACTAATTTTTATTACTGGTGTGCCACGCGAGTCCTCACCCTGGATCGAAAATATGCAAAAGAGATTCTGAACAGCATCGGTATGGGGCAGGCGGTCACAGACCGTGACCGGGCACAGATTGCCCTGTCCTATCACTGCGTTTCCCTGACAGATGTGTTCTGGGTAAAGCCTGCCGGGGAGAAGCTCCCTTTTTCTGATGTGAACCTCTATGAGAATCATCTCAGCAACGCATTTATCAGCGTTTCGCTGCGCGGAAAACAGCTGACGGTTGATAATCAGTCACTTGCGAGAGACCTTTCCACGAATGGGTGTTTCCCTAAGGCATGGAAAAGGGAGAGGGAACATTTTTTTCTATTGAAAGGAGGAATAGACCATTCTGTGGAAAGGGAACTGACAGCGAGCAGAATCTGCCGGTGCTTTGACGTCAATCAGGTTCTTTATGAAGAAGGATATTTTGACGGGGAACGGGTATCGGTCAGTGAAAATTTTACTTCGAAAGAGTATTCGATTGCTTCGATGGAGTCCTTTCAGATATACGCGGTGAATCATGATATAGATTTGAAAAAATATATTCTCAGACTTGACCGTCACAATTATTACATGATGAATGTAATCGATTATCTCGTCGGGAACACAGATCGCCACTGGGGAAACTGGGGCGTTCTGGTGCAAAATGCGACGAATCGTCCGATGCGCCTTCATAAGCTGATGGATTTGAATCAGGCGTTTCATAGCTATGATTCTCTGGAGGGCGCTGCTTGCCAGACGTTATTTGGCGAACGGGCAACGCAGAAAGACGCCGCGATTGAGGCGGTAAAAAGAAACGGGCTGAATCAGATTTGCGAGGTGGAGGAATCCTGTTTCAGAGAAATGCCCGAATGCCGCGAGATGTTTCAGGAACGGCTGGCGGTATTAAAAAGGTCTGCCAAATGAAAGGCAGGGGGATAGTTTCCCCTGCTCGATCCGGTTCTACAGATTTGCGAACGGCGATAATTCCAACCGGATAAAATATCCCTGCTCGTGTTGGCAGACGGGGCATTTGGCGGGTGCCTTTGTGCCTGTGTAAATATAGCCGCAGTTCAGGCAGATCCATCCGGTCTGGACGTCGGAGACGAAGAGCCTGTTTTCTTCCATATATTGTGCGAACCGGCCGAAGCGGTCGCCGTGATATTTTTCAATGGCGGCAATCATGTGAAAGGAGCCTGCGACAGTCAGAAAGCCTTCCTCTTTTGCAGTATCGCCGAAGCTGGTATAGACGGATTCCGCTTCTTCGTATTCATTGTGCTGGGCTCTGCGCAGCAGGTCGCTGATGCTGTCGCTTAAGTCGACCGGGTAACCGCCGTCGACGTGGATGGTAGAGCCGGAAAGCTGCTGCAGGTGATTATAGAAGATTTCCGCGTGTTCACGTTCCTGATTGGCGGTATAGGCAAAGACAGCCTCGATTACGGGAAGATTTTCTTTTCTGGCCTGGGCTGCCGCAAAGGTATAGCGGTTTCTGGCCTGGCTTTCGCCCGCAAATGCGCGCATCAGGTTATCTTTTGTAACGCTGTTTTTAAATTCAACTGCCATGGATTGTCCTCCTGAATTATAAATGGTGAGTTTCCTGTTATTGATCACACTTGCAGTGGTTAAGGTAACGTGAATTTGGTCATGGCGTGATCATTAAGTGTTTTCTCTGGTCAATTGTAGTATTGACAGGTTCTGGAAATCTATTCGACCTGTCAAAAAGTTCGTATTTCTAAATAGAACCTGTTATCTGAAAAAGTGATATCTGGTTATCGGTTTTTCAAAATTGACAGGTTCTGTTTTTTGTTGTATGATACTGCCTGTAAAACATAGTATTCCCACTAAATAAATATGAAAAGGAGACTATGAGGTATGAGAGAAATATATTATTCCGCGGGAGGATTACGCGACTGTAAAGGATACTCTTTAATAAACGTTTGAAGCAGGGATACGTGATATTCCGGAAGCGTACAGGGAGCTGTTGCTCTGCACGCTGACATCTCCAGGAGACTGGTATACGATATCGTAAGATTGCGAGACCGTTTCCATGACAGGAGGGATGAGAATGAAGAAAGAGGGGGTCAGACTTACTGAACAGGAGTTGAGTGTCATCGAAAAGCTCCTCTCGGAGATCCGGTATGGATCTATCACAATTGTAGTGCAGGATGGCAGGATTGTTCAGATCGATAAGCAGGAGAAAATCCGCCTGACATAAAAGATTATATTACAGAAACTATAAATTTAAAGTTGACCAGAAAGACTGGAGATTTTAAATCGCGGAAGAGAAATAGCGCGGATTTAAAATCTTTTTTTTATCCAATTAATTATTTACTGCTCCGGTTTATGATCTGGTTTACGGTTTTGAAAGGAGAAAAAATGGGAAGATTGTTTACTTCGGAATCAGTGACAGAAGGACATCCGGATAAAATCGCGGATCAGATATCGGATGCGATTCTGGATGCCCTGCTGGAACTGGATCCAAAAGCAAGAGTAGCCGCTGAAACAACTGTGGCGACCGGATTGGCGTTGATTGTTGGAGAAATTTCTACGAAAGCGTATGTGGATATCGCGAAGGTTGCGAGAGACACGATACGGGAAATTGGCTACGTCAACAATGTGGATGGATATAACGCGGATTCCATCGCAGTGTTAACCTCGATTGATGAGCAATCGCCGGATATTGCCCAGGGAGTTAACCGGGCGCTGGAATACCGGGCAGGAGAGAACTCCAGTGAATTTGATATCGGTGCGGGAGATCAGGGGATTCTTTTTGGCTACGCGACAAATGAGACGCCGGAATATCTGCCGCCATCGCTTTCATTCGCGCATCGTCTTACCCGCCAGCTGGCAAAGGTGCGTAAGGATGGAACGCTTCCATATTTGCGGCCGGATGGGAAATCGCAGGTGACAGTGGAGTATGACGATGCCGGAAAAGTAAAGCGCATTCACACGATTGTATTGTCTACCCAGCATGCTGCGGATGTTTCTCTTGAGCAGATTCGGGAGGATGTGCTGCGTGAAGTTATCGCTCCTGTGATTCCGGTAGAATTGTTGGATGCGGATACGATTTACTATGTCAATCCGACCGGCCGATTTGTGATTGGAGGTCCGCAGGGAGACGCTGGCGTTACCGGGCGTAAGATCATAGTAGATACCTACGGCGGAGCCGGACATCACGGCGGCGGCGCATTTTCCGGAAAAGATCCCACTAAGGTAGACCGTTCAGGAGCATATGCTGCACGCAGAGCAGCAAAAAATCTGGTGGCTGCCGGAGCCACAGATCAGCTGGAGATAGAATTGGGATACGCAATCGGTGTGGCGAATCCGGTTTCCATCGCGGTCAACACGTTCGGTACCGGTAAGATGGCTGATGAAAAAATCCTGGATATTATTCGAACCGTTTTTGATTTTCGCCCTGCTGCTATTATTCATGATCTTGACCTGGCGCGCCCGATTTACAAACAGACCGCAGCGTACGGGCACTTTGGAAGAACAGATATTGATTTGCCATGGGAACGTCTGGATAAAGTGGAAGAAATCAGACGGCTTCTGGCAAATTCAGATCAATAATCAATATCAAACAGAAAAATAATAAGGAGAATTTATTATGAAGAAAAAATTATTTGCTATTTTATTTGCAACTGCCCTTACTGTATCCTTTGGAACGACTACTTTCGCGGAAGAGAGTGAGTCTGAGACGGAATATGAGCCTTTTTCTGTATCAATCGGCGTTGACAGCAGCGTCTTTTCTGCCCAGATACGTGTCGCGGAAGAGGCAGGAATATTTGAAAAGTACAACATTGACGCAGAACTGGTTACCTATTCGTATGGTATTGACACGGTCAATGGAGTGATTCTGAACGAAGTGCAGGTCGGCGAGGCCAATGATTACGCGGTCGCGACCCGCGCCTCGGAGGCAGCGAATCTGCGGCTGGTTACGAGCATTCTGAGCGGGCATGGTGATTCTAAGAGTCTGTATGCGAATATTGAGGAAATCCAGTCGGGAGAGGATCTAGCCGGAAAGAACATCGCTGTGGCGAGCGGTACAGTCAATGAGTTGGAGGTTGCGAAGACGCTGACCACCTATGGCCTGACGGAGGAGGACGTGAATCTTTTGTACTTTACTTCCGATGCGGAAATGATTGCAGCCTTTGCTTCCTATAATGTGGATGCGGTATGGCTTTCCAAGCAGTATGCAGACGACGCGCTCGCTGTGGAAGGCGCGCATACCATCGCGGATTTGGACGATATTGACAATATAAATATCGCTTATCTGGTCGTAGACAGTACACTTGCAGAAGAAAATGTTGAGTATGTGGAACGGCTGATTCTGGCATTGAATGAAGCAACGGAAATTATCAACAGTGACACGGATTTGTCGGCAGATTATCTGACAGACAGCCTGGGTATCGCAAAAGAGGATGCGATCAATGGACTTGGTACCTACGATTATGACATTGAATTCACGCAGAGTGATGTAGATCACATCGTCAGCATCGCAGAATGGTCGATTGAAAATGGTCTGATTGAGAACGAATATGATCTGAACAATTATATCTTTACGGATGCAGTTACTGCGGTTTTGCCGGAAAAGGTGGATTTCTAAGCCAGACAAAGGAGCTGATTTTATGACTGAGCAGGCAGCAGCCGATACCATTGTTAAATTTGAAAAAGCAAGGACTGTAAAAGTGCATTTTCCGTCACTAATTTCGGTTCGTCACATTTCGAAAACCTACGGTGCTTTTAAAAAAGACGGTGAGGACGAAGTCCTGCATGATGTAGACATGGAGATTGCGGAAGGGGAATTTCTGATCCTGATCGGAAAGAGCGGCTGTGGCAAGTCTACTCTTCTCAACATACTGGCGGGGCTTTTAAAGCCCTCTGCCGGTGAGATCAGCATTGAAGGCCATCCTGTAAGGAAAGCCGGAAAGGAGCGGGGCGTCATTTTTCAGAACGCGGACGCCGCGCTCTTTCCCTGGAAAACTGCGTATGAAAATGTAGAATATGGTCTGAGGGTTCAGAAAGTAAAGAAGGATGAGAGAAAGAGAATAGTGGAAGAATATCTGGAACTTGTGGATTTGAAAGATCACGCAGATAAATATCCTTCGGAACTTTCCGGCGGGATGAAGCAGCGGCTTCAGATCGCCCGCGCGCTTGCCTGCAATCCGCGGATTCTGATTATGGATGAGCCATTTGGCGCTTTAGACGCACAGACCAGACGGATGCTACAGAATGAACTGATCCATATCTGGCAGAAAACCGGCAAAACTATTATTTTCGTTACACACGACATTAATGAGGCGGTCCTGCTTGGAGAAAAGATCAGTGTAATGTCCATGTCTCCGCATGCATCGATCTGCAAAACGTATGATGTGGAGTTACCCTATCCCCGTAATGAGCGGGATCCGGCCTTTTTGGATCTGAGAGAACAGCTGCAGCAGTATTTTGATTTTGAACAGGTAAGGGGGGAAAGCGCATGAAACGGATTGGGCAATTCCTGTATCGTCTGCTGCGCCGCCTGATTCAGTCTGGTATCGTGACCTGGATTCTTTTTCTGCTGATTTGGACATTTGCGTCTTCTTTCTATATTGAGAATTTTTTTCCAAATCCCTGGCAGACGATTACCGGAGGATGGGAAGTCATCGCGAATGGGAAGCTGTTTGAATATGTATGTATTAGTTCCTGGCGGGTGTTTGTCGGATGGATCCTTGGATTTCTGTTTGCGGTTCCGCTTGGCATTCTCATTGGGAGGGTGCATATCCTGCGGGAGATCGTGGAGCCTTTCGTGAATTTTTTCCGCTTTGTTCCGGCAATCGCGTTTCTGACCCTGTTCCTGATGTGGTTTGGCGTGGGAGAGATATCAAAGATTATTCTGATCGCCTACAGTACATGGTTTATCGTGCTTGTAAACACGCTCTCCGGCGTCCAGAGCATTGATGAAACCAAGCTGCAGGCGGCACGGACGCTGGGAGCGAGTGAATGGCAGATTTTATACTCTATTGTGCTTCCATCGGTAGTTCCTTATATTTTTACCGGGGCGCGCCTGGGTCTTGGCAGTGCTTTCACATCAATTGTGACGGCAGAAATGCTCGCGGCGAAATCCGGACTGGGCTATATGATTTATACATCCCGCCTGTATTTCCGCATCGACTGGATCTTTGTCGGAATCATTACCCTGGGACTTTTGGGCTACCTGTCCGACCGGGTGATGCGGCTGATCGGAAATACAGTACTGAAGAAATATGGGATAGCTGAGAAGTAATATTTGCAACAGTTCAGAAAAGCATCGAAAGAAAAGGCGGTCTGTGGCCTGCTGTTTCGAATAGATACGAATATTTATATAATTGTGGGAGGAAAAGATGAGCGCAGATTATCAGACACTATACAATGAAATCAGACTGAAAAATGAGATCCTGGTGGAGGGGCTGAATTTTGATCCCTATATTTTTTCTCATCTGGATCTTGGAAATCGATATGTGGAGGGCGTCAACGCAATGTTTTCTCAGGATAAGGAAGCGCACAGGGGAATTGAGTTTCCCGCCTGCTTTCTGACTCCAGAAGGCGGTTATCAGGTGCGTATCCGCTGGTTTCGTGACAGCCATTATTCCCTGGTTTATGAGGATGGCCAGTATAATATTTATCGTATAGGCAGGCGGGAACCGGTATTTGAAAACGTTAATTTTAAATCGCGATCTGGCTATTATGCGAAAAAGACCAGTGATGGCACGGATATGCGCACCATTGCCCAGGACAATGGCTATGGCGTAATTTTTATCGCATATAGCAATGAATGCGCCCTGAAGGACAAAGGACTCGATTGTCTGTTTTGCAACATTAATGCAACAAAGTCAATCTATGCGGAGTGCCAGGGGATTTCCTGGAAGACGCCAAAACAGATCGGAGAGACCGTGGCGACAGCGTTTGAGGAAGGGTTTGACAAGCTGACGGTGAGCGGTGGTTTTGTCCCGGAACGGCGTGAGGTAGAGTATTATATCGATGTGGCGGAGGCAATCGCGGATTATACCGGATTGGAACACTTCAACGGAACCGCCTGCGTAGGCGCGCCGCTTGACTTTTCTGTGTTTGAAAAATACAGGGATGCGGGCTTTTCTACAATTGCTACGAATATGGAAGTCTGGAATGAAAAGCTTTTTGAATATTATTGCCCGGGCAAATCCAGCCAGTGCGGCGGCAGGGAAAACTGGCTGAACGCGCTGAAGGAAGAACTGGACGTATTCGGGAAATATCATGTCCGTTCTACTTTTGTGGCAGGTCTGGAGACGAAGGAATCGCTTCTTTCCGGCATCAGCTATCTGGCGAGCATTGGAGTAATAGCGGTGCCAAGCCAATGGTATGTGAATGTGGGTTCCGCGCTGGAGGGGCATCGTACACCGGAGGCGGACTGGCATTGGGATGTCCAGGAGCGGACAGCAGATATTTTCCGCAATTACGGGGTCACCTGGACGCAATTGCGTGATGCTACGGCAGAATCTGACACCGTAATGCACGACCTGTTCCGCCTGAAAAATCATGTCACGATTGACAGAAAAGGGCGGATCGTGGCGAATGGCTGAGATAAAAAATAATACCAGATGTACAGCGGAATAGAAAGAGGAAAGAAAAATGGCTGAGAGAATCGGGAAACATATTGCGATTTATGGAAAAGGCGGTATTGGAAAATCGACTACGACCTCCAATATCAGCGCAGCTCTGGCGGAGGCGGGTTATAAGGTAATCCAGATTGGCTGCGACCCAAAGAGTGATTCAACAAATACGCTGCGGGGCAACACGTATCTTCCGACTGTGCTTGACAGCCTGCGGGAGGGAAACCGGGTACATCTGGATGATATTTCCATCCGCGGCTTCAAAGGAGTGCTCTGCATTGAGTCGGGCGGTCCGGTTCCGGGAGTAGGCTGCGCAGGCCGGGGAATTAACGCGGCGGTGAATCTTCTGCAGGAGCTTCGCCTGTTTGAGGAGTTTAAGCCAGACTATGTCCTTTATGACGTACTCGGCGATGTGGTCTGCGGCGGGTTTGCGGTGCCAATCCGCGACGGGATTACGGATCGCGCTTATGTGGTCAGCTCTTCAGATTTTATGGCGATCTATGCGGCGAACAATCTGTTCAAGGCGATCAGCAAATATGCGCCCAGCGGCGGCGCAAAGCTTGGAGGAGTCATCGGAAATGGACTCTCCACAGGGTACTCTCAGGCGATTCTGGATGATTTTACAAAACGAACGGATACGAAAACAGTTGGATATATACCGCGCTCCCTGGTGGTTTCCCAGAGTGAACTGTATGGAAAAACGGTAATTGAGGCGAACCCGGATTCTGAACACGCAAAGCTCTATCGCAAGCTGGCACGAGATATCGCTGAAAGTGAGGATCTGGTGATCCCAAAACCGCTTGGCAGCGCGGAACTTCGAGATTGGGCAAGGGAATGGGGAGACAGGATATACAGTCTCGAAAGCGGATTTGTCGGCGCGCAGGAGGGAATCTGATATGAGCCTGATGGAGGAAAGAAAGGTATTGACGCGGGAAAGACGTCTGCAGACACTGAGTCACTATAATGGAGCCCTGGAAGGATTGCGTGATGAGACAAGTGGCGCCCAGATTCTCCAGCGGGTGCGTACGCTCACACAGGTTTCACCGGATGAAATTTTGTATGCCCTTCGCATCTTAAGCACGATAAAGGATGCCGCGGTTGTCGTACATGGAGCTGTAGGCTGTGCGACTTCCGGCCTGGGATATCACGAGGAGCAGCCCTTTCGCTGGTACTCTACCAATCTGGACGAGCGCGATACGATTCTGGGAGGCGATGAAAAGCTTCGAAGCGCATGTCTTCGCGCTTCCAGGGAGACTCGCGCAAAGGTGATATTCATTGTAGGGACGCCGGTAATCGCCATTAATAATGACGATGTCCAGTCTTTGATTCTGGAAATGTCAGAGGAAATAGATTCAGAATTGATTTTTGTTTATACAGATGGATTCAAGACGAAAACGCCCCTCACCGGATATGATATTGTCAGCCATGTGTTGCTGAAATACGTGATCGGACGGGCCAGGGTGAAAGTGGATGGAGATAAAGCATCAGGAGCTGGTGCCAGTGCGAATTTAATGCCGGTCAATCTGCTTTCCTTTTCAGAAAATCCGGAAAGCCTGTCGGCTATTATTTCGATTTTTCGGGAGCTTGGCATTCCTTTTCGCCTTTTGCCGCGATATGCGTCCGTAGAGACGATTCGGCAGGCAGGAAATGCGCTGGCGTCCGTGGCGCTAAATCCGGAGGAAGGACAATATCTTTCAGAGGGATTGGAAGAGTGTTTTCAGGTTCCCGGATTATGTTTGAATGCGCCGGTTGGACTGAAAAGTGTGCGGTCATTCATCCTTCACATCGCGGAATTGTATGGCCGTTCTTCTGCAGCTGAGGAGTATGTGGAAAAACAGGAAAGTATGCTGGAACGTGAATTAGGAGGGGTGTCGCTTGCCGGGAAGCGATTTTTTCTGGATGCGCCGCTCTCTTTGCTCCCTGGTTTGCTGGAGACGATACAGCATTTTGGAGGAGAGGTGGTTGGCTTGTCCGTTTTATCAGTGGATATGGAGAGCCGAAGCTATCTGGAAAAACTCTCGTCTCTGAATCCGGGGACATCTGTCGTGGTAGCAAATGGGCAGCCGTTTGAAAAGGCAAACGTGATTGCGAAGCGGAAAGCAGATTACTATCTTTCTTACGGGGAAGAAGTAGCCTTTGCCGGAGAGGTACCAGGCTGTATCCCGGTATCAATGGCGCATACCGCTATCCTTGGATATGAAGGGATTCGCCAGTTGATCGACCGAATCCGTGATGCTGTGCCCTGGTCGCTGGAATCGCCGGAATTATACAAGAAATCATGGCTGCGCAAGAGCGCGAATTGGTATGTAAAACAGAAGGTAAAATAACATGGCTGAGGCAATCGCAAGACCTCGTTACGGATGTGCCCTGCATGGCGCTGTGCGTACATTGACCGCGATCCGCGGCGTCGTTCCAATCGTACATTCCAATGCGGGCTGTGCGATTCAGGATGCCCTTGCTTCCAGGGCGGGAGGATTTGGAAACGCGCAGATTGCAGGCTGTGCGATTCCCGGAAGTGCCGTTCAGGAGCGCCATGTGATTTTTGGCGGAGCCTCCCGGCTGCGGGAACAGATTAAGAATTCTCTGAAAGTATTCAACGGGGAGCTTTATGTTGTTTTGAATAGCTGCGAATCAGCAATGGTAGGTGATGACATAGAAGCTATGACACGGGAGGCCCAGGAGCAGGGAGAGCCAGTGATCCATTCATTGCTGGCAGGATTTCACGGCGACAGCCATTATGGATATGAGACTGTGATGGCGGATCTGTTTTCGAAACTGCCGGATATCCAGGAGATTCTTCCAAAGCCGGCTTTTTCGGGAGATAAGAGGAAACCTCTGGTAAATATCTTGGGCATCCTGCCGCAGCAGGATTTGTATTTTCGAGGTGAATTGCTGGAGCTGCGCAGAATTCTCACTGGAGCAGGCATTCAGGCAAATACGTTTTTTCTCTCGCCGGAGGGCGTAAAAGAGCTTGCCGCAGCGTCAAAGGCAGATCTGACACTGGTGTTTTCCCACTGGGGAGTAAAGGCGGCCAGAAAACTGGAGGAGTTATATCAGATACCTTACCAGACATATGATACCGTGCCAACCGGGATGGAGGAGGTTGAGACGTTTGTGCGTCAGGTCGCCGGGGTTCTTTCCCTTCCAGAAGAAACAATTCATCCTTTTTTAAAGCGGGAACGGGAAAGCTTTGAAGCCTGTTTTGCATGTATCCGGGAAGCCTTTTACGCCGAGCATGCCAACCATCGTTTCGCACTGGTCGGAGAGGAACGTCAGGTAAAGCAATACGCGGGGTTCCTCTCAAACTATTTTCAGGCCAGAATCACAGCGGCAGTGATAACGGATGTTCCGCGTAACGCAGACACTTATGAAGGTCTGCCGTTGTCCGCGGTATCAGCAAATTCGACGGAAAGCACGGGTCTTTTATCAAAAAACACGGTGTATACAAGCGACGCACAGGAGATCGCGCGCGTTCTTCGATCTTCGTCCGCGGATATTGTTTTGGGAAGCTCGCTCGAAGCTGATGCGGCTATCCAGAGCCAGGCAGTGCTGCTGCCCTCCTCTTGGCCGGTTTACCGTCAGGCAATATACGGGAAGTCCTGGTCTGGAATAACGGGAGCCATCACATTTGCGGAAGATTATATGACGAAGGGAAAGGAAATGCTCCGGTTACGCGAAGAGAAGGATTTTTCGTTTAAACGGATTTAAACAGATAACAAATATAAATCTGGACACTCAAGAAGGGCTGTGATATAATTTTTCCAATTATATCGCAGCCTTTTTCTAGCTCATCCCCGCTCCGCTATGGGGCTTTTCTCTTGTTTAAATGAGATAATTAAAAAGGGAAAGGACTGCTCCAGATATATCGCGGAAAGGAATTGTTGAAATGAGTAAGAGCGGGAAAGGAATTCTGGTCGTCAGCTTTGGGACAAGCTATGAGGAGACCAGAAAAAAGACCATTGACCAGATTGAGGCTAGCATGAGACAGGAGTATCCCACCTGGAGGGTATACCGAGCCTGGACGAGTGGAATGATCCGCAGGAAAATTAAAATGCGTGACGGGATCGATATCCCGGATGTAGAGGAAGCTTTGATACAGATGGCGGCAGATGGGATGGCGGATGTCGTTGTTCAGCCGACGCATGTAATTAATGGAATTGAGAATGATCAGATGCTGGAGAGTGTAAGAAAATGCGGGCATCTGTTTTCCCGTATTTCGGTGGGGAAACCGCTTTTGACCACACAGGAGGACAATGTGCGCATTGTGCGTGTGATTGCGCAGGAACTGCGAATTGCAGAAGACGAAGCACTGGTCTTGATGGGGCACGGGACGGAGCACTACGCGAACTCTATTTACGCGGCGCTGGATTACCAGTTTAAGGACATGGGTTATTCCAATATTTTTATGGGGACGGTGGAAGCCTATCCGGCACTGGATTCGCTGATGCGGCGCGTACAGGAGCAACAGTTCAGAGAGGTCGTTCTGGCGCCGTTTATGATTGTTGCTGGCGATCATGCGGAAAATGATCTGGCCGGTTCTGACGCGGATTCATGGAAAAGCCGTTTTGAGAGCGCCGGGTTTGAGGTAAGGTGTGTTTTGAAGGGACTCGGCGAATATGCCGGGGTTCGGGAGATGTTTCTGGATCATGTGCGGGACGCGATGGATGCGGCAGAGATGCCAGTGTTAAGATTTGCATATATCGTGAGGAACGATGTGAGTTGCTTGACTGGATAGCGGGAGGAATACTGTGGGAATACGGATGGCGGGGATTGACCATGAAAACGCCCCGATTGATATACGGACTGTTTTTTCTTTTACGAAAAAAAGTATGGCAGAGGCCCTGGAACGTCTGAAACAGGTAAAAGGCGTTAACGGCTGTGTTATGATTTCAACCTGTAATCGGATGGAGCTTTACTTAAGTACCGGAGAGGATTTTGAGAGTGATTTGTACGGGCTGCTCTGTGAAATCAGAGACATTCCGGAAACGCTGGACTATCGGTCATTTTTCCGCTTCCGGCAGGAGCGGGAGGCGGTGCATCATCTGTTCCGCCTTGCGGCGGGTCTGGAGTCTCGGATTCTGGGGGACGATCAGATCGTGACACAGGTGAAGGATGCGCTGGCGTTTGCCAGAGAACATTACGCGGCGGATCATGTGCTGGAGACGCTTTTCCGGATGGCGGTTACATCTGCGAAGAAGGTGAAGACCAGCGGGGAGTTATCTTCTACCGACCAGTCTGCGGTTCATACCGCGATTCGAACACTGAAAGAAGAGGGGTACATTTTTGACGGGAAAACATGCATGGTGATTGGCAATGGCGTGATGGGAAAGCTGGCCGCGACACAGCTGCAAAAACAGGGAGCATTTGTCACGGTGACGGTTCGCCAGTACCGCAGCGGCGTGGTGGAGATTCCGCCGAACTGCTCACGGATTGATTACGGGCGGCGGATGGAACTGTTTGGCGAATGTGACTACGTACTGAGTGCGACTGTCAGCCCGAATTATACGCTGACCAGAGAGCTGGTTGCGGAATATCGGAAAAAGCCGGTTGTTTTGATCGACCTGGCGGTGCCGCGGGACATTGAACCCGGCGTAGCCGAACTGGACGGTGTGCGTCTCTATGACATTGACTGTTTCCGCGAAGGAGCAGTGAGCGAGGAACAACAACGGGCGATTGCCGATGCGGAAGCCTGTTTTGCGAAGCAGATGGAAGAATTTTTTGACTGGTACGAGTGCGTGGACATGATTCCGAAAATTCAGTCGATCAAGACGCAGACGGCAGTTGATCTGGAAAAACGCCTGACAAAAACGGTGCGCAGTCTTCCCCTGGAGGAGCAGGAAAAAGAAAAACTGAATGAGGAGATTGAAGGGGCGGCAGAGCGCACAATGAATAAGCTGCTGTTCGGGCTGCGGGACTGCGTAAGTGAGGCGGCGTTTCGGGAATGCATTGAAGGGCTTGAGAAAATGTATGACGTGGAAAGGAATATAAAGACAGAATGACCAGAAAAATTGTGATTGGCAGCCGGGAAAGCCAGCTGGCTGTGATTCAGTCGGAGATGGTGCGGCAGTATATACAGCAGGCGCATCCGGAGCTGTCCGTGGAGATCCTTACGATGAAGACCACTGGCGATAAGGTATTAAATCAGCCGCTGGAAAAAATCGGAGGAAAAGGACTTTTTGTAAAGGAACTGGATGCGGCTTTGCTGGATGGCCGCTCGGATCTGTCTGTCCATAGCCTCAAGGATGTCCCGATGGAGCTGCCTGAGGCGCTTCCGCTGATCGCGTATTCCGCGCGGGAGGATGTGCGCGACGCATTGATTCTCCCGGAAGGAGCGGATGAACTGGATTTTTCAAAGCCGGTCGGCTGTTCCTCCAGACGCAGGATGCTGCAGTTTGCGCAGCTATACCCGCAGGCCACATTCGCGCCGATTCGCGGAAATGTGCAGACCCGATTGAAAAAGCTGGACAGCGGCGAATACTGTGCGACGATTCTGGCGGCGGCAGGGCTGAAGCGGCTGGGGCTTTTACAGCGTGTCAGCCGGTATTTTACGACCGAAGAGATGATTCCCGCTGCCGGACAGGGAATTCTGGCAGTACAGGGG
>JAJBUL010000069.1 GCA_020860365.1 Clostridiales bacterium | reverse complement strand
CATAGACGCAGGCCTCGCCCATCGCGAAGCGATTTTAAATGGCGAGGCTCTCCGTTTCATCTCCCCTGCGTCGGCTCCCGGAATATCCTTCCCAGCAAAATCACCGCCGCGATCGCCAGCACAAACTCCGCGCAGGGCTGAGCGTAGGCTAGCCCGTACAGCGGCCAGAGCCAGTTCAGCAAAAATAATGCCGGTATCTCCAGCACGACCTTCCTTAAAATAGCAAATACCAGCGACTTTCTTCCCATGCCGCAGGCCTGGAAGACTCCGACTGCCAGAAAGTCAATGCTCAAAAATACCTGGCCGAGGCACATACCCCGCAGAAAGCGGCTGCCATAGGCGACCACTTCTTCATTTTTCATAAACAGACGAATCAGTCCCTCGGAACCTGCAAAATAGATCACAGTCATCAGAAGAATAAACGTCACACTGATCTTCGCAGTAAATGTAATCGCCTTTTTCATGCGCTCCCGGTTCCCGCTGGCATAATTGTAGCCGACCAGCGGCATAATGCCCTGCGAGATGCCCATCGCAATATACATGGGAATCATATTGATCTTCTGCGTAATTCCCATCGCAGCGACCGCATTAGAGCCATAGGAAGCGGTAAAGTTATTCAGTACCGTCATGCTGGTCACGTTCAGCAGATTCTGAATCGCGGCAGGCACGCCGACTGCGCAAATTCCCCCAAGAATCGTGGCGTCAAAAGCAAACATGCGCGGGTTCACACACACCAGTGTCTTCCCGCGGCGCACCCACAGCAGGACAAAAAAGTAAATACAGGCCGCACAGTTGGAAAGAAAGGTAGCCAGTCCCGCACCGGCTGCTCCCATGCCAAACCCCATGGGCAGGATAAAGATCGGGTCCAGCACAATATTCAGCAGACAGCCGCTCATGGTTCCGATGCTGGCATGAAGGGAGGCTCCCTCCGAGCGCACCAGATTGGCCAGGACGACATTCAGGATCGCCGGAACCGCTCCGCAAAGCGTCGTCCAGCGAAGGTACTGCCAGGTAGCCGCCTCGGTGTCACTGGTGGTTCCCAGAATTCCCAGCAGCTGTGCGTGGAAAATGCCGGCCATCAGTGAAAATAAAACAGAAAAAGCGAGAGCACAATAAAAGCTGACCGCAGAGCTTTTTCGCACCGACTCATACTCTTTTTTCCCAAGATAGCGGCTCATCAGGCTGGAGCCGCCGACTCCAAACAGGTTAATGATAGCGTTAAACGCCAGCAGCACCGGCGCGGCCAGCGTGACCGCGGTATTTTCAATGGGATCGTTCAGCATACCCACAAAATACGTGTCTGCCAGGTTATAGATCACCATCACAAGTGAGCTGAGCACTGTAGGAACCGCCATCTTCATGACCGCCCGCGGAATCGGGATCCGCTCAAACAATTCGACCTTCTGTTCTTCTATCGACTGCTCTTTTTCGTCAGGCATAGTACTCCTCTCTAAAACACACTCTGCTTCTCCCTCTATTATTTATAGTAAACACGTAAGTCATTTTACTTTTCTAAATACATCCTTGCGTTTACCACCGCTCAAAATGCACCTGGCTCTCTTCATAATCCGGGTGCTCACGATCCTTATCCTCCGCCGGATAACCAAACGCGATGATCGAGTGCGGCACTACCGTATCCGGCAGGGAAAACAGCTCTCTCTGCTTCTCCACCCGGTCCATCTGCGGCCAGGTGCCAAGCCACACAGAGCCAATGCCGAGTCCCTCAGCCGCAAGGATCATATTCTGTCCTGCAATCGCGCCGTCAATGACCCAGTAGTCCTTCGCCGGCGGGAACGCACGCTCCAGATCTCCCAAAATCAGAATCCCCACATCGCAATGGCGGAGCGGCTGGGCAGGTCTTCCATTGGCATCTGCCATCTTATTCAATGTATCTTTATCGCGTACCACAAGAAAGCTCCAGTCGCGGGTGTTTGCGCAGCTTGGTCCAGTCATCCCCGCCCGCAGTATTGTGTGAAGCTCCTCGTCTGTGATCTTCTGCTCCGTAAAGGAACGGATGCTTCGTCTTTTTAAAACGCCCTCTGTCAATTCCATAATTGTAATTTTCTCCCTATCTTGACCTCATTTCAGAAATAGCAGCTTTCGCTTCCCTCTGTTTTCCCTGTACACTATGTGTTCTCGCCGTACGAAGTCTTTCTGTTTTTAACACACATTTTCCGTTCAATCTCTCCAGATATGTTCCGGATTATATACAATATTTCCATGTCCTGGCTGCACACCCCGTTGTGCAATCAGTCCCCGGTCTCCTCCAAACGCAAACGGAATCGCTTCTGCTTCTCCCGCGAGAATCTGGTCACAAACACAGATATTATCATTCATCACGTCTCTGGAAAGCTTCCCGTCTCCATGTGAAGCAAGAACCGTGTCAAATTTCCCGTTCAGCTTTTCCTTCAGCTGGCAAAGGCTTTCCCGGTATTCTTCGACTGAAAGAGAGTAATCCTGAAAAAGAAAGGTAAAACCGTTACAGGCATCTCCCAGCAACACGGTGCGTTCTTCCGGCAGCAGCATCACAACGCTGCCCCTGGTATGGCCCGGGCAAGCATAAATCTCCACGGAGATTCCTCCCAGATCAAATCGGTCTCCTTCTTTCAAATCCTGCCATTCATCGATGGAAACCACCGGAGTAAAGTCCTCCTCCGTCACCAGCTCCCCGCCCGGCATCGTACCCAGACCACTTTTTCGGAACTCCCAGCTGCAATGCTTCTGATATATATAAGCATCTTCCTTGTTGATATAGACGGTTCCAGACGGAAACTCAGATGCCCCCATCGCATGATCGACATGCCCGTGCGTCAGAAGTACCTTAAGAGGCTTATCCGTCAGCCGGTCAATCAGCGGCTTCACAAACCCGATTCCGCTGCCGGAATCCAGAAGCACCGCGCTTTCCTCTCCCTCGACCAGATACATCAGTTCCGTTGAAAACGCGTAAATCCTGGTGATCCGGTCACTCACCTTTTCTGTCCGAAATTCAGCTGTCAGCATATCCGTTTTCTCCTCTCTTCTACCACCTTTTCGATAAAAGCCGGACTCTTTCCTTTACACCATCGCTGAAATCATCCAAATCTTCTATCGTAATTACACCTTCCCGCATCAATGAAAGAATATTATCAAACATCTCCGAGCGGCTCATTTCCAGAATCACTCCCTTACGATGCCTGTCTTCTTTGATGCGCTTTTCCAAAGCCCAGAATTTATCTGAAGCCGCTCCATCACCGGAAAGCAATACTATGTACTCTTTTACAAGCTTCTCCATATAAGCTTCCTGCCATTCGGGAACCTTCTCCCTGAAAAGTGCCCAATCTCTTTTCGTAAATCCATCCTGCGCCATTTTGTGTTCTCCTTTATCTCAAAAATCTGTCTGAGTACCTGTTTATTTTTTCTCAGCCACCGTCTCCGCCAGATCGTAGCTGACCGTATAGGTTCCCGGCTCCAGATGACAGATTCCATCTTTCACGCAGGCAAACATCGGATTTTCTTTGTCCTCATAAGTTTCCGGCTTCGCCAACGGCAGCTGCAGGGTTGCACTGCAGCCAAACGGCACACTGACGGACAGCGTCACATGGGTCGGATCGGTCATCTCCCAGCTGCTTTTGTACAGTCCGGCCGGGGAGTCATAGGAAGCGGACACTTTCCGCAAAGTCCAGTTCAGGAGCGGCATAAAGGCCACTTTTCGGAGACCGGGCGCCTCATCCACGGTGTTGATGCCCGCCACATGACGGAACATCCACTCCAGAACAGAGCCATACGCGTAGTGGTTCATGCTGTTCATACTGATGCCGGAGATCGTTCCGTCATCGAGCAGGCTGTTCCAGCGCTCCCAGACGGTTGTCGCGCCAAGCTTCACCTCATGGAGCCAGCCCGGATAGTCCTCGTTCAACAGCAGCTCATAAGCCAGTTTCTCAAATCCGTTCTCGGTCAACACATTATTTAACAGCGGAGTACCGACAAACCCAGTCCGCAGCTTGCCACCACTCAGTTCAAACAGCTTCTTCAGCTGCTTTTTAGTCAGCTCCACATTCTCGGACAAGTGATATTTCAGCGTCAGAATCAGCGCGGTCTGTGTCTTGATACAGCATCTGCCGGTCGCGCTGTAGTATTCGTTCTTTACCACCGCGAACTGCTCGTCAGAAAGCGCACGATACTCGGCCTCCTCCGCTTCTTTCCCAAGCACATGCGCAGCATTGGCCACCAGTCCGGCGCTGACCGCGTAATACAGGTTCGCGATGAATTCCTCATCCGTACCTCCCATCACCTGCTCCGCGCCGCCGACCGGATTGTCCAGTGCCAGCCAGTCCCCATAATGGAACACATACCGCCAACCAAAAGGAGCCGCTCCATCGACTCTGCGAATATAGTCCACCCAGCTTTTCATGCTCTCAAACTGGTCTTCCAGGATACTCTTATCTCCATAAAACAGGTACAGATTCCATGGAATAATGCAGGACGCGTCTCCCCAGACGCAGGCCGTGCTTTCTACCCCGCAGGAAGGAATCACATCTGGCACCTTCCCATCCAGTGCGCCCTGCTCTTTCGCCATATCATAAAGGTATTTTGCGTAAAAAGCATACG
>JAJBUL010000214.1 GCA_020860365.1 Clostridiales bacterium | reverse complement strand
GAGTAAATACCGGGCAAATCCATGATGCGGATATTCTTATCCTTCTTGTACTTGCCCTCTTTCTTCTCCACTGTGACGCCCGGCCAGTTGCCGACGAACTGGATCGCGCCGGTCAGGGCATTGAACATCGTCGTTTTGCCGCTGTTCGGATTTCCCGCCAACGCCAGCGTATAGTTATCCATTTTGATCTCCTCCTTTTATTGTCCTGCATCGTCTTTTGATGCAGGATGCTGACAATGTCCCGATTTCCTCTGGAAATCGAGGACGCTACCACGCCCTCGCGCTTTAGCGCGACTTTCTATGGCGTGGCTGTTTATTCTACTTCGATCATCTGAGCATCTTCCTTGCGGATAGAAAGCTCGTAGCCGCGGACAGTCACTTCCACAGGGTCGCCAAGCGGTGCAACCTTGCGCACATAAATATCAATACCTTTTGTCACACCCATATCCATGATCCGCCGTTTGGTGGCTCCTTCTCCATGGAGCTTGACCACCTTAGCCGTTGCCCCCACCGGGACATCACGCAGTGTTCTCATTAGACGTTCTCCCTTCATTTTAATTTTGTACAACAGTTCAGAACAGCATCAAAATGAAAAGACAGGCGCCGAGCGAAGTGGAACGTAGACGCCCATCAAGCCTCAGACATATGACGCATTAGCGGCATATAGCCTGCATAGCAGGCGGTCTGTGGCCTGATGTTCTGAATTGTTGCTTATATATAATGCCATCCGGCCTTATACCATGATCCTGGAAGCGATCTCTCTTGTCAGGGCGATCCTTACATCCTTGACATACACGATCAAGTCGCCTCCGTGTGCTGCAACAATGGTGAGTTTTGCACCGGGAACAATCCCCATTTTCTGAATAAATGTTTTTGTCTTATCATTTCCTTTTACCATCTGTACAGTCTGTTCTGTGCCTGTATCAGCAAATAACAACGGCATCATTCTTCTTTCCCTTCCTTTGAAATTAGAATCGGCTAACCCAGCCGTCTGAATCAGGATAGAAACGCACCCTCGCTGCGTCTACGCTACCGCTCCGGTCGGTGCTTAACGCCTGCCACTGGCAGGCAGCACCGACGGCAAGGCGCGCCGTCCATAGAGAAAAACGTTTCGCGTTTGGATGGCGCTGCTGGCCACGCCAGCCCGCTTCTAAACTTTAATGTAAAATGCAAGTTCCTTACTAAGTGCGATTTTTTTGCCGTTGACGCAGACAATCACATTTCCAAAGTAGGAATTTAGCAAATAGATCGTTTCCCCAGGGCAAAGCCCCACCTGCTTCATTTCCTGTTCAGCATCGCACCTGCAAATATTCCACTTGATCGTATAATTCTTACCTGGCGCTGCCAGGGACAACGCCGTCATGGTGCATCATCCTGAAGAATAACGGGAGAGGAATAAACCCGTGTTTTCCAGCCCGCATCAGGAACCCTTCTTATTTCCGACCCATTTTTCTTCTGTGCTTGCAGATATTTCTCATGCCTTCTGCGTTCTTTGTTCATAGAAAGCTGTTTTGTTTTCGGTATTCCTACGTTTTTATAACCTTTCATCCGGCACCACCTCCCGATTTCATTTTCCAATTCAGCAAAAGAGCAGAATTGATAATTACGATGACGGAACCTGCGTTATGGACAAGAGCACCCACGACCGGGTTCAATATGCCTGTGATTGCAAGGGTGATTGCAATAAAGTTAAGTGTCATGGAGAAGGTCATGTTCAGACGTATGGTAGTCATCATTCGTTTGGAAAGCGCCACAAGATGGGGCAGTTCTTCCACCTTGTCATCTACCAGGGCAATATCAGCGGCGTCCACCGCAATATCACTCCCGATACCACCCATGGCAATCCCAATGTCTGCTTTTTTCAGTGCCGGTGCATCGTTGACGCCATCGCCGATCATGCAGACCGATTCCTGTTTTTCCTGATAGGAACCGATCCATTTCAGCTTATCCTCTGGCAGGCAATTTGCATGAACTTCCTCAATATGCAGCTGCCCGGCAATCGCTGCGGCAGCTTCCTCGTTGTCTCCGGTAAGAAGGACAGGCTCGATAGAGAGCCTTTTCAATCGGTCAATCATGGCAGCGCTGTTCTCCCTCGGTGTATCGGAAAGGACAAGGAAACCAGCCAGTTTTTTGTCTACACTCACATAAATCACCGTACAGCCCTGTTTCAAAAATTCTCCTGTCTCCGCAAGGATCGCATCTGTGACTGTGATATTCTTTTCCGCCATCATTTCATAATTTCCGGCGAGAATCGAAGCCCCGTTAATCGCGGCGGACACTCCGCGCCCCGGCAGCATGGTAAACTGATCGCAGTAGGGAAGGGCATTCCCCGTCTCTGTGCTGTAACTCTTTACGATCGCCCTGCCCAGCGGATGCTCTGATAATTGTTCTGCGGCGGCGCAAAAGGAATAGATTTCCTCAGAGGACAGCTCTGGGAGAATACTTTTTGCACAAATAACCTTCGGCATTCCGTAGGTGAGGGTACCGGTTTTATCAAATGTGATCTTTTCCGCCTTTGCCAGTCGTTCCAGTGCATCCCCTTCTTTTACGAGGAAACCATGCTTTGTGGCATTTCCGATTGCTGCCATGATTGCTGTCGGTGTCGCCAGAACCAGCGCACAGGGACAGAACACCACCAGAATCGTCACAGCCCGGATGATCTGCCCGGTCACAAGCCAGGTGATAGCTGCGGCAGAGAGCGCGATCACCACGATCCAGGTCGCCCACCGGTCTGCAATCCCCACAATTTTTGCCTTCCCCGCGTCTGCGGACTGCACCAGCCGTATCATTCGCTGGATGGAGCTGTCCTCACCGACCTTAGTTGCTTCCATATCAAATGCACCGAACTGATTGACCGTTCCGGAGGAAACTTCATCCCCGGCAGCCTTATCCACCGGCATGGATTCGCCGGTCATAACTGCCTGATTGATAGAAGTCTGGCCGGAAAGGATCACACCATCCACCGGGATCGTCTCTCCCGGAAGAACCCGGACTTTATCGCCAACTTTGACCTGCATGGCAGGGACGATAGTTTCCTTTCCATCCGCGCCTAGTATCCGGGCCGTCGTCGGGGTCAGCTTTACGAGCTTCTCAATGCCGCTTCTCGCTTTCGCAACGGTCAGTTCTTCCAGAAGACCGCCAAGCTGCATGATGACAGCCACCTCACCGGCAGCGAAAATTTCTCCGGTGATTACCGAGGCGATCAATGCAATGGATACAAGGACATCCGCTTTGATGTCAAAGGCCGTGACAAGGCCAATGATGGCTTCCATAATGATCGGAATTCCGCAAAATACAATGGCGATCCATGCAGCATCAAAAGGGAATGGCGACCATCCGGTCAGGCTGCATATGACCGCTGCCCCTGATATGATAAGGAAAATAACATCCTTTTTGATTCCACCTAATTCCAATACCCATTCAAGTCTGGAAATCACTGCTTTCATATGAGCTTAAGTTCCTCCTCTTTTCGCATACCGCCCGCCGCGATCCGTTCAAAACTTTCATCGCTTAACGAGTGGCCCATTCGTCTGCCTTCTCTGTCCGCCAGAACAGGATCAACACCGGCAAGCACCAGGTTTTTCTCGAAAAAAATATGCTTGCGATGTATTCTCCTGGCTGCCAGACTGCCTTTCTCTGTCAGGTGCAGGCAATATTTTTCATCCATCAAAAGAAATCCGCCCTGTTCCAACGACAAAACTGCCTGGCTGACGCTGGCTCTGGAAAAGCCCATAAAGGATGCAAGGTCGGAAGACCGTATTTCGTTTTGATCTTTGAGAAGAAGAAACAGAGCTTCCAGATAATCCTCCCTGGACTCCTGACGTATCTGGTTCATACGATTTTTTTGCGTATCGTTCATTGGCGTTCCCTGCCTTTTCGATTTATACCTGTGCGGGTATGGGCTTATTATACATATAGGGGTATGGGAATGTCAACTGATCTGCGTGAAGATTAGGAGGTGCTAACAAATTTGAGCATGATACTGCTGAAGCGATGTATAACCAGAAATGAAAGAAAGCAGCCATAAAAGGCTGCTCTTTTGTGATCCGAATATAAAATTATCTAAGCCACAACTAAGGGATACTAAGTGCCAGTAAAATCTACACTTCGCTCTCTGCTGCCGGTGGATTTAAATACCCCGCTGCTTCGCGAGAATAAATATCGATCAGATATTAACCCATATTTGCGAAGCGTTCCACGGCTTTCGTGAAGTCGGCAATCGTTTTGTCCGCGTCTCCATGCTCAATCCCATCACGGACACAATGCTGAATATGTCCTTCAAGAACCACTTTCCCGCACCCATGAAGGGCGGATTTCGCCGCATTGATCTGTGCCAGAATATCTTCACAGGGAATGTCCTCATCTACCATCCGGTCAATGGCCTGTACCTGTCCGATTATTTTTTTCAGTCTGCGATGCAGATTTTCTGCGTCCATGCACTGTTTCATGTCTATCCTCCTCGTATACATAAGGGTGTATGTGTACATGATATAGCATTTTGGATTGTTTGTCAATCGACCGCTGAAAGCTGCACAGGTACAGGCTGCGGGCTAGTTACTATTCACGGGGTGGGGATGATATCTAAGGTGTTTGGTTCCTCATCTT
>JAJBUL010000177.1 GCA_020860365.1 Clostridiales bacterium | reverse complement strand
TGATGCGTTATCGTTATTGTAAGAAACAATAGCACCCGTTAATATTACCATTATAGCTATTATAGTTCTACGCTGATTAATTCTTTTTATTAATAGAACTCTTAAAGCAATTAAAACAGCACCAACAATATTCCATATTCGAATTATGCCGTAAGGATGAAGAATATCTTTAAAATAAGTCGAAGTTAATATCCAGGAGATAACCCACGGATAGCAAGCGAGATAACATAAAATGTCCTTTAACTTAGGATGACTTTTAACAGAGATTATCATGTAAATTGTGCTCCCATGGTAGAAGATTCGCAAATAAAGCGCAAGAAATCTTGAGTATAAAATCCAGACAGTGCAGCACCGATGTTCATTAATTATATTTCGTAATTATAAATCTCATTAGATTTTATTAAATACTATTGTTTCTATTTTTAACAAATCCGATCGGATATTCTTCCTATAAATTTTAGGAGTTGTCAACAATTTAACTTTGCTTCTAACGTCATAAGGATATGAACTTACAACATCTAGAAACCTTTCATCCTCAGGTGTGAGATATTCTTTATATTGCTCCAATAGATGAAAGGCAAGCATCGACATCTGTGAAGTTTTTTTACCAGAAAACATTCTTTTTTGTTTTTGAATTATTCGCCGGATATTTATTTTTTTAGATTGCACGCCCTCCGTATTGTCTCCATGCTGACGATAATAAACCATTCTCTTTGGTATCGCAATTATATTTCCACATATATGAGCAACTGATAATATATACAAATCATGCATTGGAACATCTCTTGGAATTGAAATCCTAAGTAATTCTAAAAGTTCTTTATTAAAGCCAATCACACAACCAGGAGTAGAATTTGCGAACATAATTTTTGCCAGATCATTATCAAAATTGTTCAATTCGCTTTCCTTAGTTATATTAAGGTCTTTGTCCGTCAAATAAAAGCCCGAGAGAATTAATTCCGGCTTTAAGCAGCTACTGGAAATTTTCAAAAACTCATTGACTTTATTATCGCACCACATATCATCCTGATCACACAAAAAATAAAAATCTGCTTCTGGAGCATTTTTCAATAATTTCAAGTAGCTTTTTTGAACTCCTATGTTTTCTTCCGAACAAATTTTTATATCTATTTCAGTAGTGCTTGACATTTTTGTTACAAGTTCAACCGTTTTATCAGTAGAGCCATCGTCTCTAATATATACCTGGATAAATACATTCTCACTGCAATTTCGATTTATACTTTCTAGTTGTTCTTCAATGTATTTTTCACCATTATATGTTGAGATTAGCACACATACTTTTTTCATATTCTGCCTCTTATATCTGACATGTTCATAATAATCAAAGGATTCATTCTGTTCAGTTTCCCTAAAGGAGTTAATACAACACACTTATACTCAGACGAATGAAAAATTTTATATAAAAAAGCTCTATTTCCGCTCCATTTCACATTTTTTATACAGCTGCTCTAGCTGCTTCGCATTTTCTTCTATGTTATATTGCTTTATTTTGTCTATATGTGTCTGATAATAAGAAATTCTGTCAATGTCTGCGGTGTTTAAAATACAATCAGCCCATTTTTCCGGACAGCTTTCTAATGACAGCCAGCAAATATCTCCAAAGTCAACTTCTTGAGTGACTTTATCGGAAACTACGCATGGAAGTCCCGCAATTTGCGCTTCAAGCAAAACTACAGGCAATCCCTCGTGTTTCGATGGAAGGCAAAAAACATCCATTGCCATATACATGCTTACCGGATCATCGGTTTCTCCATATAAAATAATCCGTTCCTTGTAGGGATGCCTATCCACAAGTACCTTCGTCTTTTCAAAATCCGGGCCAATACCTACCAGCAGAAGAACAGCATTGTCATTCTTTTCGGCTACCTTTCTGAAAATATCCAGTAAAAATGGTTGATTCTTCTGATTGTTAAAACGCCCTACATGCCCAATAATAAACCTGTTCTCGCACAAAAGTTTCTTTCGAAGCTTTCTTCTTTTTTCTTCATCATAACGAAATTTTTCTGTATGAAATCCATTTGTAACCACTGAAAATTTTTTCTCTTTAAAAAGCCATTTTCCAGCCTGTATACCACAGGCAAAGGCATCCGTATAAAGCATACTGAAAAAAGGATAAAGCATTTTATGTAATTTCTTATTCGTACAGGTAGTATTATGGCTATGCGCAATACGAACTTTAATCCCGCTCTTCCACGCAAGAAACAGTTCTGGCGTCACAGTTGCACTGTTCGCATGAATATGAAATATGTCAGGTTTTATCTGCTTCAGGCTTCTATTTAATGCCCTATAATAACTCATGCCGGATTGTTTTCTTGAAGGCAACTCAACAATATCTATCACAAGGTGTTCACATATCGCATGATACTTTTCGGCAACCGGAGAACCAACTAACAGAGTTATTTTGAATTTCTGCAAGTCCATATGCTGGCAATAGTTTATAATCACTGTGCTTATTCCATTCATATCCAGGCTGTTCGCACACATACCTATTGATATTCTTTCATCCACCATTTATCGACCTCTATTGTGGAAGTGTGATGTACTTTCTGTTATTGTAATCACTCGCTAATTCTGCTCGTTATCATGAAACATATCATTGACCAGACAGACCAATTTTTCGTTGAATTCTTCATTATTGCTCTTCATCTCTTTATTTCTGGTTTCTATGAGCCTGTCATAATTATTTATAACATCGCCCAATTCCTTTATATCTTCAACAACAATAATATTTCCCTGTCGCTCTGCCACTGTTCTGCAAAAATTCAACTGGTGATCATTGACGTGTTCTTCATACTCTTTTCTACGCGGAACTACAATTGGAATTTTTCCAACCTGCAGCGGCATAATAAAGCTTGATGGTCCTCCGTGAGTAATCACGATCCGGGCTTTATTTACATTTTCTATCATCTGTTGATACTGGCACCAGTTGCTCCATTCACATGCTTCTGGTACATACGTCGAAAATCCGGTCTGAATATAAACCTCTTCCGGAATGATTCCGTCCTTCTTTAGTTCATCAACACATTTAACCAGCCTGTTAAACTGCTGTTCGTGTGTTCCTACTGTTACAAATATCATTCTCTATCCTCTTAAAAAATGCTCCCCAAATTTACAGCTTTTGGATATATTTTTTTCATTTCTTCCCATTGGACTATAAATTTATCTGAGATTGGATATATTAATTTTCCACTCATTGTTGAGTGATCCACTCTATCATATACCTCTATGTATATCAGCTTTGCCCCCATCATTTTTCCAATATAAAAAAACGGAACCGCAACAGCTGCACCTGAAGAAATAATCAGATCCGGTTTTTCTTTATGTAATACATCCCAGGCGACTTTCGTATTCCTGATAAGATTTTTCACATTACGATTTGTCGGGTAATAGCAGGGATACAACTTTTCGCCTTTCAGTAAGCTTCGCGCATCCTCTTTGTCAAAAGTTACCCAAAAGCGATCATTTTCCTTCCATAGAGGCTTTAACATATATAAATGTGTCAGATGACCTCCACTGGAACCCACTAAGCATATCTTCAAACCTATCGTCTCCTTGAGTATTGCATGTCTGCTTTTGAACGATTACATACTTTTTTCCTGTCGTTCACTCATGCCTTGGTTTTTGCTCACAATATCAGCAAACGGGAAAGCGATCCAGTAATGCCAATATTCTTTCTAAATTATCAGTTCAGCCAATTCATGATGTGGCTGCCTCTCATTTTCCGGCGGCAATTTCATGTAATCCCCATACAATGCCGTCAACATTTTATGATAGTTTGAGACTGCCATAACTTTGTGGCCTTCGAACATAACATCCATGTAATCTTCAAAGTCTTCTCGTTCAAATATTCTTCCTTTTACAGTATCAAAAATATTTGATGCCTTGCTTCCCTTACAATTTAAGCTGCTTGCTGCTTCTTTTTCAGCTGTTCTATACAAAAAACGTAACGAAAAGGGTGAATAACATAATCCAAGTATGTATGAAAGAATCTTTTTCGAACCTGCCCTGGAAGATGTTTTTAAATAACGGCTCTGTATTCCCAACCTACAGAAACGATACACAATATGCCGATACCTTCTTTTTAACGCTGCATCCGGTATCTCATCTATCGGGAAAATATCTAAATACACTCCATGGTGAATCTCATACTCGCTATAATAATCCTCTTTAAAAACTGTACCGTTCATGCGAAGCTTATCAAAAAGAAGATAGTAATTTGGATCTGTTTCATTACACTGATAAAAGAATTTCTCATTGAGTTCGGTCTTACATATTTCTTTGAACTTATTCAGGGATTCTCTCGGCATCCATATATCTATATCATCGTCCCATGGTATAAATCCTTTATGGCGTATTGCCCCAATTAATGTACCATATGCCAGAGAATATTTTAAATTATGCTTCCTGCATAATCTGTCAACCTCCAGCAGCATTTCTAATGTACATTGTTGTATCTTATGTAATTGTTCATCCGTTAGTACAACTTTAGCCATTTTTACTCTCCCTCTATTCCATATATCTGTGCATTTTCCCTGCTTTCAAATATGGAACGCAGCATATAAAAATCCTCCGGAGTAGTAACCTTTATATTATCACTTGAGCCTTCATACCAGTATAGCTGATTCCCATAAGCGTACATTAATGAACAGGAATCTATATAAGCTGCCTGTTTGACTTCCTTTGCCCATAAATGTGCTTTCACAATATCTGCCAGATAAAAACTCTGTGGTGCTTTGGCTATTTTGGTTTGATTACGCTCGGTTATACTTTTTATTGCATTACATTCATCAGAGATAAAAACTGTTTCTCTGGCTGATGAAGAGGTAATACACGAACCATATTTTTCTACACATCTTATATTGGCCGTGATATCATCCTGCGTTATAAGCGGCCGTACTCCATCATGTATTAATACAATATCGGATTCATTCTCAGATACATTTTTTAATGCATTCAACCCATTCCAGATCGATTCTTGTCCACTGTTTCCACCAGGAACAATTTTCTTTACTTTAGTAATTCTGAAATTATAGAGTTGCTCTTCCAAATAAGGAATCCAGTCTGCGACACATACCACTACAATATAGTTAATTTCCGGGTGTCTTTCAAAATTTTCGATAGTATGAATAATAATCGGCTTTCCAGACAACTCCAGAAATTGTTTTGGGCGCCCCTTGCTGCGCATCCTGCTACCGATTCCACCCGCAAAAATCAAGGCAGCCTTCATTCAATTAGTCCTCCATCTTAGCAGTTTTTCAATCTATGAATGGTTCTTTCACATGGACCCCTTCCTTTGCAAAATAACCAAGATTGTTTTCAATAAAATTTTTATATCCAGACTGATACTCCATTTCTGGATATAGGTAGTATCCAACCGTACTACCTCTTCAAAATCTTCTATCTCGCTTCTTCCACTTACCTGCCAAAGCCCCGTGATCCCCGGTTTTATAGCGAGCCGCGCACGATGGTAAATACTATACTCGGCTACTTCTCCGACCGTTGGCGGTCTGGTGCCTACCAGGGACATATCTCCCTTCAACACATTCCAGAACTGTGGAAATTCGTCAATACTGGTAGAGCGAATGAAATGTCCGATCCCATGTCTGGTTCCATTCGGACCGCTCCCAATGATTCTGGGATCGTTTTCCATTTTAAACATCAGGCCTTTCATCTCATTTTTTTCCATCAGCCCGGCTTTCCGCTCTTCCGCATCCTGATACATACTGCGGAATTTATAGAGCTTGAACGTCCTGCCGTTTTTTCCGACACGCTCCTGGCAGAAAAAGATCGGGCCTGGATCGGAAAAATAGATGGCTGGAGCCACAAAAATAAAGAGAATTCCTGTTATAATCAGCCCGACGATGTTCCCGATGATATCAATTGTACGCTTAACAAAGGCCTGTCCAGCTGTGATTAGCTTCAGGTAACTGGTCATGACGCTCAGACCCGCGATATCTTCTTCATACCTTGCACCAGCCAGTTCGTCAGAGGAGATGATTTCCAGATGGAGTGTGATGCCCATCAGACTGCACTCCCGGATTAAATCCGGCGGTAAACTGCTCTCTCTCGGGACACTGAACAAAATCTCGTCGACGACTGTTTTTAACAGATAGTCCGTCAGGGTATTGGTATCGGCCACCACAGGGACGCCCTGAATCGTTTTTACTTTATTGGCTTTCTCGCCAACCAGGACGATACCTTTTACCTGAAAATCGAGCATCTGATCCTGGAACTGCTCCAGAATACGCTCTGCACCGGCCTGATCGGTCACAAGCAGAAGATATCTGGGATTCTTTGCGAGGCGGTGATGAATGAATTTTTTCCACAGTGTCCGCTCGCTCCAGATCAACAGCAGGGATATCATCGCTGTATAGGCGACCAGCATCCTGGAAAGGACGTCCAGTGCTTTCTGAAAGAACATCAGAACTAACATTACCACCACGACAAGCGCCACATGCCGGATGACTGCTATAAACTCTTTCAGATATCCTCTGCGCAGGATGTTTTTATAGCTGCTGTCAAAGATTGATACACAAATATGTACTAATGCGATTATAATTAATGTACTTCTATAGGTCTGTGATTCCCAGATTTCCCAGTCTCCGATACGTATATAGTAAGCCAGCCATAAGGAAATCAGGAAACACACCAGATCAAGTATCATAAAATCAATATGCTTGATTATGCTGCTTGGGTTCTTTTGGTACATTCGGTGAGTAGTGCCTCCCTCCGCTTTCCCCTCTGTTCGGGTCTTCCCATGTGCAGGTATGGCTTCGCCATGCCGCCCTTTTTCGCGCGATTTTTGCCTTTCGTCTATGTCATCCGGCATTGTTCACAGCGGCGGAGCGTCATGCTTCGAATATCCGGATTTTTTCAAATCTATCAAAGCAGTCAGGGAGACTGACTGCTCCTTCTTTTAAGAATAAAAATCGTGTCACATAAGGAAATTCTCCTCTCCTGACACGCCCAAATTCTACATCAATATGAGTTCTCTGTCAAGCTGAACAAAGAATTTTCCTCTTTCTTCCATTTTCTTTTTGGGCTCAGAGAATCATATAGGATCCCGCTTTGCATGATTCTCGCGCTACCGCGCGTCTGCGTAAGCAGACCGTTCCCTCTGGTGCGACATGTGCATCCCCCAAAGGGGGTTCATCCAACAGGAAGTTCGAAGCGCTTTCCTGCTGGATGAAAAAAGAAGGCCGGAATTGGAATATTCCCTGCCTTCTTTTCAGCATATTTATTAAAATTTTCTGAGAAATTCTCTTCCTTTCCCTTTTTACATTACTGCGTGTACCGGGATTACGGCAGCATCAGCCCCATGCGAAGCATTTTTATTGGGCCCGGCGATCTGCCGCCGGTGCCGATGACCCGTGGCCGACGTTTTGCTCCGACCGAAACTAAAGCGGAGACTCATTGCGAGGGGGCATTACCACTTTCATCAGAATCAGACAATCTCCTTTTTTTACTTTTTCGGAAGAGAGTTCATTCATTTCGGCAATCTGCTGCGGTGTCTGGAGATATGCCTTTCCAATATCCCAGAGTGTTTCGCCTTCCTGGACGATGTAACCGGTCAGGCCTGGTACGGTATCCAGCTGTTCCGGTGTGTAGTCTTTCTCATGAAGCTCATGGATACAGCGTACAGTTCCAGAGCGTACTGCAAACAGATTCAGGCCGATCGTTGCGCGGACTTCGATCTCTTCGCTGTCCGCCATAGTAGCGGAAAGCTGATCAAGCGTTGCAGTCAGCGTGTAACGGTACCCTTCATCGATGCCCTGTGCCTCTGCCACATGTGTAAAAGGAATGGTACCCTCCAGCACTGCAAATGGTATGGTATCGTCTGCGGAAATGTAAAGGATCGAGACCGGGAGCGCACCCTCAATTTTAATACCGGCTCCAGTCTCCACCCTCGTCTGGTCGATGCGGACGGTTCCTCCACAGTGGCAAATCTGCAGAATGCGCGGTTTGGCACTCTGGATGCGAATTTTTCCCTGCGCCTTGCATTTTGATTCATTTCGTACGACCAGAGTTTCATATGTCTCTTCCTCTGTCACCGGTTCCAGGTATTTTTCCGGCGAATAGACGTCGGCGAGCAATTCTGCCGTGTCTGTCCCGTACAGGCGAATGTTGAGTTCCAGCACGCCTTCCAGGTGGAAGGTGCGAAGCTCCCCGTCGATGTCTTCTTTGGTGCTCAGGTCGGCTCCGGCAAGAGCTGCCTCGATATCTGGCACAAGTCCTGGGGCAGCTCCGGCGCAGGCAAGTTCTCCCTCGACTGGTATTGTCTGCTCGATCCACTGCAGACTTTCTTTCTCATCCTCTGCCCGGTAAAGAACAAATAAAAACAGATTGCCCTGTACCGTGAGCTTATCGGCAGCCAGGCGAATCCGGCAACCGCGGAACTGCACATTATCCCAGAGGATTTCCCGGATATCCGGCTTGTTGGATGGCAGCTGCACGTCTTCCTTCAGTCGCAGGATGTCTTTATTCTGCACTTCCAGCTGCAGATATTCCAGCTGCTGTTTTTTCTCACATAACTGCAGAAGGACTTTGCCGGTCTCTTCCTGGCGCACTTCCACCGCTGCTGACAGATCGTAAATCTCATCTACAGAGGCGTCGAAGCTTACCAGTGCGCGGACAGCCAGCTTTCTGGAATTGATCAGTGATACATTCAGATCCTCCGTCTCATGACGAACCCGCGCGGTTTCCCCTGGCTCGAGTCCTTCCATCACGAAGGTTTCATCAAACGGGAGCTTTGTATCCAGCCGATGAATCCGCCGCTCTTTCGTGGCATCCATATATAAAATACTGACCTCCATGAATCCGTCCAGATAAAGCTTTCCCATCTCCGCCCTTGTATGTTCGAGCGTTACACGCTCCTGACTCTGAATGATCATATCTACATCCGGGCGCACATCCGGTACATTCAGATCTTCATCCAGCGTAATCTGTGTCGTAGCATGCTTTGTCTGATTGCACATGTGAATATTTTTCATCAATAGATCCATGCTTTTGACTCCTTTCCATATAATGATAGTAAACGACGTAATTTATTTTAGTCCTTAAATCATCCGAACACGTTTTCTCCGTCAGTCTATCACCACCTCCTTCTCTGTCAAAGCAATCTTAACAACGAGATACGGATACGAGGCTTCCCTGGAAAGTCCTTCCGTATCCTGCGGACCGATCAGTCTGGTCTCAAACCACAGCGTTTCCTCATTCTCTGCACATTCTGCCACCGCGATGCTATAACCTCCGGTGGACTGCTTCCCGTAGCCCCGGACCAGGTACATTTCCTCTCCGTCCGTCCAGGTCAGACGCATCTCGTTCTCTTTATTTTCCTCAATGACCTCCAGAAGCTCCTGCGGCAGTTCTTTCTCAGTCACTACAGAAAAATCAGTCTCTGTCCGCTCTCCTTCCTCCGCCTTTTGGCAGCCAGCCAGGAATAGCGTGGCCAGGAAGCCGAGCAGAAACATTCGGCAAAGGCGCAAGGCTATCTGAGGTTTTTTCGGTGAATTGCTCCATTGGTATGTATCGTGCACTTTCATCTTGTCTCCGATGCTCAGGCTTTCTATTATTTTTATGGCTGACCAGACAGATTTATTCCTTTGTCTGAAAACGAAAGCCAATTTTCCATTGCCATAGGGGAAGTTTTTGAGTATAATCTTTTTCATAGTGTTCCAAACAGCAGGACACCTGTCTTTTTATTTTGTTGTTGTTCAAAACTGCTTTAAAAAACTTACAGAGGAGATTTCACTATGACTGCTTATACTGCTCCATTTTCGGTGGAACCGATTGAGAAGCCAAAGCATGTCCGCTTAAGCGGCATTCTGGCTCATCCAACGTCTTTTCCGTCCCCGTACGGGATCGGAGATCTCGGTCCCGGCGCTTACGATTTTGTTGATTTTCTGGAAAAATCCGGCCAGCATCTGTGGCAGGTACTGCCGCTGGGTCCGACCGGCTACGGGGATTCCCCTTATCAGGGACCGTCGGCGTTTGCCGGACAGCCGCTTCTGATCAGCCCGGATCTGCTGATCCGGCAGAACCTGCTGACAAAAGAAGACGTAGCGGGTATGCCCGCATGGGACGAGAATAAGATCGATTACGGTTCCGCAATTACGTTTAAAAACGCCCTTTTGAAAAAAGCATGGTTTTCCTTTTTACATACGCCGGACAAGACGATGATTGAGAATTTTGAGGCGTTCTGTGAGGAGCAGAAGAGCTGGCTGGACGATTTTACGCTTTTCATGGCATGCAAGGATGCGCAGAAGGGCATCTCCTGGCTGGAGTGGGAGCCGGAGTTCCGGGATCCCTCTGAGAAGCAAAAAAAGGCGCTGCGCGCCGCGTTTGCCGAGCAGATTCGCTATTATGCTTTTCTGCAGTTTCTGTTCCAGGAGCAGTGGGACGCGCTGCGCACCTACGCGAATGAGAAGGGAATCCAGATTATCGGCGATATCCCGATCTTTGTCTCTCCGGACAGCGCAGATGTGTGGAGCAATAAAAAACTGTTCCAGCTGGATGCGAAGGGATACCCGAGCAAGGTGGCGGGCGTTCCGCCTGATTATTTCAGCGCGACCGGCCAGCTGTGGGGGAATCCGCTCTATGACTGGGATTACCACGAGGAGACCGGTTACAAATGGTGGATTAACCGCGTGCGCCGCCAGCTGTCGCTGACCGATTTTCTGCGCATCGACCATTTCCGCGGCTTTGAGGCGTACTGGGCCGTCCCGGCGGGCGAAGAGACTGCCATCAATGGCCAGTGGGTGAAAGGCCCGTGTGAAAAGCTGTTCCGTGCGATTGAAAAAGAGCTCGGCGAGGATCTCCCGATCTGGGCAGAGGATCTCGGCGTCATCACGCCGGAGGTCGAGCATCTGCGGGATTCGCTTGGTTTCCCGGGTATGAAGGTACTGCAATTTGGCTTTGGCGACATGAATGACACGACCTACATTCCGTTTTATTACACGACGACGAACTGCATCTGCTACACCGGTACCCATGACAACGACACGACCGTCGGCTGGTACCAGTCACAGCCGGACATCATCCAGGATCGGATCCGCCGCCTGGCAAACGCGGATGGCAACAATGTCGGCCATGATTTCATCTGCTTTGCCATGGGCAGCATTGCGAAATACGCAATTTTTCCGTTCCAGGATGTGCTGCAGCTCGGAAGCGAGGCGCGCATGAATACCCCCGGCATCGCCATGGCGAACTGGGCGTTCCGTTTCAAAAAGAGCGACCTGCATGACGGGCTTGCGAAATGGCTGCTGGAAGTGACGAAGTTATACGGAAGACACCAGAATTAAATGTAACTGTTCAGTACCTCCACAGTTACAATTAGATTACGTGATATGACGTGTGCGTGGGCATAAGGGAATGTACCAATATGCAAAGATGTCCCCACGCACAGCAGGCGAAAACAAAAGAGGCTACTTTTTCATGATTCGTTTTATTTTCATCATTGCGTTCGTACTCTCCGATCGGATCGCATCCAATCCGATTTTTCTGGCGGAATGGCTGATCGGAAAGCGGTGGCCTTACGCGCGGGACATCAGCTCCCTGCGGATTGTCCAGTGGGCGCTGAAGGTGATTGCGTGGCTGGCCGGAACCCGGCTTACTGTGATCGGGGAGGAGCACGTGCCAAAGGACACACCTGTCCTGTACATCAGTAACCACCGCAGTTATTTTGATATTATCCTCACCTACGCGCGCTGCCCGCGGCCAACGGGCTATGTCGCGAAAAAGGAAATGCTGAAGATCCCGCTGCTCTCCCGCTGGATGAAGTTTCTGCACTGTCAGTTCCTTGACCGCAGTGATCTGCGCGCGGGGCTGAAGATGATTCTCTCCTGTGTGGATCTCATAAAAAATGGCGTCTCCATTACCATCTTTCCGGAGGGAACGCGCGGCAAAGGCAGCAATGAATTGGAGATGCTGCCCTTCCATGAAGGTTCCTTTAAAGTCGCGACCAAATCCGGCTGCCCAATCATCCCGATCGCGATCAGCGGGTCCTCCGCGATCTTCGAAGACCATAAGCCTTACGTGCGCCGCAGGGACGTAACGATTGAATACGGTGCGCCGATTTACCCCGCGCAGCTTTCCAGAGAAGACCAGAAGGCGCTTGGGAAGTATACGCAGAATGTCATTAGAAAAATGCTGCGGGGGCAGCTGCAAAGGAAATGATCTATATGACACGCCTTGGACAAATGTTAGTGGACGATGGTATTGAAAAAGGCAAAGCACAGGAAAATGAAGATATGTGTTCTTTGATCCGAAAACTGCTTGATAGCAACAGGATAGACGATTTAAAAAAAGCAACAGAGGATAAGACTTATTGTTTGAAATTAAAAGAAGAATTCAACATTTGATTATGTGGATTTGTATCAGGTGAATCGCTCCAGGACGCGGACATACCATCACACAGGCGCCGCAATAATAGCATTCTCCCGAATACGTGACGGACGGATGCTGTCCTTTTTCCGGTGACGGAAGCAAAACATCACACTGGCATACTTCGCAGACTGCCAGCCGGTACCATAGCTTTGCAGCATATGCTTCCTGAGATCAAATCCCCTGTCCGTATAATTCTGATAGATTGGAATCTTTGTTTTCGCTTCTTCCCCGACCATCATACCCCAGATCACCCGGTGTTCCGCATCCGGCATTTTGCTCAAATCCGCATAAAACGGAAGCCTTATATACTATCCCGGAAATGCCTCAATTGCGTACAAGGGCAGGTTTAGCAGCCAGTCCTGTCTCCGGTAGTCGGACATCGACGTCCGCACGGCCAGCTCTGGCTGATATTTTTCATAGTAAGCCCGCAGGCTTTTCGCCCGTAAGTTCTCTTCTGCCTTTACCTCAATCGCGTTTTCATAAAAATATTTCAGGCTGGTGAGCGCCTTTGGAACTTCCTGCACTTCATCAAAAATCAGCAGAGTTTTCTGCGGATCAATCTTCTTCCCAATATAGATTTCCATCCCCATGATCAAGCGCTCAATATTCAGATCCGAGGAAAACAGCTCCTCCATTTTGCTGTTGTGGTCAAAATTAATATAGGCCACATCTTCATACTCCTGCCGCCCAAATTCCTTCATAAGCCAGGTCTTTCCGACCTGTCTGGCACCTTCTATGATGAGTGGCTTCAAAAATTACAACGTTTTTTTGTTGTTATTTACATTTTTTTCATAGGAAAATTTGTGAAATAATATTCACGCAAACAAAAAGGGAAGCTTTCGCTCCCCCTCTGCTTCTTGTTTTCGAATCTGATTCTTATCTACGAAATCGTAAAGCTCCCCTCGATATTATACAGCTCGTCGTCATACATCACCTGTATCGTGTAGATATCCGCATCCAGCTCGCCAAGCGAAATCGGAATCTCATAGCGGTAGCTGTCTACATCGCTCGACTGGGATTTGATATCCGTGATGTCATAGACATAGGTATGCTCTGCCCCGTTCAGAATGATCTGTGTATACATGTGGTCGCTGCCTTCCATATAGAGGACATCGCCGCGCAGGGTAAAGCTGACTGTATCGGTTGAGAGCGTTTCGTTATCCGTGATCCTCACCGCATCCGCAGCTTCTACCTCTACTGGCGTCCGCAGTGTTCCGCGGATGTAGTTATCTGACAGCTCGAAGGCTCCGGCACAGTCATTCATGGAGAAGGACACAGAATAACCCCGGTAGAACCGGTGGGTAATCTTCCATGAATTCAGAATTTCCCCGCTCTCATAATCAATCTCATAAATCTCCCCGCGGTTTGTCGTATTCAGATAAGTGGACAGATACGCGTTTACGGAGAATACCCGATTCGCGTCGCTGTCATAAAACGCGTTGGAGGTAATGACAGAATAAGCTGTCTCATAGTTTTTCAGCAGCGTCACGGTCATATCCTCCGCGTTTACAGAGTAAATCTTCACATAGGAAGCCTGTGTATAATCATAGGTAGACACCTGGCGATATGCGGAATAATGATTGTCAAACAGCATGATTTCCACCGTATCCGGATTGCCGTCAAGATCTTCCTCCAGGGCATAGGCCGCATGCTGCTGGTATTGCCACTGGAAATCCTCTGTGGCAGTCAGTACCTTATCCTCATAGCCGGTTCCCTCCCACACAGTCGGGTCAGCCAGAATCCACAGGATTTCGTCGGTCGACCAGTCAATCCGGATGACCGAATGCAGGTTCCGGCAGCTGATCAGAATCGTATCGGTTTCCTCATCGTAGGATACTGTGTTGGTATGGCACCAGTCATCGCGGTCAATATAATCGAGTCCCGCAAAAAGTTCGTTCAGATTGAGTGATTTAACGACCTCACCGGTCTCAC
Source organism: Clostridiales bacterium (assembly GCA_020860365.1). Taxonomy (GTDB): domain Bacteria; phylum Bacillota; class Clostridia; order Lachnospirales; family Lachnospiraceae; genus Choladousia. Next base: position 23,625 of record JAJBUL010000177.1, on the reverse strand, counting down.
GGTCAATCTCCTGAATCATGTTCTGCTCATAGCCGTCATTGGAATTCGTCAGGATCAGGAAGTTGCCGTCCGGCATCATCTCCTGAATGTCGTGATGAACGCCCTCCGGGAAGTAATATACGTTGTAAACGCGTCCGAGGTAGTCCATCTCCCAGAACTCACAGGAGTTTGGCATGCTGGCATTCGGGTAAAGGACATTCTCCGCCTCGATCAGGAAATGTCCGTTTTCCAGCAGGAACAATCCATAGTATTCCCACTCAACCGTGCAGTACCAGCGAATCTCGCCGGTCTCATCAAACGCATAAGCATATGGCGCGGATAATCCGGACACCAGCATCAGTCCCATGGAGGATTCGGTCGTATACATATCGACTTCCACTTCGCTCTGCAAGGAAGATGGCAGCGCTTCAGTGGTGATGGTCACACTCTTTGTCTCCGTAACATTCCCGTCCGCATCCAGCAATTCCAATACGACCTCATTGTCATACGCGGCATACAGCCCCAGTACCGGGATAATGTGCAGCGCAGCGGCATCAATTGTATCCGTAATGTCCTGCTCTTCTGTTTTCCCCTTTACGGTCACGCGCACTTCGCAGGCATCATCTGTTACAAATGCCACCACCGCGGTCAGCGGCGTATTCTGATAGGGATTCAGAATCACCAGAGGATCGTCGAAGGTATAGCCGTTCGCCTCTACCTCCGCAACGATCGCGTCAGAGATGGCCTGCGTCTGCTCCGGCATGGTCAGCTCCGTCTCAATATTTGTCGTTGTTATGACCGTGGCTTCTTCCTCATCGGCTGAAAGCACTGTATAGACGCGCCCGTCCACATCATAAAGCGCCTCCTGTGCGCCCTTGTCGTCCAGTGACTCTCTGGTATCTACATAGACATTCCAGTAGGTACCGGTTGCGTATAGAACACCCTCATTGTAAAGGTATATATAATACCGATGGCCAGCCGCCACCGAATCAGCCGTAATCCAAAGGCTGAACGATTCCTCACTTTCCGATGTCTGTGCAGATGATGCTTCGATTGCAAACCGGCAGATGTCGCCCGACTCATTGATCAGCACCAGAGAAGCATCCTCCCCTGTTTCCTTCCAGGAGCCGGAGACACAGACGCGATCTGGCGTCTCAACGAGTTCTGAAAGTGTAAAGCCTGTCGTCTCAGATACTGCAGCCAGATATTCCGTTATATTTTCCTCGCCGTCCTCCCAGAGCGCAAGGAAATCCGCCAGCGCAGCCGTCTCTCCATCTGCCGTCACCGTCAGCTCCTCTGCGTCTGCCTGCGCGACGCTGCCAAGGCTGCCGTACCAGACGGCCTCCTCTGTGACGCTGTACGTGTTTTCTTCCGTGTAAAGAGTCGCGCGCATGCTGCGGTAGGTCGAGGCCGGGATCGTCATTTCATAGAGTAGTTCATCCCCCACAACCAGATCGATGTAGGTACACAGCACACCCTGCGTGGACTGTGCTACGGTGAGATCATAGGTCTCCAGCTCCGTGCTGTAGCTGTTGCTGCCGGAGGTAATCCAGTAAGTATCCTCATCCAGGTAATCCGCACCAGAAATATAAGAAGAATACCACGCTTCTCCCCGGTCTTCCCCATAGCTCCATACCTGCTCAATCGTCATGTTTTCTGTATCAATGTGGTAACGGACTGCCCGCGAGTAAACATCGTCTCCCGTGGTTCCCTCGTCCTCTGCTCCCACCTTTGTCCGATGCGTACCGTTATCAAAAAGCAGGATGTCGCCTTCCGGCAGGAAAGTCGCGTTATGCTGGGCATACTGCCACTCGAAATCCCCGCCCTCATCGACCGGCGTGAAAAACAGATCCTCTGAAACACTGGTAAATCCGCTCGGATCTCCCAGAATCCACACCAGCTCCTTTTCTGTCTTATTGACCGCCAGCACCGCGTCCAGATGGCGGCAGGAAAGCAGAATTGTATCCGTCTCCTCATCGTAAGCAATCGAATTGTTATGGCACCAGTCATCCTCGGTGGCGTTAACAGAACCTCCGTCCCCCGGCTCAATCAGATCCGCAATATTCAGTTCATAGACCACTTCCCCGGTCTCCCTGTCGATCTCCACAACCCGATCCTCTACCGATGAAAAATCCTCGGTGCAGGAGCACACCAGAAGATTTCCGTTTGAAAGTTCCACAAAATCATGGTGCTCGCCGCCCGGAATCAGATAGATCGCATAAAACTTTCCGCAGAGGTCAAACTCCACCAGCCCGGTCGAATAATAGTAGCCGCTGATCACCTCCGCCGTGGAAGCCATCATCCGTCCGTTCGAGAGGCGCTTCATTGAAAAGGCAGACACATACGCCTCATCCATATACCAGCGGATATCGCCCGCGTTGTCATAGGCCACCACACCGCTCGCTCCCTCAGAAGCACTCTGGATAAAGGCAAACGTCAGCTCATCCTCCGCCAGAATATCCAGCGCGGCCTCTTCACAGACCGTCACCTCTGCTTCCGTGAGGGAAGAATCCAGCGCTTCCGTTGTGATCTCCAGAGTCAAGCTCGTCCCATCATCCAGCGTCAGCACGACCTCCGTCGTCTCCCCCGCGTAAAGCCCGTAAATCGGCAGGATATGCGTTGTCTCCGCTTCAAAAGTGGTCGTGATATTATTTTTCCCATCTTTTCCACAGACCACGACTTCCACCCCGGTTTCCTCCGAAGTAGTAAAAATCACCATCGCGGTCAGCGGCGAATTCTGATACGGATTCACCACCACAAATGGAGCTTCAAACGAATACCCGCTCTGCGCCTCCGCGTACAGGGCATCGTCAATCGCCGCCTGCTCCTCGAGGTAATCCTCGTAATCAATTTCCGTCCAGGAAATCTCGACCGCGGATTCCGTTTCCGTCTCAGGTTCCGCTTCCATTGCAGATTCCGTCCCTGCCTCAGTCTCAGCCTCTGAGACCATTTCGGATTCCACCTCTGACATCGACTCAGTTGTCATTTCTCCATCATCGCCTGTGGCAGACTCAGAAGTCGCTTCGCTGCTGCCCTCCGTGGACACTTCAGCGCTGCTCCCCGTTTCGCTCTCCACGACATCCACATCTTCCACCTGGATGACCAGATCCTCTTCATCAAAGGAGCAGATCAGTGTGAGGTTCTCCGCCGTCTCTGGAATTTCAAAACAAATCCAGCCCTCATAACTGCCAAAATTCAGATCTGTTCCCGGCAGGCGCGACATATCATAGTCTGAAATAAAGCTGTCATCTATACGCGAGTAATGGTTTCCATCCCCGTCTGTCAGGACAACATTATCCCAGTCAATGACCTCCGTGCTGTCTACCTTGACAAAGGTAAGCTTCAGCAAACAATACTCATAGCCCTCTGCGGCACTCTGCTCCAGATCTGTCATCTCCACGCTGGAATATCCCAGCGAAACGCTCACCGTATTCAAAGATGATGTGCGTACAGAATCCTCCAGGCTAATCTGCCAGCCTGCTGCTTCATAGACCGCGCTGTCTGACTCATCAGCCGCAAGGCTTCTGCTGCCAAAGGCTATCATCGTACATACGGCACAGCTCAACAAAAGCAAGCGGAGCAAAATTGCAGGCAAATTCTTTTTCTTCGTCCATATCATATCGGTCGTCCTCCTTCTGCTCATAGTATTCTCTTGCAAATCGTACCACAGAACGTCAGGGCTTTCAAGTTCAATTTTTGTAAATGTGACAATTATTTTTTAAATGTGTTGCAAAATGTGTGATAATTCATTTTTTCTGTATAAATCCATTCGCGCCTGCAGCCAGTCCCTGCATTCGACATATGGATCTGCGTTCCTTTTTCCATAGTGATCCGCTTCCGCCAGAAGAAGCAGGTCTTCCGGGCAGACAGACGCGCCAAACATTTTGCTGGTCGACTTCACCTTTGACTGATCCCTGTACAGCCGATTGGGCTTCATATGAAGACGTACCATATTTTCCACATACTCCACCGTATTTGCTTCCGCATTGATCCGGTTAAGCAGCTGATGTGCCAAAGCAATACCGGCCTCCTCATGCCCATAGGCGTGAATTCTCCCATCCTTTCCTGTTTCCGTCACAAGCGGCTTGCCCAGATCATGGCAAAGGGTGGAAAGCATAAAGGGGTAAGGCCGTTTCGTCTGCCCGCGTATGCAGGCGGCATAGTCCACCTCCATCATCGTATGGATGTACACATCTCCCTCTGGATGATGTCGCGGATCCTGCAAAACGCCAACCAGCGCAAAAACCTCCGGGAGCCTCTCCCGGAGCGCACCGGATTCTTCCAGACCCTCAAACCAGACAGAGGGCCTGGTGCTTTGAAGCAGTGCCTGCTGCAAAAACAGGCTGGTATTGTAAGATGTCGGTTCCATATTATTCTCCATTAAAATATCAAATATTCGTCTTCCCTTCAAAATACCCTGCCATCCTACGAGAATCGCTTACCCAAAGTAGATCGTACCAAATATTGAACGTCAATCATCTTTTTAAATGTAATCTACTGCCTGTTTTGAGAATATTGGAAAAACCTCTACAAAAATACAATTGCCTTCTTTCCCCCCAGCGAGTATAATAAAAATGCAAAGTCAGAATACAAAAGCGATTATTCCAAAATACATATGATAGCAGATTACATACCAACCAGAAAATATTCAAAGCAAGGACAGGTTATGGCTAATATTCAACATGAAGATGCTATCATGAAAATGGGCATGGAATATTTTCGCGATACGCTATTAAAAATTCTGAATATCAATTACGAATATGTTGATTCCGGCCCCACTGAACTGGTATCACTTACGGTTGAAAAAAAGTATCAGGATTTTACTTTTCTGACAACCCAGGGGTTTTACGTACATTTTGAATTCCAGACAACCAGCGGCGGTTCATCTGACCTGCGGAGATTTCACGCCTACGAGGCAACCATGAGCTACAATACCGGGCGGATGGTCAAAACCTACGTGCTCTACACCGGAAGTTACAAAAAGACACGTTTTGAGTTGGATTGCGGAGAATATACGTATAAGGTAATCCCGATCCACATGGCAAAATACAAAAGAGAAGATGTTTTTGCAGTAGCAGCACGGAAAACTGCGCAAAAAGAAATACTGAATGATGAAGACTTTGCAAATCTGGCTATGACACCCGTTATGTCTGGCAATATTGGAAAAAAGGAAACAATACTGACCGCTCTTTCTTATATCAAGAATTATCAGTCAGAGTCCGCAAACAGAGCTACCGCTATCCTTTTCGCCTTTGCGGACAAATTTTTAGATGTAGAAGAGCTTTCTGAAGTTAAGGAGATGATCTATATGACACGCCTCGGACAAATGTTAGTGGATGATGGGATTGAAAAAGGGATTGAAAAGGGGATTGAAGAGGGCAGGGCACAGGAGAACGAAGACATGCGCACTCTGGTTCGGAAGCTGCTTGACAGCAATCGAATGGACGATTTAAAAAAAGCTACAGAAGACAAAGCTTATTGCCTGCAGTTGAAAAAAGAACTCCTTATCTGACTGTACTATCTACACCATATCTTTTACTGCGCAAAACATACGCCATCAGGTAAGTTTTCCTGACGGCGTATGTTTTTTATTTCAAACGGATTCCTGTTCCCCTGTCGTTGTTTTCCCTAATCCATAAAACGAATAATCTGCTGAATCGTGTGAGAGACATTATAGGAACTGTAATTGTAGCAGCCCTTATTCCATCCGGCCCAGTCGCCCTCCGGATCGAAATAGCGGCCATCAATTCTCACCCAGCTGTGCTTTGTGTAACCATCTGCAGCCTGATCACGTGTACCGGGCACACGACTACGGATCACGTAGGCGTCATATCCAATCTCGCAGGCCAGGGCAGCAAAGGCAAAGGCAAAGCTTTTACAGTCTCCGCGGCGCTTCACAAGCATATCATAAGCACGTTGCTTCTGCCATCCACTGTTCTGGTCGAAATTTTTCCTCCCGAAGTGGCCCTGTAAAGCTTGCCATTTACCACAAACCAGCCGGTCGAAGCCGTACCCTGTGCACTCACATAATAGGGCTTGCCGTTGATGGTGAGAAAGCGAGACTTTTTACCGGTCTTAAGCCGCTCCTTTACGCCAAATACATAAACGGTATCGCCTGTTTTTCTAATCTATAGCATCTCCCTGCTCCGCACCTTTCACCCGATACTTTCCCGCATCACGCGCAGCACGTTCCCGCTTCTTATCTTATCCAGCTGCCTCTGGCTCAGTCCCCGCCTGGAAAGCTCTTCAAACAAAAGATGCATCTGTGTGGGATGTCAGATATCAAAGGTACCGTCGAGGACGGCGAAGTCCGTGCCCAGGCCGACGCAGTCTTCGCCGCCTGTTTTGATGAAATGCATCACATGATCGGCAAGCATCTCTACGCGCGTCACCTGGTTGGTCAGATCCGGGCTCAGAAAATCCGGACTGAAATTCAGACCGCTGACCCCGCCTCTTTGGGCGCGCGCTCGGAACATCTCATCAGTCAGGTTCCTCTGGTGCGGCGAGATGGCACGGCAATTGGAATGCGTGGCGACAAATGGCTTCCTTGCGAGTCTGACCACATCCCAAAAGCCACCGTCGGAGAGATGGGAAACATCAATCAGAATGCCGATGTCGTTCATGACCTCCACCGCTTCTTTTCCAAAGGAAGTCAGTCCGGTATTCATCACCGCCGGATCTTTGGAATTCGGAGAGCCGAAGCAGTTGGCAAAATTCCATGTCAGAGCAATCGCGCAGACGCCCTCTTCTCTCAGGGCAATCAGGCGATCCATATTGCCATTGACCATCCGACCGTCCTCGATGGTAAGTACTGCGGACATCTTTCCGGCACGGAAATTTTCCTCAATCTCGCTGGCAGTTCGGGCCATCGCGATGATATCCGAATGCTCTGCCACTTCCCGACACAGATTCTGGGTGAGAATTTTCCAAAGCGTTTCCTCTATATTTGTACCATACGAAACGCTTTCTAAAGAACCAGCCCAATCTGACACTGTTGCTATCTGCGAGTGGCAGACTTTTCGCTCCGACCGAAACGACGGACAAGGCTTCTCACAGGAGCACACTTCCGCAACAGCTTCTTTCACATCCGGTTTCTCCCAAAAAGCTTCCTTTATCAATTCCTCCTGCGGTGGAAAAAAGACTGCGAAAAACTGGCACATCTGCCCGGCTTCCCGCATCTGCCGCAGACTCTGCATGCCCTTCCCGTCATATAAGGTTTCATTCTCATATCTCACCGTGCGCAGCAGTGTATCACAATGCATATCAATGTAAGCACACATTTGATTGTTTAATGTATTTTCTGATCTATCCGTTTTCATCAATTTTTCATCCTTAGTTCCAGCTCTATGCATAGTTTCTTTCATCAGGCAAGGCGGCATGCGCCGATCTTATGCGGGGAGCATTTCCTTAGCCCAGCCCCGGACAAAGCGTCAGCCTCTCTTCCCGATCCACTCCACAATGTCTTTCCACGCTTTTTCCTTATCTGTCTCATTGAGCAGCTCATGCCGATCTCCCGGATAAAGGATGCAGGAAACGTCGCGCATCCCGATCTCACGGAACTGCTCTTCTACCTGATGCACGCCCTTGCCGGACGCGCCGACCGGATCCTCCGCCCCGGAAACAAACAGCACCGGCAGGTCGCGCGGCATGCGCCGCAGATATTCCATCCGGTTGATCTTATACAGGGTCAGCATCAGTGTATAATAGCCATTAAAAGTAAAGGAGAACCCGCACCTGGAATCTGCCAGATAGGCGTCCACGTTTGCTTCATTCCGTGAAAGCCAATCAGCGGATGTCCGGTTCGGTGCAAACTGCTTATTATAAATACCGGAGGTCATCCACTCAAACAGACGGCTGTGATAGTGCCAGCCAAAAAGTTTTCCGCCAACCTGACAAAGCGCCAGAGCCAGCTTTATCTCTGGTTCCGCATGATAGCCGGTTCCGCAGAGAATCGCTCCATCCACACCATTCCCGTAGCAGCAGATATACTGCCGTGTGAGGAAAGAACCCATACTGTGTCCCAGAATATAATAAGGTACACTGTCATATTTCTTTTTCATCAGACGGTAGACGTGGTGAATGTCGCGCACCAGGGCACGGTTGCCATTTTTCTCCGCAAAAAAGCCGTATTCCGGTGAAGCGGCAGATTGCGCCAGCCCATTGAAAGAAGCCTCGCGCCAAGCCGACGCTGCAGAGTCCCCGTGCCCGAGATGGTCATGCCCGGTCACGACAAAACCCTGTTCCGTCAGAAATTCCGCAAACGCGCTGTAGCGGGCAATGTATTCCGACATTCCGTGGACAAGCTGTACGACTCCGCACACTTCACCGTCCGGAATCCAGCGCATCCCATGAATCTGTTTTGAGCCCTCACTGGATAGAAAATAAAAATGTTCTGTTCGCATAGTGGCACTCCTTTCTACAAAAGCGCATCCGCCAGCGCCGCAAACTGCACCAGCGTCAGCGTCTCTCCCCGCACGGTCTCGCTAAGCCCCACCTTTTCGAACGCATCAAGAATCTGCTCTCTGGAATAATCCAGATCGCCAGCGTTTTTCAACCCGTTGACCAGCGTCTTTCTGCGCTGATTAAACGAGGCGCGGATCAGGCGGAACATCAGCTTCTCATCCCGCACCAAAACCGCCGGAGCGTTCCTGCGCGTCAGGACGATCACCGCACTGCCGACGCCCGGGCGCGGAATGAAGCAATTCGGCGGTACATTTGCCGCCAGATATGGTTCAGCGTAGTATTGCACTGCCAGCGAGAGCGCACCATAATCCTTTGTCCCCGGATCGGCCTGCATCCGCAGCGCTACCTCCTTCTGTACCATAACCGTGATGCTCTCCAGCGGAACATTACTCTCTAAAAGTCCCATGACAATCGGCGTCGTAATATAATAAGGGAGATTTCCAACGACCTTGATCGGCCGCCCGCCGTTCTTTTCCTTTGCCAGCGCGGCAATGTCTACTTTCAGAATATCCTCGTTGATCACATTCACATTATCGTATGCGGAAAGTGTCTCCTCCAGAATCGGAATCAGATTCCGGTCGATCTCTACAGCAGTCACCTCACGCGCCGCCTCTGCCAGATATTGCGTCATGGTCCCGATTCCCGGACCAATTTCCAGCACAAAGTCGTCCTTTGTAATCTGTGCGGACGCGATAATCTTCTCCAGCACGTGCGCATCAATCAGAAAATTCTGCCCGAACTTTTTCTGAAAATTAAAATGATTTTTCTGTATAATTTCAATGGTTTTCTGTGGGTTTGAAAGCTTTTCCATATAAATAATCTGACGCCTGGCGCACATAAGAAGTGCCGCCACAGCACCTGCCCTACTCGCAGCATTCTTCAGCGGACTGGTACGATCTGTCACAGAACGCACGCGAGGAGCATTTCCATAATCCTTTCGTAGAATAATTGTAAACAGTTCAAAAAAGCATCAGAATGCTTTCTGCTCCCTGCTATTCTGAATTAGCAATGATAATAAAAGTTCAGAGCAGCTGCAAGAATCAATCGTCCAGCCGATACACCCGCCGTGCGTTCGCGTATGTGGCTTCTTCCACTTCGCACACTTCCACTCCCTTTATCCCGGCGATGGTTTCCATCACCAGCGGCAGGTAGAGGGATGAATTCCGTTTTCCGCGATGCGGCGCGGGCGCCAGATAAGGACAGTCGGTCTCGACCACGATGTGATCCAGCGGAACCGCTGCCACGACCTCTTTCATTACACGCGCATTCTTAAAGGTAACTACCCCGCCGACTCCGATGTAATATCCCAGCTTCACATATTCCAGCGCCATTTGCGTGGACGAAGAAAAGCAGTGGATGATACCGCCTGTCGTCCCGGCGTGATGGGCTTTCATGATATCAAACGTATCCTGTGCAGCATCCCGGCTGTGGATATTGACCGGCAGATCCACTTCCTTCGCCATCTGCAGCTGACGCACAAAACATGCTTTTTGCAGTTCATGACTTTCCTTGTCCCAATAGTAATCCAGCCCGATTTCTCCAACCGCCACGGTTTTCGGTCTGCGGCAGAAGTCATATAAGCGGGCGAGTTTTTCTTCGTCAAAGTCGGCGCTATGCACAGCGTTACTCAATGTGGAGACGCCATCTGCAATCGGCGCCAAGTCCTGATATGTGTGAATTTCCTTAATCAATTCCCCGGCATAATCCGGATGGAGGCCGGCCGCCGCATAAACAAACGGATACTGCGCTGCAAGAAGCTGGCTTTCCTCCACATCCCGCCAGGAAGCACCCATATTTACGATACCAATGACCCCAGCGGATTCCATGCCCGCGAGCAGTTCGTCCCTGTCCTCATCAAAAGCCTCATCATTGTAGTGCGCATGCGTGTCAAAAATCATCTGTCTCATCCTCTTTATCTGCCCCAGACAGCATTCTTTCCTTTCTATTTCATGTCGTAGTACCCCTATCATACAATTTCGCCGCTTATATTTCAAGAGTGTCTCAAAAAAACAGGAATGACATCCCCTGTTTTTATGGGATGCCATTCCTCTCGTAATTTACCACCACAGAATATACACCAGTGTCAGTGTAAAACCTATAATCACAAGCAGCAATCCATAGGAAAGACTTCGGGCTATGAGCGTATTGCTCTCCCGCCATACGTCATAGCGCAGCGCCAGCTCCCGCTGGTAGTCGACGGTACCGGGGTTTTTGCGCCGCCAGGTACGGTTTGCCAGTTTCTGAAAAGCATTCATCACTTTCCCCGCCACATCGGTCAGCATCGTTCCGTGCGGACGCTCATGCGGAAGCGGAGAGTCTTTGTAGACACTCTTGCGCAGTCCCACCACCGAAAAATCAATCAGGCTGTCAAGCAGACGCGCCGCGACATGTCCCACAGGGATCAGAAGCTTCACCAGCGTATCGGTCAGCACATCCAGCACGTGGCAGATGGCTCCGAACACAAACGGCAACAGCTGCAACACAAGCGGACGGTAGATCAGGTTTTCCAGATCCAGCCAGGATGGCCATGCGTTGATATAAACCCTGGTTGCTGCAGTATGCGCCGCAGATGCTTTCTTTGCCTTACCACCTTTGGCACGTTTCCGGGTCACTGCTACTTTTTCCTCTTTCATCAGCAGTTTCCGAATGACAAACAGATAAACGATCGCCCCGATACAGATTGAGATCATCGCCCCGGAAAGGTTCTTCAGGCTGAAATAGCTGACCACGTGTCCGAACTCTTCGAGTCCCATAAAGCTTTGCCCAAGCTCGGCGGCTCTGTCCATAATTGCATGCGGGAAGAGCCCCCACACCAGAAGGACAAGTGCGCTGCCCGCCAGAGCGAAGGTACTTATCGGGTTCATATAGTTCTTCTGCTCATCGTATTCCTTCTGCAGCGTATCATCCGCGTTTTTCTCCACAAAAATCGCCACAAAAAGCTTCGTCATATATGCTACTGTCAGACCGCCGGAGAACAGGAAAAGATACTCCAGCGCACGGAAAATCAATCCGCCGCCATACTCCAGAATGCTCTCGTGGAGCAGCGTTTTACTGATATATCCGCCAAAGAGCGGGATACCGCCGATTGCAAGTGCTCCGATCAGGAAAATGACCTTCAGCAGAGGCTTTTTCCTTCCATAGCCGCGGATGACGTTCAGGTCGAGCGCGTGTACATTCATGTAAATCACACCGGCCGCCATGAACAATACCAGTTTAATCATGGAGTGATTCATCATGTGAAGCAGCGTTCCGTGCACTGCCAGCGTATTCTCCTCACCGAGCAAACACTGCATCCCCACGCCGATCAGGATAAAGCCGATCTGCGACATGGACGAGCAGGCAAGTGTCCGCTTGAGGTTAATCGAAAAGACTGCCAGCAGCGCGCCGCCGAACATGGTGATCGCGCCAATGATCAGAATCAGCGTCCCCCACTGCTTATCGTGCAAAAACAGTCCACAGGAAATCGCAAGAATGCCGTAAATACCGGTCTTCGTCAGGATACCGGACAGCAGCGCAGACGCCGGGGCCGGAGCCACCGGATGCGCTTTCGGCAACCAGATATGCAGCGGGAACGCACCCGCCTTTGCCCCAAAACCAACCAGCATGCAGCAGCCCAGCGCGTACAGCACAGGCTTGTTTTCATACGCGCACGCGGCAGCAGACAGTTCAGAAATCGTAAGCGTCCCCAGCTCATGGTAGACGCCAAAGATCCCCATCAGCATGACCAGACCGCCGCGCCCCGCCACAGCCAGGTACGTATCCGCCGCCCGGAGCGCCGCATTGTTTTCCTCATGCGCCACCCAGACATAAGAGGTAAAGGACATCATCTCGAAAAAGATAAACGTTGTGTACAGATCTGCGGAGAAAAATACGCCAAGCGTCGCGCCCAGTGTCAATAAAAAGAAGACATAAAAACGATCAGATGACGGCTCTTTTTCTTCATGAGCAGCTTCCGTAATCTCCACCGAATCGGTCTTGGACGCTCTCGCGGAAAGCTCCTGCTTCTTCGCGGAATGTCCGCTCATTTTAACCGCTACGTGGTTTCCAAAATACGGCGGACACAAAAGTGCGGGCATCTTCCACATCCGCCCAGCAATCAGTCGATAGAGCCGCCGGCAGCCGGCCAGCGTAAAGTGCAGGCCAAATCCGCAGACGCCAGGGATCGTCAGAGACAAAACAGCACTCTCCTGCGCATCCTGCGCATTGCTGATAAACAGAGCCAGCATCAGCAAAAATTCCGTAACCGCCACAACATCCGCAACCAGCGCGCTGCCAGTCATGAAAAAGCGCGCGTGCGCTTTATTTTCTGTTTTTAAGGATTTGCGAAGCACCCATGCCAGGAGGCCGCCAATCATTGGAAAAAACACCAGCACTGCCAGCATACCATTCCCTTCCATCGTCCTCCTCCTTCCTATTGAATCGCTGACGCGATCTGCGTGAACGCGTCAATCAGCGGCTGCGGATGCAAACCGATCACAACCATCGCCACCACAAAAAGCGCCAGTGGCAAAAGCATCATCCAGCCTGGATCTTTGACTTCGTCATACGGGACGATCTTATGTTCCACCGAGGAATTTGTCCCCTCGGTTCCTCGCGAAGCGTCTTCCAGGGAGCTGGAGCCCTCTGCCGCCAGGCTCCTGTGAGAAGACGCTTCCATCGTGCCGGTCTCCTTCGGTGGGAGCACAAACGCCCGCACACTGATCGTCAGCATATAGATCGCGGTCAGAAGCGCAGAAATCATCAGCGCCGCCACACCGACGACCGCCAGCGGATGCGTACTGTCAAGTGCGGCTTTTACCAGATTCCATTTGCTGATAAAACCTGCCAGACCCGGCACTCCCATCAATGCCAGACCCGAAAAGGTAAAAATCACGAATACCTTCGGCATCTTTTTTCCCAGCCCATCCAGCTGATGAATGTATTCTCTGCCACTCTGGCAGATCACTGCACCCGCACAAAAGAACGAGCAGATCTTAATCACCGCGTGACAGATCATGTGGCAGAGCGCACCAACCAGCCCCAGCGGCGTCATCAGCGCCGTGCCAAACAGGATGTAGGAAAGGTTGCTCACCGTCGACCAGGCCAGGCGTCGTTTTAAATGCGTCTCTTTGAGTGCGCGGCTGCAGCCGTAGACAATTGTAAACACAATCGGTATCAGCACCGCGGTCTGCGCCCAGGTACCGCGCAGAAATTCGGTGCCAAAGCTATAGTAGGTGATCCGCATGGTTGCAAACGCACCAGCCTTGACGACTGCCACGGCGTGAAGAAGCGCCGTGACCGGCGTCGGAGCAACACCCGCTTTTGGCAGCCAGCCGGAGAACGGCCACATCGCCGCTTTCACACTGAAGCCGAAAAAACACAACACATATACCAGAAGCAGCAGATTTGTCCGGCTGCCGATTTTGGTCAGATCCAGCACGCCGCCCGCCACAAAGTCCGCTGAGGTGCCATATACCAGGATAAAAATCACACCGATAAAGGCAAACGCCGCGCCGCCAAGTGAATAATAGAGATAGGTTCGGCCAGCAAGAACCGCCTCGCGCGTCAGTGTGTGAATGACAAGCGGAAGCGTCACCAGCGTCAGCATCTCGTAAAAACAGTACATCGTCACCAGATCCTCAGCCAGGGTGATTCCCATTGTGATGCCAAAGGTCATCGTGTAAAACATAAGGAAAAACTTCTCATGCTCCTCATGGCTCATGTATTCAAACGCATAAAGCGTCGCCAGCGGCCAGAGGATGGAAATCAGGGCTGCGAAAACGGTACCCAGACCATCCAGGGAAAAGCTCAGCGACAGATTGCTGGTGAAGCGGAGCAGGACAAATGCTCCCGCCGGCCGGTTGGTAAGCACCAGCAGCGCCAGCAGGGAATTCAGAAGTACCACGCCTTCCGTATAAAGCATCATCTGTTTTCGGTCGCGGAACGGAAGCAGCGGAATCAATGCCCCGCCCACAATCGGAAGCAGTACAAGAACTGCCAGAAAAAAGGCACGCATCCAACCTCCTCCTCTCTACATCACTGCTGCGGCAATCCTGCTCACAAACTGAATCAGCGGATTCGGGAAAACGCCCAGAAGAATCGACAATGCTGCAAAAATGGCCAGCGGAATCAGCATCCCGAGAGGCGCCTCCGTGACACCTGCGAGAGGATCGGACTCCTGGCAGCCTGGCATTTCCGTCGGTGTCTCACCAGCACTGCTTTCCGACAAAGTAGTATTCTCCGCAGCGATCGCGACATGAGCCTTCGATTTTACCTTCGGGAAAAATCCATTGGTTACAATCGACAGCAGATATCCCGCCGTCAGCAACGCAGACAGCAGCAGCGCTGCTGGTCCTGCCCAGCCAAAGACTCCGACGTTTGCCTCCAGCGCTCCCTGCGCCAGATACCATTTACTGATAAAGCCGCTTGCAGGCGGGATAACCACCAGGGCGAGGGAAGCAAAGGTAAATCACCAGAGCGTCTTCGGCATTTTTTTGCCGATTCCCTCCAGCTGATCCACCTGCGAAAGTCCTGCCCGATAGATAAAAATACCGGCAGTCAGAAACAGTGCGCATTTAATGAATGCGTGAAAGACCACATGCAGCAGCGCGCCTTCCATTCCGGTAGGAGAAAGGACGGACAATCCAAACAGGATGTAGGACACCTGGCTGACTGTAGAGTACGCCAGACGCTTTTTTACCACCTTTTCACGGAAGGCAAGCATCGACCCCATAAACACAGTAAGCAGCGACAACGTCATCCAGGCGGTCTGCACCCAGGTGCCGCGGATAAAATCTGCACCCACGATGTAGAATACAACACGGACGATGGAAAGAACGCCAGCCTTCGCGATAATACCAGAGAGTACCGCTGAGGCCGGAGCAGGAGCAACCGGGTGCGCTGCCGGCAACCATGCGTGCAGCGGGAACATACCTGCTTTCGCGCCAAAACCAATCAGCGCTGCCATCACCGCCGCCAGAAGAATCCCCGTATGTCCCTGTGCCAGTGCCAGGTTCAGGGTGCCTCCGGCTGTAAAGGTAATCGAATCACAGTATTTATATAGGAAGAAAATCGCAAACAGGCCGAGATACGCGCCGCACATGGAGTAAAACAGGTACTTCAGCGCCGCCATGATCGATTCACGCGTACCACTGTGCAGCACCATCGGCATCGAAGTCAGTGTCATCAATTCATAGAACAGATACATTGTCACCAGATTGCCTGAAAAGCAGAGCGCCACCAGTACCCCATAGACAACCAGATAAAATCCAAAAAACCGCCGTTCCTTCCCCTCATGCTCCATGTAGGTAAAAGCGTAAAAGCACACCAATACCCAGGCAATGCTGAACACTGTGACAAACAGGCGGCTGATGTCGTCCACCTGGAAATAGATTGGGATTCCCTCCATCAATTCAAACCAGGTGTAGCTGTTGTCTCCCGACCACGCCGCCAAAAGCGCGAGTACAGCGGAAGCAATCAGCACAGCCGCAGTCACTGTATGCAATCGGGTCAGACTTTCCTTGCTGCCATCTCCGATCTCTTCCTGCTTTACAGGCAAAAGAAGCAATACACCCGCGATAACCGGCAGAAAAACCGGTATCAAAATCCAGATTCCCATAGTCTCCTCCTTATCCTTTTTATCCGAACATCTCGAGTCCTTGCGTGAGCATGTTTACAATCGGTTCTGAGAAGAGTCCCAGTATCAGGTTCAACACAACAAACAGCGCCAGCACAGCCGTTTTCTGCGGCTGCTCTTTCGCCGTAATCACCCGGCTGTCTGTTTCTATATTCGCCCGGTGCGCCGGTGTGTAAATGCGAATGACGGTCTTCATAAAATAAATCGCGTTCAGCAGCGTACTCAAGGCCAGCGCAATCATTGCCGGAATCAGTTTCCCTGATGTGTCATAAGCCGCCGAGGCAAATAGCACTTTTGAAATAAAGCCGGAAAACAGTGGGATGCCGACCATCGAGAGCGAACCGGCCGTAAAGGCGACTCCCGCGGCTTTGTTGCGATAGCCGGAGCCGGTAAGCGCAAAAAAGTCTGTATCATGATTGGAGACATCCATGAGGCCGGAGGCAGATACAAAAAGCATGGATTTTGTTGCCGCGTGGCTCAGAATGTGAAACAGGCTGGCAATCATTCCCGCCGTCGTGCCCAGTCCAAAGCCCATATAGATGTAACCGATCTGCGCTACAGATGACCAGGCGATCATCCGTCGGATGTTGCTTTCCCGGATCGCGCTCAGCGAACCGAAAATCATTCCCATAACGCCAAATACAAACAATACATTAATCACCTTGCTCTCGCGGATCACATCGAACCCAATCACGCGGTAGAAAATCTTGACCACCAGGAAAATATAACCCTTGGAGACAAGGGAGGACAGAATCGCTGAGGACGACAGAGTTGAATAGCCGTAAGCGTCCGGTACCCAGGAGTGGAACGGAAACAGGGCGCTTTTGATCGCGAGTCCCACCGACATCAGTGTGATGGAAATCAGAAGAGGGATATGATACTCTCCTGTCTCCGCCAAAATCGCCACCTGCTCTTTGATATTGCTCATCAGCAGATGTCCGGTCAGATCGTACAGATAACAGATCCCCATCAGCAGAAGGCCGGAGCCCAGAAGGCTCATAATCATATACCGCGTCGCTGCTTCAATCGCGCGCCCGTTCTGACGGATCATAATCAGCCCGCAGGCGGAAATGGTGTTGATCTCGACAAAAACATAAGCGGTAAACAGGTCGTTTGTATAAATCAGAGCAAGCAGAGAGGAAAGCAGCAGACCAACCATCACATAGTAAAGGTTCTGCTTCGTCTCTTCCACCTCCTCGGCGAGTTCTCGGCGCCCGCCGAGCATGCACAGCAGCATAACTACGCAAAAGAACACCGCCATAAACGCTTCCAGCACACCGACACGAATCTCATTGCCCCAGGGAGCGGAGAAATGTCCCATCCGATATACATAAGCCTCTCCAGTCTGCAGGGTAAACAGAAGCACCGCGACAGACATTACCAGAATCAGCGCGATCGATATCGTATTCACCCTTTTCGCTGCTTTGCTTTTTAACACAGAACAGAGCGGTCCGGAAAACAGCGCCAAGATAATGGTCAGGAAGGGAAAATTCTGAACGAATTCCATCACATATCCTCCTTTTTTATCTGCGTGGAGATCTCATCCAGGTTCAGTGTGTGATACCTGCGATACAGCCGGATGGTCAGAGACAGCATCAGGGCCGATACGGACACGGAGACCACAATGCCCGTCAGCACCAGACCGCTCGGGATCGGATTAATGTAGGCTTCTGTGCTCTGCACGCCATCCACAACAATCGGCGCCTTATGTCCTTCTATGTAGCCCTTCAGTGCAAGGAACAGATAGATCGCCGTGTCCATGATGTTCATGCCAATGATTTTTTTGATCAGGTTCGGCTGTAAGAGCAGGTTCGAGAACCCGATCACAAACAGAATCATCGCAACCGCCTCTTCATAATTATCAAGTAAATTGGCAAAATTCATCTTTATAACCTCCTGAAACAGTAACCTGCCATCGTCTGACTCAATAGCCACCTTTTCGGAACATTACATAGAACGTATACATTGTCCCGGCCACAACAATGCCCACGCAGATATTCAGCACAAAAATCAGGCCGCTGCTTAAGATCGCCCCGGGCGTTCCCAGAGGGATTACGCTCTCAATCTCGTTGGCT
This sequence comes from Clostridiales bacterium, assembly GCA_020860365.1. Lineage (GTDB taxonomy): Bacteria > Bacillota > Clostridia > Lachnospirales > Lachnospiraceae > Choladousia. The sequence goes on along the minus strand of JAJBUL010000177.1, from coordinate 5,493 downwards.
CCAGTGTAAAACGAATAGCACTTTGACAGAGAATAGCAGGCCAACGCGCAAAAGCTCGTAACCTTATACGTTTTCGCCGTAAAAAAGCGTTCCGTCTTCGCAAATCCAAACGCGTTCACATACAGAATCAGGCCAGCGCCAATGATCGCACCGCCGGAAAAACCGCCGCCCGGCCCCAGATGCCCGCAGAGAATTACGTAAATGCCGAAGATGAAAATCGGCGGCACCAGAATCTTCGCAACCGTCTGGAGAATAACGTCATTTTTGGGCTCGTAGACGCGGTCATTCGCGTGCTGCTCCTTTTTATCCTTATCCCGATCCAGGCGCAGCAGAATCAGCACCGTCATGGTCGCGGCGAAAAGCACGTGCGACTCACCCAGCGTATCAAATGCACGATAGTCCAGAATCATGCCCGTCACAATGTTCACCGCGCCGGTCTCCTGCAGGCCGCTCTCAATGTAACGCTCGGAGACTTCATTGTTCACCGGACGATCTTCCTCGCCCTCCGTCGGCAACCAGGAGACAGCGGTCAGCAGCGTAATCAGCAGAAAGACACAGAACAGCGCCGCACAGACACGGTAAAGAGAACGAAACGTATTCACATCGCGGTTTCGTTTTGGATTGTATACCCACTTTGCCAGCCTGGTCTTTCTCTCCTGATCGAACTGCTTTTTCTCTTCCGGTTCTTCCTCAAACGGCTTCTGTGCATTCATCTCCACCGTATCGAGAAACGGATCCTTTGTCCCGTCCAGCCACTGCTTCAGGCGAAAAGACTTTGTCTTTCGATATTCATCCTCCGATAATTTTCTACTCATTCTCCTCGCCTCCCTTCGCTTCCTCTTCCTTTATCTTCTTAAGCTCCTCATCTTGGGTTCCATCTTCCCCCTCATCCTCATCCATTATCGCACGTATTTTTTTCAGAGTCACAAAGAACAGAATACTGGTCACGCCTGCGCCAACCGCTGCCTCCGTGATCGCCAGATCCGGCGACTCCAGCACAATCCAGATAATCGACATTACCAGACTGTAAGACATATAAATTAAGACGGAATTCAGAAGATTCTTCGAGAGGCTGACGGAAATCGCACAGACAAGAAGAAATCCCAGTAAAATACATGTAAAAATCTGCATCTTTTACGCCTCCTGCCCCATATTGTCCGGCATCAGCTCGCCCAGACTGCCGTCACTTTGCGCAAGTTTCTCTGTCATTCCATTTTCCCTGTTCGTCCCAGATTCTGCCACATAAAGCTCCCTCTCATTTTCCTCTTTCCTGTCTGCCATTTTTCTTCCGTCAGAATCTGCTTCCAGTTCTCTCAGGGATACTCCCCGATAGTGCTTCTCTTTTTCTGTATCCGTCGTCACTTCCAGCCGCGCAATCAGATGAGAGGACGTCGGTGAGGAAAACCAGAGAAAAGCAACCACAAAAAACAGCTTCAGTGAAGTGAGGTTTAACCCGTTCATCACAATCAGTCCGACCAGGCAGAATCCGATCCCCAGCGTATCTCCCATCGCAGCCGCATGCATCCGGTTCAGTACATAATGAAAACGGAAAACACCGATCATTTCCACCGTAAAAATACCCAGACCGAGCAAAAGCAAAACCGCCCCTACCAGGAACTGCAGCCACTCAATCATCGCCATTTTCCCCCTTCTTTCCGTCTGACTGACTTTTTTTCGCCAGGTAAACTCCCATATATACCTTTGTGAGCACAATCACCGCAAGAAAACTGATCATCGCATAGATCAGACAGATATCCACCAGATATCCCTCCTGCAGCATCAGCGCCAGAATCGCAATGATCACCATCACAATTGTCCCCATCATATTCACCGCAACCAGCCGATCCGCCACCCGCGGTCCTATGATGGCGCGGATCAGACACAGCACCAGCAGAACTGCCAGAAAAATCAGTGCCGCTGTAAACAAAACCGTATAGGCCGACGCAAGACCCGGTACACCTTCTCCCATAAGCTTCTCTCCTCTCAGTTCTTCTCCATCTCTGCAATCATCTGGGCGCATACAGAGGTATCCATTCCCTCAGCCAGATCCTCATCCAGGCAGTGAACCACATACTCCCCATCCTCCAGCGATACCGTGATTGTCCCCGGGGTCAAGGTAATCGCATTCGCCAGGAAAGCACGCCCCGTCGGCGTTTTCAGTTCCGAATGAAAATGAACCAGAACCGGTTTCAGTTCTTCTTCCTCTGACAAAATCATATGGATCACCGCAAGGTTCGCTTTTACAATTTCACAGATCAGGACATACACATAATGAACCATCTGCGGCAGGCGCTTATAAATCGCAATTTCTTTTTTGATGCTGTGATCCAGAAAAGCGCACGTAAAAGCAAAAACCGCAGCAGCAATCCCCAGGCCAAACAGCACACTCTCCAGAGTGATCGAGCCAAAATAAATGATCCACAACAGAAAATACAACACAAACATCTATGAAAAGCCTCCTTTATAATCTGGGCGCCGCGCCGGGCGGATGCAGCGCAAGCTGCATATTTCCTTATCCGCCCGTGTGCATAAAAATTAGGCAGCCGACAGTAACGGCTGCACTATTTTTTATTTTTTCATTATTTTAACGTTTTTTTTATTTTTGTTCCAGTGCAATATTCAACTATTTTGTACAATAATTTTTCTTCTTTGTTGTCTATTATTGAGTAGTTCTCACTTTCTCCGCTCACAGAAAAAATGCGCATCGGGCGCCCAGGAGCTTCTTTATCAACCTGAAAATCAGAGCTCCCCGTTTAATACCTGCTCCCGCAGCTTCATCCACAGCCTGCCCATATGATTCTCGCCGTCGCGGTTCGGTCCCCAGCCCCAGAAAGTGTCTTTCGGAGAATCCTCAACGATCCGGTTCTGCTGCGTCTTTATCAGCATTTCTCTGACATACGGATGCTGCTTTACTTTTTCACGCAAAAGTTCTTCCATCACCTCCAGCTTTTTCGTCTCCCAGTCCGGTCTTTTCCTGTCCTTATTCGCCACAGAAATCTGCTTCGCTTCATAAGGCGACCTGGCCTGCCGAATCTGCTCTGCCACATCGTCAGCCACCTCCAGAAAAGCGCTCGCCTGGTAGGCTTCCTCTACAGTGGCGTATACCCAACCCTTGTATTCAATTTTAAACGCACTGTAATTATCCAGACAATAAAATTCCCTGGGGAAGAATCCAATCGCCTTGTTTACTCCCGCTGCCAGCCATGGATCCCGGTAGTCCTCTGCTTTCAGGTTTACACTGGGCTCGCATTCCGGAGTCTTTGTATTTTTTTCATCACACATCTTTTGTCCCTCTCTTTAAAATTAATACTGGCTTGCTGCTACAAAGAACTTTTAGACAAACTTTTTCATACAGTATATCCTTCGTTGGCCGATTATGCAAACATTTTGTGGGTTGTCCGTTTTTTCGCATGAAAACAGTTACTATTCACAGCTGCGCTGTGAATGTAACGATTTCGCCCCATTTTAAATGCATCTTCGATGCATGGGGGCGAAATCACACATGCGAAACGTGTTCTGGCGCAGCCTGACAGCAAGTGTCAGGCTCGCCGTGAATAGTAACGGGGAGTTTTACTATGCCAAAATTAATACTGGATTTCATTCTTCTTTTACAAATGGTTTGACATCCTTCACGGCATCTTCCACGGAGATTTCCATGTCCATATGGTCAATATCTAACAGAGTGTACTGGTCATTGCCCATACCCAGCTCTTTCATATAGGTCAGCTGACGCAGTCCGTGGCGTGATTCGATGCGCTCCACCAGATCGTGATGATCCTCTTCTTTCAGAGCGTAGACCATATCAATGGACGCCTGGTCAGCCGCCAGAATGTCTGTCGAAGCCAGGATACCGATATTTGGCGTCACGACCGGCATTGCCGCTGTTCCCTCGCAGTCACAGGAAACCGACATATTCCGCAAAACGTTGATATAAGCGATATGCTCACCAAAATGATCTACCACAGACTTGGTTGATTCCGTCATACGTTCCATGAATTCTTCCTTGCCAATATCCCACATATCCGAAGAACCCGGCGTTGTGTGAATCATTGCTTTTCCGATCCGTCCATCCGCGCAGCCAATCCCGATATTCTTGTTGGAGCCGCCGAAACCGCCCTTGGTATGGCCCTTGAAATGTGTCAGCACAAGCAGGGAGTCGTAATCCAGAATTCCTTTTCCTACAGACATCTCCGTGAACCATTTTCCGCCTTTTACAGGCAGCATAACTGTTCCATGCTCATCCATAATATCCACCGGGCAGAATGTCCAGCCATTCGTCTGAATGGTTTCTCTGTGTTGTTCGGTCGTATAGCGGTCTCCTTCATAGTAGGTGTTCGTCTCTACGATCGAAGCTCCCGGAAGTTCACTTTTTATCAGTTGCTCCACCCAGGGGCGGGGAATAATGTTTGGTCCATGCTTTTCTCCGGTATGCAGCTTGATTCCAGCCTTTCCGCTGATGCCAGAAGCGATGCGCCCATAAATGCGCAGTAAGCCTTCCGCGGAAAGATCGCGGGTAAAATAGACAATTGATTTTTTATCAGTCATCATGCGTCTCCTTTCATTTTCTGCTTATTTCAGATACGTTCTGAAAAAAGATTCCATTTTGTCAAACGGGATGATATCCGTCTGGTCATAAAGGTCTGTATGAACAGCTCCCGGAATAAGCAGAAGCTCCTTATTGTCGCCAGTCAGCTTCGCAAACGCATCCTTGCTGAAATAGCAGGAATGCGCTTTTTCTCCATGGATGACGAGGACGGCGCTGCGGATTTCCTGACTGTACTGCAAAATCGGCATGTTCAGGAACGACTGGCAGCCGGTCACATTCCACCCGCCGTTGGAATTCAGGCTGCGGGGATGATAGCCGCGCTCCGTCTTGTAGTAATCATAATAATCCTTCACAAAGAATGGCGCGTCCTCTGGAAGCGGGTCAACCACGCCGCCGCCCAGGGCGTAGCTGCCGTTTTTGTAATCGACAATACGCTGTGCGCAGAGAGCCTTGCGCTTCTCATAGCGGGCTTCCTCACTATCTTCGCTGTCGAAATAGCCATTCGCGTTCACACGGGTCATGTCGTACATCGTAGAAGCGACCGTAGCCTTGACGCGGGTATCCAGCGCCGCCGTATTCAATGCCATACCGCCCCAGCCGCAGATGCCAATGATACCGATCCGCTCCGGATCTACATTATCCTGTACGGAAAGAAAATCCACCGCTGCCATGAAATCCTCCGTGTTGATGTCAGGGGACGCCATGTAGCGGGGCTGTCCGCCGCTCTCGACGGTGTAGGACGGGTCAAAGGCAATCGTCAGAAAGCCTCGTTCTGCCATCGTCTGCGCGTACAGTCCGGCTGCCTGCTCTTTGACTGCGCCGAAAGGACCGCAGACCGCGATAGCCGGGAGCTGTCCAGATCCAGCCTCCTCGCCGCCAGAGGACGCTTCCATATCCTTCGGCTCGTAGAGATCCGCCGCCAGAGTGATACCATAGCGGTTGTGGAA
>JAJBUL010000049.1 GCA_020860365.1 Clostridiales bacterium | reverse complement strand
AGGAATATTGTATTAAAATGGCGTTTCATTTAAGAACTATAATGTTGGTCAACAATAAAATTGGGCGTTTGTGTTCTGGGAAAATACATGGTGTCAGGCACATCTAAGAAGAAGTGAAGATTTCCTTAAGAGTTTATTAAGAGATGCCGGGCAGTGTGTTCAGCAAAGGCCACAACGTCTAACATATCTTGTCCGAAAAGTTGTTATTAAACCATCGGAAGCGACTATATGGGTATTACGGATGTTCGAGTTAATCAGGCTCTTCGGGAAATGACGGTACGAAAACGCCCTGAAGCCTTGATTTTACTGTGTTTTCGGGAATTTTGTTTTTTTGACCCGAGAACAGACCTAAAAAACAGCATATAAGACCAAACTGTCCGATTTTGCTCTCAGGCAGTTTGGCTTGTATATATGGATTTTCAGATGAAAAGAGGTGCATTTAGGAGGGATAAGTACCCTCTATTTTATTGCTTGAAAATTAAATATGTTGGTCGTGTTCGTGAATTAATTTAAAAACATGGCTTGCAGAACACGATTCCATGGCTGCAGTTTCACGCATGGTCTTGCCGGCGGTGTATAGCTGGCGGACTCGTTCTGCTTTTTCCGGCTCAACAACGGGCTTTCGCCCGGCGTTCCGCGGGTTTGTGATCTCCGCCGGCGCGTCACTGTGGTTCCGCCGGCGGTACAGCAGACGATATCTTGCTTCCACTTCAGCCAGTAATTCCGAGTCGCGTTCACCGGTGCCGTAGCACTGGATGTACACACGGAGGAGGATATGCAGCTCACTGAGGTCTGTCAGCGGCATCTGCATACTGGGTTTTGTGATGTCCGCCGGTATTCTTTCCGGCGCGTCGGATGTGGTGGTTTCAGCCATGGTTGTCGCTTCCTTTCTGGCCTTTGGGTTCTTTCACGGCTGCTGTATGGCTGTCCTGCTCATGACCACATTGGGGTCTGCCCCCGGTAAGAGCGGTAAGAGAAGATAAATTATTTCTAAATTTTCTATAAACTCACATCCTGATAGGGTGCTGTGGAATGCGAAGACAAGTCTTGGATGGTTGTATTGGAATGGATTAAGAGACTTGTGCGGTATCTTTGCGGACAAGCCGGCATAGGCAATATGAAAGGAATAAATGAGTGGTATTCTGTAGCGGAGATTAGTGTTATTGAGGTTAAAGCCAAGAAGAACCGTAAAGCTGATCGATTTTTCAGACAGAACAACGAAATATAACAGCTTTTTACAACTGATCCGAAAGCCGGTTGAAAACATGAACAAGCCGACGGAGTATTTGCTGCCTGAGTATGTTACTACATGTTGCAGGAAAACTGAAATTGAGGGAATTAAGTATTATGGCGGACGGGAATATGATAATTATGTTACCTGGAATGATGGATACTTTAATGTGGAACTTATTCCTTGACCGCAGAGATAAATAGAGTATGAACGGTGCATGATTTTGCCAATTTCAATGCTCCGTTCATATTTTTTTGAAGCTGAAAGTCTAGGTTGACAACTGATAGCAATATCATTATACTGTGTACAACGATGAAACCGAAAGGAGCCAAGACAATGAACGAACATGAAGTAAACACCTGTGAGCAACAGGAAGTTACCAATGAGCTATTCGCACAGGTGACTGCGGATTACGAGGGGACACATTCCGTTCGAAAGACGGCGAAGAACTGCCACATCTCCATGGTAACGGCACAGCGTATCCTGATAACAGCCGGTATGTGGAGCAGCAAGTCCTCTAAGCAAGTAAAGGGACTCTTAGACCAGGGAATGACCGTGGAGCAGATTGCGCAGGAGTTATCCCTTACAAAAGATGCTGTGTATGCTTATATGCCATATTCCCGTGGAAATTACGGGGTAAAACAGACAGAGGATTCACAGTACTCGAAAGACTATAGGGAACGGATGGAGGCAGCAGCAGAAGGGATGCATAAAGGGAACGTGGACGGTATGGGAGAAGTGGATAGTATGCCTGTGTTAATGGATAATCTGGTAACTGAGCAAACCGCAGCATCAAAGAAAGCCAAACATTCTGCTTTATCCAGTCTTCGCTTCGATCCAGAGTTTACAGAGGAACTCGCTGACCGTGCAAGGGAAGATGTTGTGTTTGGGGATACATATCAAGAATACGGCACTGTCTATGCTCTGCACCTGTCGTTGGTTGGCGGCTTCGTTTACGGAGCTGATGAGGATATGGACATGCGGCCGGAAGACAGAGCAGAGCTGCTTAAACTGGCAAAAGCGGAATCCGCAATCTCCCGCGACATCCTTGTTCCAGGAACCATGAACCTCCATGCCCTGCACTATGCTATCCAGAAACTTTTCGGTTGGCAGAACAGCCATTTACACAATTTCTCCATACCGCAGGAGGACTTCGATGCACTCACAGCGGGAACCCTTGGCGGGTATACGGATCTGTGTGGAGTTCTGTTCCGGTTTCCAGATGATGATATGAGTGACCTTTATTGGGATGACGACTACAAGAAAGGCGTCAGCGTCAAAAGCTGGCTTAAGAAGAAATATTCTGCTCCGTTCCGTCAGTATTCAGTCGGCGATTCTTATCTGGGCAACCTGTGGGAGATTGAAGGTTTCCGTGATCGGTTCCCCGATTTTAAGGATGAAATAACGCTGAAGGAAATACTGAATAAGGTTGCCATCGAGCAGGATTGGAACTTCCTTGCAGAGCGGCTGACCATCCGTGAGTTGTTTGCTGCAGAGCATGATAGTGCGAGGGCATGGAAAGGTGATGTGGTCGGTAAGCTGGAGTTGCTGAAAGAGGAGCTGGAGGATGAAAAACTGTATAATAGTGAGGACGAGATGAAAGAGGCTGCCGCGGAACTTCGCAACTGGAGACAGAGTTATTCTCAACTCGACCATCTGTCATGGGTACACCCAGATACCTATAAGAAAGAGATAGAAGGAGCTTACAAGAAGCCGTATGACGATGTAATCAAAATACACGAAGAACAGATGAATGCCTGGGCTATGCAGTGTCTGGACTTATTCCGGAATCTGAATATTAACCTGTCTCCGTATTTTGATACACTATATTATCTCTATGATTACGGAGATGACTGGTGCGTGAAAATCACTCTAGAAGAGATATACCACAAGACAGAAGACGAGGATTTTGTTGATAATGATATGTGTAGAATTTCGAAAGACCTGAAACCGGTACTAGAGCAGGTTGATGCGAAAGAGAAAATTGTGTGCATGGCGGCAGACGGACTGAATGTGGTGGATGACTGCGGCGGGCTTCATGGATATCTGAATATGCTGCAAACTATCAACGGAGAGGATAAAGAAAAGGCGAATGATATGAAAGAGTGGGCCAGAGGGCTTGGTTGGACGGGACAGAAAAGTCGACCGGAGAAGATGCTATAAAAACTGCTGCTCATTACAAGACTGAATAGACAGAATCAAGCCCTCTACTGATTCTACAGCAGAAGGCTGATTGCTAATAATTACATCTTTGTAAGTGGTGACATCTTAGATGCAACCAGTGCCGCGTTGCAGGTGTCGATGGATGCCATATACATATTCCGCAGGATGATTTTATACATGGCCAGTTTCTCCTTTGTAATCTTTAGCCGATTCATGTGATAGACTAAAGTAGCACCAAGGCTTGCCGGCAGCTCCCGCATGATAGCAGAGATGCGGTTGGCAGCGTCCAGAGGAGATTCCTGCTGCGCGGAAGCTTCAATCTCATTCTTTCCAGTCCAGTTATATCAAGCCTATCGTTGATAAGATTGAGCAACAGATTATGTTTGCGGAGAAGTCCTGGGGCAGTTTTCGCGTGATTGATGTGGACGAAAGCAGTTTAACAATCAAAGTGACACTGAATCCAGGACACAGTATGAATTACCACAGCCATCAGAGACGTGATGAAATATGGAATGTAATATCCGGTGAAGGTACGGTTATTGTGGATGGGATGGAGCAGCCGGTAAAGACCGGAGATGTTGTCACCATGCAGGCAGGGTGCCGTCACACAATATCCGCTATGACTGAATTGAAATTGATTGAGGTTCAGTTGGGAGAAGAGATTAGTGTACACGACAAACAAAAATTCGAGCTTGAAGCCTGAGATAAGACAGGACATGAATAACCAGCCTTTTATGCTGTCACCATCCGGCAAGGACTATCTGTGGGGCGGGAATCGTCTGAATGAGGATTTTGCCAAGGGGATAGATTTGTTCCCTCTGGCAGAAACATGGGAATGCTCCACGCACCCGGACGGACCGAGCATGATAACCACAGGTAAGTTTGCGGGGCAGACGCTTTCAAACGTGATAAAAGCCCACCCTGAATTTCTCGGCACACATCCAAAGGCAGAAGATGGGCTTCCTATTTTAATTAAGTTTATTGATGATAAAAAAGACCTGTCGGTTCATGTGCATCCGGATGATGATTATGCCAGAGAGTATGAAAACGGTTCTCTTGGCAAGAGTGAGATGTGGTATGTACTTGATGCCACAAAAGACGCAAAGCTGATTTATGGGTTTTACCATGACATGGATGAAGAAACTGTGAGGAAGAGCCTTGCTGATGGTACCATTGAGAAATATCTCCAAAAGGTGTCGGTTCAAAAAGATGATGTGTTTTTTATCCCGGCTGGTCAGGTACACGCCGTAGGCGCAGGGGCGTTGATTGCAGAGATACAAGAAAATTCTAATCTGACCTATCGCTTATGACAAGCTTGTCATAAGCGATATTATGGAAAGCAAGTAATTATGG
>JAJBUL010000037.1 GCA_020860365.1 Clostridiales bacterium | reverse complement strand
ATTATCTCATGGATTCCGAAAGCTGTAAAACCGCCGGGTTATTCATCGCTTACCTGGTGTTGTAGAACTGGAAGCCGGAAATACGATACATCGCCTTGGGTGGAAAATTCGGATTCTCCTTGTACTTGTCCACGACTGCCTGTTTTGTCGGCGCAAGAGCGCACTCAAAGCGCCGGATGATAACCATCGGAATGATAACATCCTTATACTTGTCGCTCTGATAAGGTCCACGCAGCTTGTTTGCGATAGACCAGATAAAATTCACTTCTGTTGATACATCAATGGGGGAATCATCCCACATTGCATCGATTACTGTATTTCCAGCCATTTTTCTATACCTCGCTTATTTTGAGCCTTCTAGCTCTTTTTTTATTTAACCAGTTATTTCCCAATATCCATACCGCTTACTGCCTTGTCGATGTATCTGTCCTCGCGCAGTGAGTTCTTTCATGGCTCGTTGTACTGTTCGGAGAGGGATGCCGGAGTTTTGCGCTATTTCCTTTTGTGTGACCTTGGAATTGTTTGCAATAATTTCCAGTATTTTCCTATATACAATCTGCGTTTCATCTTCTAAACCGCCACTTAAACCGCCATCTAAACCGCCATTTTGGCGGTTTGGCGTTTTAAAATCAGAAATTTTGGCACTTTCAAGAGCAGTAAATTTCACGGTCAGGTCATTGCCAAGCACGGTGTATTCCGGATTTGGTGTACCAAGTTTCCGGCAGGCTTCGCATATTTTCTGTATGCCACGTCCCCAAGCCTCAATATATCCAGCGCGATAAAATGCATTGGCGATGGATGGATTGAACGGCATGGACTTATGCGGTTTCATCAGGGTTTCCGTCGTCCAGTCCTTTGGAAGTATACAGTTATTGCTGATATACATGGCGTCATCTTCGATTCGGATTTGAATCGGGACACTGTCAGCGTAATTGTTATGTCCCAAAGCATTGTAGACGGCCTCGCGCACTCCTTCTCGTGGGAATGGGTAAGTTTCCACCCGGACATCATGCTCATAGGTAATCGCAGCTTTGAGATATTTGGTATAAATCAAGTCAATCACCCTGTCTGCAATATCGAAAAGGGAGCCTTCGACGGTATCCTGATACTGGAGGTCAGAGCCTTCGCCGAATTTTCCGATTTTCACATAACATCCGGTTATAATCTTTCCCGGCTTATGATAAAACAGCATTACAGCTGCACGCTTCAATTTTCCATCCGTCAAGAGGTCAAGATGATCCAGTAGCTCTTCGTTTGGAATGTCCAAATCCTCTTTGGTCATCCTTTCCTTTTTCACAGCTTCCCTGCGAAAAATATCGAGGCTACGCTGGTCAAGGTCAGCTACGCTGATGTTATCAACAGGAACTGCATCCCAGAGTAATCCCGTCTTTTCTCCGATAAATTGCGTAAGTGCCGCGCCACGAAGCTGCTGCTTTGTGCTGCCGCTGCGGTAATGATATTCTCCCTTGTAATTCACAGGGTAGGAGCTTGGGCTCACGACAATTTCAATATAGTCCAAACCGTTTTCTGATAACAGATTTACATCCGCTATGATTCCCAATGTATTTTGTATCTTATTTGGAATATCCTCCAGCAGTTTTTTGCTTTCCTCTACGCCGATTACGGTTCCATCATCGCTTGTTCCTATATAAATCCTGCCGCCCTGCGCATTGGCAAAACCGCAAATCCACTTTAAATATTCATCCCGCCAGGATTCCTTCCATTCTATGTTTTGACTTTCTGCCATCAGCTATTACCTTCCTTTAAAATCCCACTCACGCATCATTCCAATTTGCTCCACACTGTGGAGCGTTTTTGTTATATTCCTAAATGTCTATCCCAGCACTTCCTCTAACCGTGCCCGATATTCCTTAACCACCTCATCCGGCGAAATTACCCGCATCCTTTTTCCGAACTGGAACAGCCAGCCCCAGAAGGTCGGTGATATCTGCACCTTGACGGTGGCGATGTTTCGCTCCTCGACGGAGGTCATCATATTCACGTTCTCACCGAAGCGGTCATAGACGACGCCGGTCAAATCTTTTTCAAATTCGAGAGCGATGGTCTTTTGCTTACCGCCGTACATTTTAAACGCCTGCTCTGTATATTCGGCAACTCCGCCGCGAAGCTCTAAGGTCTTTTCCGAGATGTCCTCGTCCGTGGCCTCCACGGAGTCCATGCGGTCAACACGGTAGTTGGCCGTGGCATCGTGCTTGTCGCTGTATGCGATGAGATAGTAGTTGTCCTCGTTATATACAAGTGATACCGGTTCCACCACATAGTGATGTCCGTCCTTGCGGTAAACCTTCTCGCGGTTTATGTCTATATCAAAATAACGGAAGATGACCTTTTTCTGGCGCTGCATGGCGTCTTCTAAGGCGCCTACGTTGTAATAGATGTGCTCGTTGCTGTGCTTGCGGGTGTTGAAGCACACCAGATTTCCCTTTATGATTTCCGCGCTGTGGGTGCCGCCGAGGTTTGCCAGCTTATCTATCAGTTCACTGGATTTCTTCTCGGTGATGAAGCTTGCGGCCTGCACGGCATCTATCAGTATCTTGAGCTCCGGGGTGGAAAAGCTCCGTTCTGCCACATAGTAGCCCTTCTTTTTACCTACCCAGGTCTCAAGGATTTCTATTCCCAGTTCATTTAAGATGTCCACATCCCGGCTCACGACTCTGCGGTCGCAGGGGATATCGCATTTTTCCATGTAATCGCAGATTTGCACGGTTGTCAAAGGGTGCTGCTCGTCAGATTCCTGCCGCAGCAGCTCTAGGAGCTTTATCAGTTTTATTTTCTGCCAGTTTTTCTGTGCCATGCTTTGCCTCCGATTATGTGGTTTTGGTTTTCCTGCGCCTGAATATAAAAAAATCAGTTTCTATTATAATGCAAGACGTTTCAAAATTCAACGCTTTGTTGTCTTAAATTTGTGACTTCTGACGATTTCGAGAAAAAAGTTGCGATTTTTCTATTGACGAACACTTGTTTTGCTATTATAATGCTCTCACATGGGACACATTTCCCAAGTATGTAAAACAGGAGGACCATTATGTCGGTAAAAAATACGGAGTTCTTCAAGCTGATTGAGGACTTCATTGATGACTACCGGGAAGCAAACGGTGCTACTCCCACTATCCGTGAGATCGAAGCTGGTCTCGGCATTCCCAAATCAACGGTAGGACGCTACCTCGCTTATATGCGTGAACAGGGGATGTTAGATTATTCAGGTCCCCGCAACATCACGACTAAGGAAGCGAAGAAGACGAAAAGAGAGACGGTAAAGGTTCCCGTCCTCGGCGTGGTGTCCTGTGGACTGCCGAAGTTTGCTGAAGAGAATATCGAGGAGTACATCCGTCTCCCCGTTGCGCTCTTCGGACGAGGAAATTTCTTTATTTTACGGGCGAACGGCGATTCCATGATTGGCGTGGGCATAAACGATGGAGACCTTGTACTTATCCGACAGCAGGACTTTGCTTGCGAAGGTCAGATTGTGGTTGCCCTCATGGATGATGAGGCGACATTAAAGCGCTACTATCCGGAACCGGAACAGGGACGGGTAAGGCTGCACCCTGAAAATGACAGGCTGAAGGATATTTACACGGACAGCTGCACCATCCAGGGAGTCGCCGTGAAGGTGATAAAGGATTTGACTTAAGCGGAAGGTAATTACTGATGAAGGAGATAATGGGGTTATGGATGAAAAAGGCGAATGGGTTCCGTACTCGTGGCACTGTCCCAATTGCGGAACTAGTGTGCCGTCTCAATCATTTTTTAAGTTATAGTGCTGGATATGCCGTCATTCCGCAAGGCGTAGCGGTGGCTACGTCGACTGACGACAACGCAGCGGATGGCGACATAGGCAGTGCTATAATTAAAAATATGATTGAGACGACACACTAGTCTGATTCAAAAGGCCGAAAAAAGCATTACATTAATTGACGGATACGTAGATGTAGATACATTGAATCTGCCTTGCAAGAAAAATGATAAAGTATCAGTGACCATTTATACACACGAAAAAACAAAGCTGAGCGATGCAGATGTCGCAAAATTCAATGCTCAGTATCCATCTTTGGTTGTGAAGCACACGAAAGCGTTTCATGATCGTTTTCTCATCCTTGATGAGAAAATCGCATATCATATAGGTGCCTCTTTAAAGGATGCCGGTAAAAAATGTTTTGCCGTAAATTTGCTTCAGGATGATGGCGTGGTACAAGATATTTTACAACGCTTAGAATTAGAAACAGAAGAATAGGTTTTGAGATCACAAATCGTGATCTCAAAATTACTATTGAAGAGCATCACCACTTTGGACGATGCTCTTTTACATTTGAATTTACAGAGTCGAGCGATCGGCTCTTTTTTAATGCCAGAAAGCGAGGTGACGGAGCGTGGCAACAAGCAGGATTAATTAATCCAAATTTTGTGAACAAAACTCTGACAGACCGTTTCCCCTGAATTTACGCGGCTTGCAGGGTTTTGTTCATGAAAATTGTGATGAACAAAACAAGGCATAATGAACAAAACGTATTGTTTAAAACTTCCCCTGTCAGGGGTAGGGTGGAGATTTTGCGAAGCAAAATACTACCCGAGGCTTACAAGAACTGTGCAGCGACCGCTACTCAGCTTGGTTATGGTCTGGACGAGACAACAGCAGCCCTGATGGTTATGGCAGACGCTGGTATCAAGGGCGGCGAGGCCGGTACCGCGCTCTCCTCCATCATGACGAGGCTCGGTAATAATACCTCCGGCTGTAC
>JAJBUL010000211.1 GCA_020860365.1 Clostridiales bacterium | reverse complement strand
TCACGAAAGTTCAAAATCTCAGTCCGTCTTCTCCACCCCGTGAATAGTAACGTCACTTTTTTGCCGAAAATATCTGCGGAGCGGTTTTCTCTCTTCTCTGTCATCCGTTTCCGGAAAAGCCGCGTCATCGTCTGAAGGTGCTGTTTTCCAGATAACAGATTTGAAAAGAAGGGCGTTTCCCTTTTTCTGTCTTCATTAAAATGTAGCTTGGCACACGCCCCTCCTGACGGGGAAAAGACAGGCTTCCCGGATTCAGGATTGTCAGTTCCGGATCACTCTCATCCAGAAACGGGCGGTGCGTATGGCCAAACATCGCCACGCTGCACCCATTTGTTCTGGCTTCCTCCGCCAGATCCCGGATGCCAACCGACACATAATAATAATGCCCGTGCGTCATGAATATCCGGCAGCCATCCAGTTCTTCAATCCGGGTCAGCGGCAACCTGGTAAAATAATCACAGTTTCCAGCCACCATATAAACCGGACAATTGACCACATCATGAATATACTCCACCGTACTCTCCGAATCGCCCAGATGGATCACACAATCCGGACGGTCAATCTCGCCAAGCACCTGCCTCAGATTCGAATCATAGCCATGCGTATCACTCACGATCAGTATATTCATACCCTTTCTCCCCTTCCCAATCCTGTATTCCATTCTACTCACAGCGGCTTTGAATTGCCAGTCCTGCATGTCACAGAAGTATACCTGCGCATCCCCCGTACGATACCCGCACCTGTCCGTATGGTCATTTGTCACGCAGACTCCCGGCTGCCGCGCCCAGGATTCCCTCTTCTGCCAGAAGAGCCCGCATCCCCCGCAGCGCTTTCCCCCGGTGGCTCACCTCATTCTTCCTCTCCGGCTCCAGCTCGGCGGAATAGCAGCCACATTCATGCAAATAAAAACCCGGATCATATCAAAAGCCACTTTCTCCCTTACTTTCATAGCCGATCCTTCCTTCCATTACTCCACGGCTGGTCAGGATGCGGCCGTCCGGCAGTGCACAGGCGATCACACAGACAAAGCGCGCTGCGCGCTCCTCATCCGGTACCCCGGAAAGCTTTTCCAGAATGGCGGCATTTTTAATCTCATACGAAGTATCCTTTCCCATATAGCGGGCAGAATACACCCCCGGCGCCTTATCCAGAAAATCAATTTCCAGCCCGGAATCATCTGCCAGGACAATCTCTCCGGTTCGCTCCATGATCGTCTTTGCCTTGATGATCGCATTTTCCTCGAAGGTCTCACCATCCTCCACGATATCATCCGACACTCCGGCTTCCTTCATGGAAACAATTTCCAGATCACTGTGTGCAAGAATCATGCGAATCTCCCTCAGTTTATCCGCATTACTGGTAGCAAAAATCATCTTTTTCTTCATTTTATCTCCAATCTCAGGCTCTGTCGCTAAATTCCTCCTGCATCTTCTGCCGGCTGCTATTCGAATCGCAGCCCCTGGTTTTCGAGAATCTCCGTGATCCCGCCATCTGCGCTGAGAATTCCCCGGCAGGCTACCGATCCCATGTATAAACCTTCAGGCAGACATTTGTCTCAAATTTTTCCTGCGTATTCTCCCAGAGCGTACCATACTGGCTCAGGTAGCTCTCCTTACCCTCGCAGGTCACGTTCTGTGTATATTCATCTGCGCGATATTCTACCGCGACCGGATTCGAAGCCTCCGGCGTACAGATCCTGACCACAACCGCGAACCGTTCTCCATCGGCAAGTTCCCGGGTCTCTTCCAGGTCCACCGTATAGTATCCCATATCATCAAAGCTGCCATCCTGCAGAAATTCCATCTCGTCAAAAGACTCTATCCCGGTAAAATCATGCACCAGATATATTTCGTAAGAGGTATCCTCGCCTGTCGCGTAAAAACCAACAGCGGCAATTGCCTCCTCCCCCTCGGCCGTATAAACGTTCGCGAACCAGCACGCACTGGAGTCGTAGCCCTGCTGCCCCTGCCAGCCGCATGCATCATACTGGTAAAGGTGGTCGTAATTATCCGCAGCGTCAATCCGCGTGTAGGCCACCGCCACGCGTGCAATATTCGGATCGGAATAGGAAACATAAAAAAGCCCGTCATCCCCAAAATCACTGCCCCAGGTATTCAGGCAGATAAAAGCCCCGTCCTGATCCGGCGTCGTCTCAAACTGCCCCGCCGACCAGGAATCATCCCACCCGAGAATCAGTACATCATGATTTTGCGTCGCTTCATCGGTATAGTAATAGGAAAAGGTAGATTCATTATAATACCCCGAACCGACCGCTGCGGTCGTTCGATCCATGTACAGGGATGTCTGTACAGAACCATAAGTATACACAGTTTCTTTGATTTTTTCAATAGCAGAATCCAATAAAACCCGCACTTCCTGCACATGGACCGCCGCATCCAGCCCTTCCGGAGAATACTCATCCCCGTAAGGATCCTCTTCTTCTGTCACTGGTCCCTGCCAGCCGCAGAGATAGGCCATCAGCATCAGGTAATCGCCGCCATCATTTATGTCTGCCGTAAATGCATTCTGACGTGTCAGATGATCCGCCGAGAATACAATCTGCTGATCAGGGAGAAGTGCTGTCTCCAGAGCATATGTCGCCGTGATGGCCCAGCAGGTACCATAGGCCCCCTGATTCTTCACCGTCGGTTTCCTGCCGGCGTCACCCGCATACCATCTGGACGGAAGCGAATCCGTTAGCGAATCCGTTTCCTGCTCCGTACTTACCCCTTCTTCCGTGGAAGCTTCCGACCATTCGGCTGATGCAGTTTCTGACACAGCTGCTTCGCTGTTCCTGATCAGCGCTTCCGCCGCATACAGAACCGACACACCGTTCTCGAGACGTGCAAGTCCAGACGCAGTCAACAGAGCGACCGTCATAAACAATGCTCCCGCCAGCAGCTTTTTCCTGTCTTTTTTCGTATCTTTTTTCTTCCCCATATCGATCTCGCATTGTGCTCACAGAGCTGTTCCGGCAGTCTTATTTTACACGACCGCAGCTTTTTTCGGCGGACGCGGCCCCGGAAACTGATAATAGTATGCCTTAATCATGCCATTGTAAATCTTACGATTTTTCGCCGCCTGTTTCCCTATATATTTTTCCGCATCTTCATAAGAGGTAATCACATACTCAGACCAGGAATCCAGCCGGGCAAAGGCTTCGCCGATTTCACGATACAGTCCCGGCAGCGCGGCTTTTTCCTCCAGGCGCTCCCCGTAAGGCGGATTCGTAATTACAAATCCATATTTCTTCGGATGGCGCAGCTCACTCACCGGCCGCTGCTGAAAATGAATCAGATGATCCACACCGGCGCGCTTCGCATTCTCACGCGCGGCACGCACAACCTCGCCATCCATATCATAGCCCTGAATATCGGTCTGTACCGAAGTATCAACCAGATCCTGCGCCTCTTCGATCGCGTCATACCACTTTCTGCGGGCAACCAGATTCTCCCAGTTTTCCGCCAGAAATGAGCGTTCCATTCCCGGTGCAATATTCGCCGCCATCATCGCAGCCTCAATCGGAAACGTGCCGCTGCCGCAAAACGGATCCACCAGAATCCGGTCTGCCTTCCATGGGGTCAGCATAATCAGAGCCGAAGCCAGCGTTTCCGAAATCGGCGCCTTCGCCGTCAGCTTCCGGTAGCCTCTTTTATGCAGGGATTCTCCGGTCGAATCCAGCGTCAGCACCGCCTCATCCTTCATAAAAAATACACGGATCGGGTAAGCCGCACCATCTTCCGCAAACCAGCTGGCATGGTAGACTCCCTTCAGGCGTTCCACCACTGCCTTTTTCACAATCGACTGGATATCCGAAGGGCTGAAAAGCTTACTTTTTACTGTCGTCGCTTTTGTCACCCAGAACTTCGCGTCAATCGGCAGATACCGCTCCCACGACATCGCCCTGACGCCCTCAAAAAGCTCATCATACGTCTCGGCATGCACATTGCCGATTTTCAAAAGGACACGCTCTGCAGACCGCAAAAAGACATTCGCCAGTGCAATTGCCTCTGCGTCTCCATAAAAAGTCACACGCCCATCCTCCACGCGGCAAATCTCATATCCGAGATCCTGAATTTCTCTTTTTAGCACCGCCTCCAGGCCAAAATGGCAGGGAGCCATCAGTTCCATCCGTTCCTTCATACGTCCTTCCTGTCCTGTTCTCTTATATTCCACACGCTTCCTATATCTTAAAGCCCATGGTGCACTCTGTCAACAATTCGTTATCGAACCATATTTTTCCCACGATAGGCTTTTATCCCGCCAATCACTGTCTTTGTACGCCGCCCTTTCTTTTCCAGGTCACGCGCTACAGACATACTGCGCGAGCCGCGCTCACAATAAAGAATCAATATCTGTCTCCCCTGCTCCCTCAGAAGGAAATCAGGGTCGCCTTCTGGCACACTGACTGCGCCGCGAATGTGTCCCCTGGAAAATTCCTCCGACGAGCGCAGATCCACAATCAGATAGCCTGCTTTCCCCACATACCAGTCAAGCTCCTTTGCTGGAATTGTATCCATTCTGTCATGCCTCCTGCATCGCTCTTACGTTCTTACTTTCTAGAATATGCCCATCGTCTCCCAAAGGACTGCCATCCGACACACATGAAACACCCGGTAGGGGAGCTACCGGGTGTTTCGAGGGGAGTATAAATAATTAATAAGGGATTTGTAAAAAAATTGTTTGAAGGGTAAATTCTTTTTACAGAAAGGATTATAATATAGTTTCCAAAATTAGGCAAATATGAATTTATCGTTACTTCCCCC
>JAJBUL010000052.1:2316-4776 GCA_020860365.1 Clostridiales bacterium | reverse complement strand
CGTTGTAAATATTATTACAAAAGCCAAGTACATTTTCATGAAACTCATTGACGTACTGGAATGCCACCTCGACCTGGATTCCCTCTGATTCGCCTTTAAAAGAAACCGGCTCACAGACCGGCTCGGATTCCTGGTTCATCTCGCGCACAAACCCCGTAATGCCCTCCGGCTCGTAATATAGAATATCCTCAATCTCTTCCCCGCGCCGATCCTGAAAATGAATCTTCAGCTCTGGATTCAGGTAGGCCGTCTCATGTAGACGGCTTTTCAGCTCCGTCGCAGAAAAACGTGTTTTTTCAAAAATCTCCGGATCCGGCAGGAACTGAATCCGCGTCCCTGTCTCCTTCGTCTTTCCGATCACCGGCAGCAGGCCATTTTCCAGTTCAATCACCGGTATGCCGCGCTCATAGCGGTCGTGGTGAATCTTCCCGTCCCGCATGACCTGCACATCCAGCCAGGTCGAGAGCGCATTGACCACAGAAGAACCCACGCCGTGGAGACCGCCGCTGGTCTTATAGGCCGTATTATCAAACTTGCCGCCCGCGTGCAGCGTCGTAAAGACCAGACGCTCCGCAGACATTCCTTTTTCATGCATTCCGACCGGAATTCCGCGCCCATTATCCTGTACTACAGCCGTGCCGTCCTTTTCCAGATAAACCTCAATCTGGCTGCAATGCCCCGCCAGATGTTCATCCACAGAATTGTCTACAATCTCATAGATCAGATGATTCAGTCCCTTGCGCGAGACACTGCCGATGTACATGCCGGGACGCTTACGAACCGCCTCCAGCCCTTCCAGGACGGAAATACTGCTCGCATCATAGACCTCTCCGGTATTGTTTTTTGCCATTGTTTGTTACTCCTCTTCCAATTTTCCATTTTACGTACAGGCATCTTTGCATGTTTTGACGCTCTATTCGCATATTCAAAACACCTTCCAGGTACTGTTCCTTCCACGAGAGAATCAGAATTCCTTCATTTTCTCCGCTACCTCGCCCCGTTTTTTATAAATCGAATTCGCCGGTACAACCTCCCGAACCGAGGAAAGAGGATATATATTGGAATGTGGACCGATCACGGTTCCCGGATTCAGGACAGAACCGCAGCCTACCTCGACCTCGTCTCCGAGCATTGCGCCGAATTTATTCAGGCCGGTCTCTATGCGTACTGTGCCGTCCTTCACCACGACCAGCTTTTTGTCAGATTTCACATTTGATGTAATAGAGCCCGCGCCCATATGCGCCTTGTAACCCAGAATCGAATCGCCCACATAATTATAGTGCGGCACCTGTACTTTATTGAACAGAACCACATTCTTCAGTTCCGTCGAATTACCCACAACTGCGCCTTCTCCCACGATTGCGTTGCCGCGGATAAACGCGCAGTGACGAACCTCCGCATTTTTTCCGATAATCGCCGGTCCATGGATGTAGGCCGTTGGCGCTACCGTCGCAGACTTCGCAATCCAGACATTCTCACCGCGCTTTTCGTATTCCTCTTCTGAAAGAGTTGCCCCCAGTTCCAGGATAAACGCACTGATCTTCGGCAGAACCTCCCAGGGGTACTCTGCGCCGTCAAAAAGGGACTTTGCGATTGTTTCATCTAAATTGTACAGATTTTGAATTTTGCATGATTCCATAGCAATTTTTCTCCTTTTCTATTTCCATCCTGTTTCAGTATATTCGTGACGGTTCTCTTTTTTTATGTCAATCACAGAAACTCGACATATCCTCTCATTTATTCTGTCCTTTGACGCTCGATTTACGCGATTTTCCCTGTCCGGTACTTTTTCTGCGCGTCCCGGCTGCATTTTCCGCATCCGCCGCTTTCCCGTTTTTATAATATTTTGCCGCTTCATCAAACATGGGCCGCAGCGCAGTCTGGTTCCGCAGGGACATGACTTCCTCCGTCCGTGAGCGGATAAAATTTTCCAGTTTTTCCATGTACTCGTCGCTCGTAATCGAGCCTTCCGCAACGTAGGTAAGCCCTTTCTCCCAACTAGCGGTCAGCTCCGGATTCAGCAGGGAACGGATCGAACAGTAAACAACATCGTGAATCATCTCCCCCTGCAGGGTAGGCGTCAGGATCTGCGTCTTTTTATTCAGTGCCAGATACTCATTGGATACAAGCTTCTTGAGAATCTCTGCGCGCGTCGCACTCGTACCGATACCGCTGCCTTTGATCTGCGCGCGCAGCTCCTCATCCTCAATCAGCTGCCCCGCATTCTCCATGGCAAGAATCATCGAACCGGAATTGTAACGCTTCGGCGGGGATGTCTCGCCCTCACGAATGCCAAGGGAGCGCACCGGAAGATGCATACCCTTGCGCAGTCCTTTTAACGACTCCAGCAGGTCTGCGCCAAACTCCGCCTCTCCGCCGTCTGCATGTGTATCTTTCGCGCCTTTTTCCTGGTCCGGCTCCGCATGCGCTTTTGCAGCGGCGCTTTTTGCTGACATACCC
>JAJBUL010000052.1:0-2306 GCA_020860365.1 Clostridiales bacterium | reverse complement strand
CTGCGGAAGTCCCGTGGGCAGTCAGTGACAGGACTTAATCAGGCCTTAGCCTAACGCCGACCGCCAGGCGCCTTCCCCTCTACCGCCCCCGCGAGTTTCCACGTCAGGAACCGCATCCGCATTTGCAGCGCCGCTTTTTGCTGACATACCCTGTGCCTGATTCTGGTTCTGCGTCTGGCTTTTCTTTCGCCTGTCATTCGGATTGCCGGCAACCTTAAAATATCCTTCCGACAACAGCACTTTAAAGGAAAAGAAAAACTTCTCCTTTCCCATCGCAGTCACCATTGTGATCTTCTGAAATTCCGCTGCCGGATAAAAGATGCTTAAAAATCGCCGCACGATGGCCGCGTAAACCCCGTAAGCGTGTCCCTTCAGTGCGCTAAGCGCATTCAGCCCCTGTCCGGTAGGAATAATTGCATAGTGGTCGGTGATCTGCTTATCATTGACATATCTCGTCTTTGCGATTCCCTTATAGGAACCAGATGTTAAAATTTCTTCCGCGAATTCCGCGGCAGGCGCAAATCGTTTCAGGCCGCCGATATTTTTATGTACCTCCTTTGCCACCGCAGTGGAAAGGACGCGGGCGTCGGTTCGCGGATAAGTTACCAGCTTCTTCTCATACAGCTCCTGCACGATCCGCAGCGTCTCATCCGGGCTGATTTTGAACATACGGGAGCATTCGTTCTGAAGCTCTGCCAGGTTATAGAGCAAAGGCGGATTTTTCTTTTCTTTCTTCTTCTCAATCGAATCAATACGGGCCGTTTCGCCTGCCGTGGCCGCCAACACATCGGTATCCGTCAGACACGGTCTTTGGCCAGCCGTACCCGCTGTCTGTGCGCTTTCCGGCATCAGAGAGGCAATCAGCGCCGCGGCATCCTCCCGCTTTAAAAAGCCATTTCCCTTGTAAAGCTTCGGGAAAAGATACCAGTCGGAGCCCTCTACGGCGCGAAATTCTCCTTCAAGCGCTGATTGTGCCGCGCCCGGAAGTTCCACCGACTGCACGACACGATAAAACGGAGTCTTCACAAACTGCCGGATCTCGCGCTCGCGCCGAACCACCATCCCCAGGACACACGTCATCACACGTCCAACAGAAACAACCGCACGATTTTTTCCGAGGTAGCTGGAGATCGCATTCCCATATTTCAATGTCAGCAGGCGGGAAAAATTGATTCCCATCAAATAGTCTTCCTTTGCTCGTAAATAAGCGGCGGACGCCAGGTTGTCATACGCGGAAAGGTCTTTTGCCTGCTCAATTCCGCGATGAATCTCCTCCTCTGTCTGGGAATCAATCCAGACACGGCGGCGCTTCTTGCCGCGTATCTTTGCCTCCTGTTCCACCAGGCGGTATATATATTCCCCCTCCCGCCCGGAATCCGTACAGACATAGATCGTATCGACGTCGCCCCGGTTCAGAAGATGGCTCACGATCGTGAACTGCTTCTTCACAGAAGGAATTACCTCATATAAAAACTGATCCGGGATAAACGGCAGGGTATCCAGACTCCATCTTTTATATTTGGGGTCATAGGCCTCCGGATAACTCATTGTCACCAGATGCCCGACACACCAGGTCACCACATAGGAATCCGACTCCTGATAGCCGTCGCCGCGCCGCATATCCTCATGCAAAGCCTTTGCAAACTCCTGCGCCACGCTTGGTTTTTCTGCTATAAACAGCGATTTTGCCATGTAAATCCTCCGAAAAATATATGAAAACAGGGAAAACCCTGAGCAAATAGGAAACAGCAGACGAATACCACTGCCGCAGCATAATCGTTTAAATAAATCCACAACGGATCTATTATAAAAGTTATCCTACAATTTTGCAATTATTATTTTTTTATATTCTACGATAAATTAATTGACATTTTGCGCACATATGTTAATATATGTGTAAATCTTTATTATTTGTGTATCATAAAACTTGAATAATGTATTTAACCGGGGAGCCGGGGGACGTCTCTCACCCAATCCGAATACCTTGCGGAAAGGGGGATTATTATGAGTACATATGAAGAATTTATGGTTTTACTGACTTTTGCTTTATTGGTAGTCGCAATTCTGAATATGAAAAATAAGAAATAGCCGTCCTGCTCCTGGCCGAGATGACGACTACTTCTTATAAAAATTATTAACGCCGGGTCGGGTGAGTGGCTTTCACCTTCCGGCTCCCTTGTTAAATACATTATAACATAAAAATATATTTTTTCAAGATCACAAAATCATTTTTTCACATTTCCAGCCTTTACTTGTTACTATTCACGGGGTGGGGATGATATCTAAGGTGTTTGGTTCCTCATCTT
>JAJBUL010000185.1 GCA_020860365.1 Clostridiales bacterium | reverse complement strand
CCATCATGGAATAAAATGCCGGAATGCCGGTAACATCATATGTAATTTTAAATATGACTGCAGCCAGCAGAAATACTGCTGTAGCAGTAATCATGTTTTTCTTCATATGCGGCAGTTCCCCGTCAATTTCATTTTCAGTACATCCAGTTCATTTAAAGACATTCGTTTTCCTGAACGTCACTCAGTTTTATCTGCCATTCATCGCTGACACAATGGAGCAGATGGCTGTAAATGCCCCGCCTGCCACCGGCCAGCTCACCCATGAGATATGCCAGTTCATGCAGACAAAGCTGACTCCCAGATAGACTGCGGTAATAATCCCCCAATAAGCTCCATCAAAAACTTCCAGGCGTTTATTTTCCCGCTTCTTCTCCTGCGTATAATCTCCCTGCTGCAGCAGACGGTCATACCCGCCCTTGCGGACTGCTACCCGGACAATCAAATACACTCCAAGTGCAACGATCGCCAGCAGTAAAGCACATAGACATATGAGAATACTGTCTGCGGCATCAGCCGCACCGGCAATCACAATCGGCACACAGGAAATCACACACAAAGCAACGCCAAAGGCAATTCCCTGATAGAACACTGGGCGAAACTCTTTTTCTTCTTTTTCTATGATTCCGGCTACTCCATAGGAAAGCCGGAATTCTTCTTTTTCCAGATATTCATATTCTTCCAGGCGCAGGCCATTTAAGATGAACAGAATCACCGCCACCGCTACAATCGCAAGAAGCACCCCAACTCCCACGCCGCCTGCAACATCTTCTGTCGGAAATACCAGTCCGGCCTCTGACATGTCGTTGAACAGAAGTAAAGGAACCGGAGACAGGATGCACAGGCCCACACCCAGCGCAATCCGTCTGGCACCTTCCCTGACTGCGGACAGATACTCCGTCGCTGTTTCCACGGATATCTCCCGCACTTCCTCCGGATGGTACACATCCGCGACAACATCTCCCGGCAGTTCCTCCATCTCATCCTTCAGAAGATAATCCGTGCTGATTCCATAAATTCTGGAAATCTCCAGTATTTTGTCGATTCCCGGTATGGAAGTTCCGCTTTCCCATTTGGAAACCGACTGCCTTGATACATTCAGTTTCTCCGCAAGTTCTTCCTGGCTCAGCCCAGCCCTGGTACGGAGAGTCAAAAGTTTTTCTGATAAAATCATAGTGTGTTTTTCCTTTCTTCGCCCGGATCTTTCCGATCACCGCCCTGCGCGAAGCGCATTGGAATGGTCGGTGCGACCTGCCCTCGCCGGGAGCATCCTCGCCCTTCGGGCGGGATATCAGCCGGTGCTGCCTGCCAGTGGCAGGCGTTTAGCACCGACCGGAGTGGAAGCGGAGACGCAGTGAGGGGGAGCCTGTCCGAAAACTACCCCATAGGGGTATATAAAAATTAGCTGAATCCGGCTGATATACAGCCGTTCAGAACAGATCAGAATGTACCTTGAAAACTGAATAAAATACACAGAAAGCAAGACTTTCAGCTCTAAATATGGTATTATTTAAGGAAAGAAATATACCAGATGATGAGGTGTTTGACAGTGCCGTATGTACCGACTTTTGACAGAAAACAGATGATGGTGTGCAACTGGGATGCGTTTGTAGCCCCTGACAGCGTCGCCCGGCTGATTGATACGTTTGTAAACAGCCTGGATATGAAAAAATATACGTCAAGGGAAGTATCCGAAGAGGGAAGACCGGCGTATGACCCGGCAGGGATGTATAAGCTGCTCATATACGGCAACCGAAAAGGGATTCGTTCCTCTCGGAAACTGGCGGAAAGCTGCCGGATCAACATGGAAGTGAAATGGCTGGTGGGCGGTATCGAACCGGATTTCAGAACAATCTCAGACTTCCGGAAGGATAACATCGACAGCATGAAAGAAATCTTTTATGAGTTTAACCGGCGTATGTCCGGTGCGGTGGAGTGGGGTTTTACGTCAATTGACGGGAGTAAGATTTCCGCGAACAACTCAAAAGACGCGAACTTTACGAAGAACAAGCTGGACGACCGGATACAGTGGCTGAACGCGCATACCGATGAATATCTGAGGATCCTGCAGGAAATGGATGAGCAGGAAGATATGGAGGATACGCCTGAGGAGCTCACCAGGGAAGTGGTGGAAGCAAAGCTGAAGGAAGCAAAGGAAAGGCTGGAGCGGTATCAAGCGTACCAGAAGCTGATGGAGGAGACAGGAGCAAGCCAGATGTCACTGACGGATGCGGACGCGAAGCTGATGAAGAGCAGGAATGGGTTTGAAGTAGCATACAACCCGCAGACAGCGGTAGATTCAGAGACACACCTGATCCGGGGCTTTCACATGACCAACCAGGTGACGGACCATGGTCAGCTGGCGCCGACGATGGAAGATATCCGGAAGGAAAGCAGTGATAAAGTTCTTGAAGTGGTTGCGGACAAGGGATACCAGAAAGAAGAGGACATGGTTGAGTGCCTGGAAAATGGTATCATCCCACATGTGATTACGGAGGACGGCAAGGATGAGTATGAACTGGAATTACCGTATGAGGAAGCCGAGACAGACCCAACCAGTACAAAACCGGAAGAATTAAAAAAGTGCCTTCGGGCAGGAGAGATACCGGAAGCGTATAAAGATGTCATCACAAAGATCGAGGTAAAGGAAGTACGGCGGCTGTCAGCGGGAGAAGCGAATGGAAAGGAAACAGCAAAATCCGTTTATGGAACAGAGGAGGAAATGAAGGAGAGGGCGAAGGAAGGATACTTCGTCAGGAATCCGGAAAGGAACCTGGTATACTGCCCAAACGGAGAGATACTGAGGCAGAAAAGCATCAAGAAAAACGGGAACATCCGTTATTCAAATAAGAATGCCTGTAAGCATTGCCAGTACCGAAACCAGTGCTATAAGGGTAAAAATGAGTGGAAAGAGGTAGATTTTTCGAAGGACTGCCTGGAGAAACCATGTAAAGACTGGCCGAAAGCTGCTGCGGAGGGGGAGAAAGAAAAAGCGGAAAGCGCGGCCAGTAATCAAAAAACGGAAGGCAGCAAAAGAAAAAGACTGTACGAAAAGAAAAAGATTGTAAAGCTTTTTCTTAAACCGGACCGTAAGAAAACGGTGCAGCGGATGTGCCTGTCGGAGCATCCGTTTGGGACAATCAAGAGAGCCATGGGAGGAAGTTACTTTTTGCTGAAAGGGATGCGGAAGGTGACCGGAGAGTTTGCGCTCTTTTGCCTGGGATATAACATAGAACGGGCGAAGAACCTACTGGGATTTGATAAAATGATGAAGGTGATGGCCGGGGTATAGGCTGCACCCGTCATATATATTTTTAACAGAAGCCACTTTTCTGGTTGGATGTGTATTTTATTCAGTTTTAGAGCACTACTCAACCAGGAAAGGGGCTAATTTTATGCTTGAAAATAGAGTTTTCGGACGGCCTGGGGGGGCGATTCCTCTAATGTTGAGGAGATTATAGTGAAACACACGGTTGTTCTCCACCAACCGGACTTGAAAATTATCGCAACCGGCAGTTGCAATTATCCGTAACCATTATTTTTCAAGCCACATCCTGCATTATACAGGAAACCGCTCCCCAGTTAAAGCAGATTTTAAAATTCTTTCAGCGTGAAACTCACTTCCAGACATCAAAAAAGGACCGGTTGCCCGACCCCGTAAAAACAAAACGCCCGCCGTTTCCGGCAGACGCTTAAGTCAATTTCATTTTCAGCTATTTCTTCACAATCAGATCATAGCTTTCCGCCACCATCCGCTTTACCTCATCATCCGGGATGCTTCCGTCCAGGATGATCATATTCCAGTGTTCCTTATTCTGGTGATATCCCGGCAGGACAGACGCATACGCGCTCCTCCAAAAATCCCGCCACTCCGGATCCACCTTCACATTGACGCAGATATTCCCGTTCCGCTCATACGTCCTGGCAAAAGCCCGTTTGTTTTTCTTATACCGAAGCAGGATCCAGTCGTCATCATGGAACGGCGCGTCCACGTACACGTCCGGCAACGTCATCCCGTGGTCCAATATCTCTTTTCGTTCCTTCATCACATCTCACCGAAAAACTGGAAGTTGTTTACTTCAATAAACTCATAAATTTCTAGCAAATTGCTAACAGCTTTCACACCCTCTGGCACTTCTTTACCACTGCGATTAATCCAAATTGCATTTATTCCAACATCTGTAGCACCTTTCACATCGCTACTCATTGAATCTCCAATATGTAAAACTTCGCCGGGTGATAATCTTGTGTTCTTTAATGCAAGTTCAAACAATTCTTTTCTCGGTTTATATGATTTTGCATCTTCACTTGTAAATACACCTGTAGGTTCTAATTCATGATATTCAATTGCTTTTAACACATCGGCTCTGTCTATGTTGGAAACAACATAAATAGGTACAGGACACATTTGAAAGAATTTCTTTGACTCTTCAAAAATTGGAGGTTTCATCCAATGTTCAAACATCATATTACTCATTTTTTTTACATCTGCCGTCGACGAAAAATGTTGAACTGTCTCAAATAATGATTGATACTCCAAATTTCTCTGTGTTTCAAAATTATCTCCATAAGAATTCATAAAAGATTTTTGAAATATATTCCACCAATATGAACCAATTTCTGACTTGTTTGTAACACTTCCTGTATTCACTATTTCTTGTGTGATTCTTTTAATCACTTCTCCATCTTCATGAACAACTGTTCCATAAAAATCTATAAAAAATATAATAAACACATAACAGACGACACGAGAATTAGTGTAGTACCAACATCATTGACACCTAACAATTT
>JAJBUL010000251.1 GCA_020860365.1 Clostridiales bacterium | reverse complement strand
CGCTCTATATTACGGGCGGCAACTTCAACCAGAATGCCGGAAACAGTGTATTTGTCGTAAGTTCAGACGGTACTGTAAGCCTTACCGGCGGCACCTACGCGGCAGAGGCAGACCCCGGATACTGCGCAAGCGGTTATGCTGTGAGAAATAACGGTGACGGCACGTATACTGTCGTTGCATCCGATGTGGTATTTAACGGCGAAGAGGTATTTATGTGCGGGCACGACGTGGTGATAGAGTCGCAGAGCGGCGATGACGATGATACAAACCTTATTCTGACCTACACGGATGAGGATGGGTACGAATATCAGATTTGCTACACGAGCGACACGGCGGCACGTGTTTTCGGCGGATATTTGACACCGACAGGCACCACAACGGACGATACCTATAAGATAACGCTGAACAGCGGTACGGTAGGCAGCCTTCGCGGAGGCAGCAAGGGATTCTCATCTCTTAATAATATCTCCTTCGATTCCGCCGAGATTATTGTAAACGGCGGCACCGCGGGCATTATCGCTTCGGGCTGGTACTACAACCAGAGTGCGAATACGTTTACGGTGACCGTCAACGGCGGTACGGTGACGACAATTTACGGCAACGGCGAGACGAGTTATGTAGCATCGCAGTATATTCAGTCGCTCATCGATACTATGCTGAAAAGCTCGAGTTACTCTGCTGATGATTTGGCCGCCATGGCTGAGCAGTATGATTTTATTTCTGCAGTAAAAGATGATGATGGCGATACCGCTTATATGTATGTTCCCACGGTCGGCACAGCTGACATAGCCGTAACGGGCGGCACAGTTACCTATGTATACGGCGGCGGCAAGGCATGCACGCAGAACGGAAGCTATACAGCCTATACTTCCAAAGATTTCTCAATGGTTACGAATGAGGCGAATATCACCATTTCGGGCGACGCTGCTGTAACATATGTGAACGGCGGCAGCTTCAGCGGACCTGAAGCCAACTGGGGCGAAACCTCGGGGCAGGACACGGTGATTGTCAATACCGCAAACATCACCGTTTCCGGCGGTGAGATCACAAATCTCTTCTCGGGAGGCTACAACGGACAGTGGAAGTTTACATATAAGATAAATGCAGACGGTGAGCTGGTATTCAGCAATTACAATGGAACAAATGAGGATGAAGAAGTACGAAACATTGTGAATACCGCCAATGTAACCGTAAATGACGGCGGGATTACCAACCTTTTCATGGGCGGCAGAAGCTATGCATACGTTGGCAATTCCAATCTGACCGTGAACGGCGGCACAATCGGAACACTCTCGACAAGCGGTAATTACGGCTATGTTGAAAACATTGACGCGGACGTAACGGGCGGTACAATTACAAAGCTTGAGCTTTTGAACCGTAACTATGTCGGCGACATCGATCTGGACGTAACGGGCGGAACTGTTGTCGCGTTCTACGCAGGCACCGGCGGAGCGTACAAGAACAGCAACTGCAACGAGGCGACATATAACATCTCCACAATGGCTATTCTGGGAGACGTTGATGTAAACTTTGACGGTGTTGCACCCGGCGCGGCATATCTGACCACGGGTCTGGAATATGCCGGAGATGTAAGCATCAACGTGCAGCTGACATTGATTGCCATGAATTTGGCGGCGGATAGCGGATACACGGGAAGCAATTCTACGTCCGGCAGCTTCGTGATTAATAACGAAGATACTACATGGACGGCCACGATATACGTGGACGGCGATGGCGTTTCATTCGACCGAAACGGGCACAGTGAAAAAACGCTCGTTATCCTTCCAGTCAAGCTCGGTGTTTCGAGTAATGCGAGCAGCAGCGTTACCGCGGAGTCTGTTGTAGACTACGGCGAAAGCACAATGTATGTTGAAGTGAGCGCGGATAATATCAGCGAATACTACAGCACAAGCGCCTATCCCACCACGGATCTGACCTTTACCGAAGACGAAACCGGAGACGATAGCGAAGACGATGGCGGTGACGGTGACGACAGCAATAGTAAAGACGATGGCGATGGTGACACCACGACAACCCACAGCTACATCTTCGCGGGATGGTATTCGAGCGAAGACGGAGAAACATTTACGGCGATGACGGACATCCCGACAAGCGACGCTTATGCGAAGTTTGTGGATGCGGATATGATCGCTATTAAATGTGTTTTAACGCCGCACGCAGATTCTGGATATAACACGGTAAGGTTTGTTTCATCGCTGGATACTGACAGTTATCATGATATGGCATTCATTGTGACTAATTCAGAAGAGACTGAGGTGACCACATTGACAAAGTCAACCCTCATTGGATCGTATTATACAGTGAGCAGTGTTAGTTGTACATTCTACCCAACTGATTTCAGTAAAGTATCAAAATACATCGTTACGAATTCGTTTAAGGATACGAATCAGATGACTGCATTTACGGTAACTCCCCGCATAAAGACATTGGATGGAACACTCGTCTACGGAGAGCCTGTGACATTTAATATTACAGGAAGCACAGCATCTGTTTACTGATTTGTTTTGGAAAGGAGAATGTTGATATGCCGGACAAGTATAGTATGCATGAGATGGAGGTCGTTTTATTCAGAGATTCCGATGAGTTCGCCGGATGCTGGGATGGAAGTACGTATGACGACGGAAAGACAGATCAGGAGTCTGTAAAAACACCTGTGTCGGACATCTGAAATTTATAGAATCTGATTTCAAAGGAATAATTCCCCTGCGGCTGAGCGGAATCAGCTGCGGGGGATTTATTATTACAGTTTTTTCAGTGGGAAAAACAGGCAGGCGTTCGATGACATGGAACAGACAGATGAGTATATCTGCGAAGCCTGTGAAGAATTGAAAAGCTAAGCATTACGCAGGATTTTTATTATGCAGGAGCGTTCCTATTCATTAAATACATCAGAGAGATATTGATGACGGGACTTTGTACAGAAGCCTGAAGACCCTGTCCGGTCTCCTGCAGAAACATTTCGGGAAAAAGGCGATCATCCTGATCGACGAATATGATGTGCCGCTGGCAAAGGCAAACAAACAGGGGTATTACAGGGAAATGGTACTTCTGATCCGCAATCTGTTTGAGCAGGCGCTTAAGACCAATCCCTGTCTGGAAATAGCTGTTCTGACCGGCTGCCTGCGTGTGTCAAAGGAAAGCATTTTCACCGGACTGAATAATCTGAAGATGTACACGCTTCTTGATTCAAGGTGTGACGAGTACTTTGGGTTTACGGATGAAGAAGTTAGGGAAATGCTGGAATATTATGGATTTTCCGAATATTATGATATAACAAAAGAATGGTACGACGGCTATAAAATTGGTCAGGCAAATGTATATAATCCGTGGGATGTAATTAACTGGTGTGATCAGATCAGGACTGATATGAATAAAGCTCCAAAGAGCTACTGGACAAATTCCAGCAGCAATGAGGAAATTCAGCGTTTCATACAGCGGATGGGAGACGGCGTGACGCAGGCGCAGGTGGAAAAGCTGATTTCAGGGGAGACGGTCCAGAAGAGGATAGAGGAACAGCTTACCTACGATACCATATACAGTAATACGGACAATTTGTGGAGCTTGCTGTACGCAACGGGTTATCTGACACAGAGTGAAACACCGGAAGGGAACCTGGTGAGGCTGACAATTCCGAATGCCGAGGTCCGCGGCATATTCAGAGACGCTGTCCTGCGCCTGTTTGAAAAGAGAATTGCACAGGATGGCGCTGCATTGTCAGATTTTTGTGAGGCTTTAAAGGATGGTAAAGCCGCGGAGGTTGAAAAGCTTTTTACGGAATATCTGAAACAGACGATCAGTATCAGGGATACAGCGGTAAAAAAAGAATTTAAAGAAAGCTTTTATCATGGAATCCTTCTCGGAATTCTGGGATATAAAGGCGATTGGGGAATTGAGTCAAACCGTAAATCCGGAGATGGTTTTTACGATATAGCCATTGAGATCGAGGATGCGTCCATGTCCATCGGAATCATCATTGAAGTGAAATATGCGGAGGGCGGAAATCTTGACAGCGAGTGTAAAAAGGCTTTGAAACAGATCAATGATAACGATTAGACCGCGGAACTGAGATCAGACGATATGCAAACCATACTGAAATACGGGATCGCCTGCTATAAACGCCAGTGCAGGGTTGTTGTGGAGAGTGAAAAGCACAATCCGGAATGAACTGAACCGAAACCAAAATTGAAGCGATAAGCTGTACCATGCATAAGCATTCTAACCGTTTATAATTCGTGAAGGAAAAATATAATCAATGGCATTTTTCGAGTGCACAGGAGACCGTGCGCTCTTTTTTTTGCCTGAAAAACAGCGAAAATCGCGGATTTAGAAACGAGATTGGCGGATGGAAAAATACCTTATTATGGGTTTGGATAAAGGATAATTTGTTCGTGAAACAGCCCTGGAAAATACAAATCTATTATTGACAGATATATGCGGGGGGGGGTATAAACCGTTTAAGAGTTTGCGCATTTAAAGGTTTGATCGCAGTCATAATTATTTGAAAAAGCGAAGGGAGGAGCGGAATGGCAGAACTAAAAGAGCATGCCGCATGAAGATGACAGGGTGATTTTTATGACTATAAAGGCAATACCTAAAACAGAGAAGTACAGACAGCAGAGAAAGGAGCAGAAAAAGCGCTATTACGCGAAGACGGCAAACCTTTATCCGGCACGTCCCTGGACGGAAGAGGAAACCAGAATGGTCATGGATCACCGGATCCCGGACAGCGAGCTTTCTGTACTGATAAGGCGATCCATGAAGTCGATACAGGAAAAACGAAGGCGGGAGAAGAAGAACGAGTAGTTATATTC
>JAJBUL010000154.1 GCA_020860365.1 Clostridiales bacterium | reverse complement strand
CTGCGGGATAATATCTATGTGATCTACGAAAGACCGCAGGATAAAGATCAGCATCCAGAAGCAGAAAATCCAGCACTGGATAATCCAGCGCTGGAAAATCCAATGTTGGAAAAACCAGCGCTGGAAAAACCTGTGCTGGAAAATCGGGCGCAATTAAATACTGATCTAACAAATACTGATCTATTAAATACGGAATCAAATAAAAGAAAGAGGGAGAAAGAGCCCCGCCATCAGTATGGGGAGTACCGGAATGTTCTTTTATCAGATTCGGAGATGCAGACTTTGCAGACGGAGTTTCCGCAGGATTACAGACAAAGAATTGAACGCCTGTCGGAATACATGGCCTCCGCCGGGAAGTCCTATAAGAACCACCTGGCAACAATCCGGAGTTGGGCTCGGCGCGACCGCGGAAAGGCTCCTGCAAAGAGCTACAGTCATGACAATTACAGATGTGAGGAGGGAGAAAGCCTGTGAACGACTTATTATCCGACCTCCTGGACAGAATGGAAACGCCCCCTCGCGAGCGCTCGGCGGCAGATTGCGCCGTCCATGAGAAGAACGCTGCGCGTTGGGACGGTGCTGACACGAAGGCCGTACCTTCCGAGAATGAGTATAAGTATATCGGAGAGGACGGCCTTTTTTATTGCAGAAAATGCCATACGCCTACGCAGTGCCGTATCGAGATCGGCGGCAGGCAGCGCATTGTCTGCTGTGTGTGCAAGTGCCGCAGGGAGGAACAGGAAGAATACGACCGGAAAATGGCGGAAATGGACCGCCGCAGCTATATCCGCAGTTTGAAAGCCAGCGGACTTCAGGAACGGGCGCTGTATGACTGGAAATTTGAAAATGCGGCTGACAGCGCCAGCATCCAGATGGCGAAGCGTTATGTGACGAACTGGAAGGAAGCAAAAAAGAATAATCTCGGTCTTCTGCTCTGGGGCGATGTTGGTACCGGGAAATCTTTTACAGCTGCCTGCATTGCCAACGCTCTCCTTGAAAACGGCGTCCCGGTGCTGATGACGAACTTCTCCCAAATTTTGAATCAGATGGGTGGCATGTACTCGGACGACCGCTACAAATATATCGCTTCTTTCTCTGCGTTTGAACTGCTGATCATTGATGATCTGGGGATTGAGCGAAATACAGAGTATGCGCTTGAACAGGTCTATGCGGTCATTGATGAGCGGTATAAATCCGGAAAGCCCCTGATTATCACGACGAACCTGACGATCTCACAGATCCGCGATGCAGACGATGTGGCTCACGCACGGATTTACAGCCGGGTGCTGGAGTTGTGTACTCCTGTGCAGGTACGCGGGACAGATCGCCGCACGGAAATCGGGCGCAGCAAACAGGCTCTTGTCAAAGAGATTCTGCTCGGCGGTTAAGGAGGTGGTGCCATTGTTCTCTTAAAGTTTGACCATTCATTTAATGACGATTGGAGGTGTAAGCGAATGTCAAAGTGTGCGACGGTCACAGCCGTCGTCAATCAGAAAGGCGGAACCGGCAAAACCACTACTTGTGAGAATCTGGGCGTCGGGCTTGTCAATGAAGGGAAAAAAGTCCTGATTGTTGATACCGATCCCCAGGGGAGTTTAACAATCGCGATGGGCTATCCCCGGCCGGATGAGCTGCAGGATACCCTGTCGGACCTGATGGCAAAGGTGCTGCGCGATGAAAAAATTCAGCCGGGTGAAGGGATTCGCCATGCTCTGTATTACCTCAGATGGCCGCAAAATCGGCCTTGACCAGAGGCTGATGAATCCGCTCCTGCCGGATGATCCGAACAGTAAGCTGAACGCCTGCGTGGATAATGTATTTCGTATCTGGCAGGACGGGACGTCAGATAAACTGACGCAGCTGTTGTTCTGTGATATGAGCACGCCGAAAAATGATGGTACGTTCAATGTTTATGACGATATCCGCACCAAGCTGGAAGCCAGGGGCGTACCGCATGAAGAGATCGCCTTTATCCATGATGCGGACACAGAGGCCAAGAAAAAAGAGCTCTTTGCCAAAGTGCGCAACGGCCAGGTGCGGGTACTCCTCGGTTCCACGCAGAAAATGGGGGCCGGTACCAATGTGCAGGACCGGCTGATCGCCGTGCATCATCTGGATGTCGGCTGGCGTCCTGCAGATCAGACACAGCGTAATGGCCGGATTATCCTGCAGGGCAATCAAAATAAGGAGGTGCAGATTTACAATTATGTGACCGAAGGTACCTTTGATACGGTCCGAGATATTTCAGAGAACAGATTGAGGAGGATGAAGAACCATGATGCTGATAAAATTACCGTTTAAACTGATTGCACTGCCAGTGGTGCTGGCAGTTACCGTTGCACAGTGGGTCGGGGTCTTTCTGACCAGCTTTGCCGGGGCAGTCTATTATATTCTTTCCGGCCTGTGCTTCCTGATCGCAATCCTCGGCTACCTGATGGGTATTCACACCGGTTCAGAGGCCATCCGGATGCTTGTGATTGGATTTGTGGTCTTTGCGCTTCCGGTCGCGGCGGGCTGGCTGATCGGGAAAGCAGCTGCGCTGAATGAAATGCTGTGGGATTTCATCAAATCCTGATGCGGATAATTGAATAATGAACCTGGGGGCTGTCTTTCGTTTATTACGGGACAGCTTCTTTTTTTATGTGCAGGAGCTGACCGCCCTGTACAATTTTACCGGAGTAAGGGAGGTGAGGCTTATCACGGCCACAAGAATTATTCCTCTTCACGTCACCAAAGGGAAAACCATTGTTCAGACGTTGAATGACCGGACGGATTATGCGAAAAACCCGGAGAAAACAGAAAAAGGGGAACTGGTGACCTCATATGAATGCGATCCTATAACGGTAGACGAGGAATTCATGCTCTCCAAGCGCCAGTACGAGCACAGCACCGGACGCCATCAGAAGAACAACGTGATCGCCTACCAGATCCGGCAGTCGTTCAAACCCGGAGAGGTCACAGCAGAGGAAGCCAATCAGATTGGTTATGAGCTGGCAATGAGCTTCACCAAGGGAAAACATGCCTTTATCGTCGCCACACATACAGACCGCGCGCACATCCACAATCATATCGTCTTCAATTCCACCACACTGGACGGAAGTCGGAAGTTTGTAAATTTCTTTCTCTCGTATCTTGCGGTTCAGAAAATCAGTGACCGGCTGTGTGTGCAGCACGGCCTCTCCATCATAGATGCGAAGCCTTACAGCCAGCGCGAAAAAAAGTCAGACTATCCACAAAAGCGTACATTCCGGGATGACATAGAAAAAGGCCTGGTCGACATCGGTATCCTTCTGGAACCGATTGATATCGAAAAGTTTGAATTTGTCCGTCTGAATCTGAAGGAGCGGTGGGTAGCTTTGATGCGCCCGGACGATCCGCTTGCAGCCAGGGAGACGGTATCACCAAAAGATCTGAAGGAAAAGCCGCTGATCCTGCCGGCCCGCGCCAACGTGCGAAATGAGCTGTCGAACTGGCTTGGAGAGGATTTTTCGGAATCGCAGGTTCTGTTTACCAGCAACCTGGCAACGAACGGTGCGCTGATGGTGCAGGCAGGGCTTGGATATTCCATCATCATTGAAGGGGCGATTCCGTTCTGGGATGAGAGGAAGATTGTCAGCCGGCCTCTTTCGCCTGAAATCGTATCTGACAGCGTGTTTGTCTGGAAACGCAGCCAGCCTCTTACACCGACCGTTGAGAAATTTATAGCGGAAATAAGATGCTTTTTGGGCATAACTGGCTGATAGAAACTAGGTATTTGATATAAGAATTCAGGAGAATTATAATGCAGGTATGGAAGGATAGGAACAGTATCTATTTCCATACCTGTATTTTTTATGTGCAGAGAATATTTCGATTTGCGAAGCAGATTGAGAACTCTGAACCAGATAAGGAAGTCCAACGGCTTAAGCCGCCTCCTGTCCGCCTGAGTCAGAAGGGAGACATGCTAATGACGATTACAGAAATTACGGAGCTTACAGAGTCCGGAGAGAAAACACCGGAGGAAAAACTGATGATTCTGAAAAGAATCAGGGGAAGCCTGATGGACGAACTGCACTGTAAACAGCAGCTGGTCGATCAGGTGGATTACATGATCTATGAACTGAAAAACACGCAGAAAAAACAAATTGAAGAAGGACTTTGAAAATGATATTAAACGAGACTTATACATTATCAAACGGAATTGAAATTCCAAAGCTTGGGCTTGGTACCTGGTTTATCGACGATGACAAGGCTGCGCAGGCAGTCAGGGACGCAGTAGAAATCGGCTATCGACATATTGATACTGCAGAAGCTTATGACAATGAGCGCGGTGTAGGCGAAGGTGTTCGCACATGCGGACTGAAGCGCGAAGAAATTTTTGTGACTACAAAGCTGGCCGCAGAGATGAAGACCTATGAGGATGCCGTAAAGGCAATCGATGAGTCTCTCGCAAAAATGGATATCGGATATATTGACCTGATGCTGATCCACTGTCCACAGCCCTGGGCAAATTACCGTCAGGACAAACGTTCCTATGATGAAGGCAATCTGGAAGTGTGGAGAGCCCTGGAGGACGCTATGAAGGCCGGGAAACTGCGCAGCATCGGCGTGGCCAATTTTGAACAGCCAGATATTGACAGTCTTCTGTCCGGCTGCACAATCCGTCCGGTGGTCAACCAGCTCCTGGCTCATATCAGCAATACGCCGCATGAACTGATTGCGTACAGTGAAGAAAAAGGAATGAAGGTACAGGCTTACTCTCCGATTGCCCATGGCCAGATTTTAAAGCATCCAGTGATTATGGAGATGGCGGAAAAATATGGCGTAACGGTTCCGCAGATCTGCATCCGCTATACGCTCCAGCTGGGGC
>JAJBUL010000054.1:38432-38687 GCA_020860365.1 Clostridiales bacterium | reverse complement strand
ATAATATATAATACATTCCATCTCCGCGCTTTATACAACACTGCAGAACGCGGAGAGAACGAATAACGTTACTGGTCACAACCCGACCACGCACTTGCTGCGGGGTCAAGGGTGAAAACGTAGAGGTAGCAAGCAGGAGATATGGAAAGAATAAAAATTTTGGATGACATATCTGAAGGAAAGCGTTATAATTAAAGAAAAGCATGTACAGACAAAAATATGAAAAAATAAAATTTAAACAGACAAACTATTAAA
>JAJBUL010000054.1:12823-38422 GCA_020860365.1 Clostridiales bacterium | reverse complement strand
ATTATTTTATAAAACGTAACAATGAATAACATAACAACGATCAAAAAGGTTTAAAAGTAAGAAAGGATGATAATACAATAATGAAAAAAACGATATTAAAATTATCTGCAGCATCCTTAGGAGTGCTGGCAGGAATTAATCAATACATTGATTCTTATGTTACAAAAACGAACTATCATCAAAAATTAAAATGCTATAATTGGGAGCAGGGAGATATCTATTATTCGGTGAATGGAGATGGACAACCTCTGCTTCTGATTCATGATTTAAGTGTATTTTCATCAGAAAACGATTGGACAGAAGTGGCAAAAAATCTTTTCAAAACATCTAAAGTCTACACTTTAGATTTGATTGGATGTGGAAAATCAGATAAACCAGCAATAACATATACGAATTATCTCTATGTGCAACTAATCAGGGACTTTATTAAAAATGTCATCCAAGAACAAACAAACATAGTTGCGTCAGGACGCTCCTGCTCTTTTATTTTAATGGCGGATTCGCTGAACCCGGGTCTGATCAGCAACGTATTTATGATTAATCCGCCAACCATATCCTCGCTGAAAAAACAATCAGATAAACATTCGAAAGTAATTAAAACTCTATTCGGACTTCCAATCATTGGGAGAACCTGTTATTATATTGCGACGAACAGAACAAATACAGAATACTATCTGTCTGAAAAATGCTTTTATAACCCGTTTCACATGAAACAATATCACGTAAAGGCAGCTTATCAGGCATCACATGGTCAAAAAGGAAAGGGAAAATACCTGTTCGCAAGCTTAGAGGGAAATTATCTAAATGTAGACATAACAGATGCTCTAAGAAATAGAACCGCAAAAACAGTAATCATTATAGGAAACCAGGAAAATGGTGCGGATGAGATCATAGTAAGTTATGAAAGAATAAACAAAAATATAATAATACGAACCATAAATAATACAAAACATCTTCCGCAACTGGAAGCCCCGGAAGATGTTTGCACAATTATAAAAAATGAAATAGCTGAAACAGAAACATTTAATAATAATAATCAACCAGAGCAGGAACCTTATGCTGTCTGAATAAATAACTATAGTAAAAGACGTAAATCGTTTTATTTTGCGCCAGAGATAAAAAAATTAAAGGGGACTTTTCGAGGGAATACCTGCCTTTCGTGGATATTTTATTGAAGTTCCCCTTTCTTTTTTAATATAAATAAATGAACGTTCAATATCCGTATCAGGGATACTTACCTTTCGGATTTCCATCATTTTTCCACCTAAAAGAAAAATCGCCTTTTTCGCATCTAAGCACTCCTGATCAACAGCAGCAGACTTATAAGAAATAAAATACCCTTCTCTTTTCACAAAGGGCAGACAATATTCAGACAGAGAAGAAAGATTTGCCACTGCACGTGAAACACAGAAATCGAATTGCTCTCTGTATCGAAGATCGCGGGCAGCTTCTTCCGCGCGGGCATGAATTGCTGTGATACGCTCTAATTTTAGTTTCGAAATTACCTCCTCTAAAAATAAAACTCTTTTATTGAGGGAATCCAAAAGAAGAATTTCGAAATCAGGGCATAAAATTTTCAAAGGAATACCAGGAAAACCAGCTCCGGTTCCAACATCAATAAGTGAATGACAGGTATGATTTTTCTTACGATCATCCATCATTTCAGTATCATCCAGGTGAACAGTACAGAAACATTCACTAAGGAAACAATCATATGGGTACAAAATAAGTACACTGTCAATAAAATGTTTCTGAACAACATCCTCAAATTTAGTAATCGCAGTCAGATTCATAACCTTATTCTTTTCGATCAAAAGTTCATAATACAATAAAAACTGATCTACCTGTAATTCGGAGAGAGCAATTCCGATTTTTTGAAAGTGCTCTCGAAGATAAAGCCTATAATTATTTCGTATCAAATCCATAAAATCTCCTTTTTCATCCTCAAAAAGGATGATCCCATACTTTATCCTTTTGGGTTGGAGTATTTATCCACAATTCATCCAGAGAATGTGGATAACTTTCCAACCTGGTGTGAATAAATCAGTCAAATACCCGCGTAAGTTATGTCATAAGGTGTCGACTTGCCGCCGGATTCCTTATGAATCCGGTTACCAGGCACGTCGCTGCGCGGAAA
The DNA here is from genome assembly GCA_020860365.1 of Clostridiales bacterium. Lineage (GTDB taxonomy): Bacteria > Bacillota > Clostridia > Lachnospirales > Lachnospiraceae > Choladousia. The sequence goes on along the minus strand of JAJBUL010000054.1, from coordinate 36,285 downwards.
TAAAAGATTATATTCTCACATATTTTTTATATAAACCAAAAGAACAGATATATCAGCAGGTGATACCCCAGCTATCCGGGATGCCTGTCCTATTGATAATGGTCGATATTTAGTAAGCTTTTGCTGAGCTTCCAGACGTAATCCGGAAATTCGATTATAATCGATTTTTTCAGGAATAAGTTTCTTTTCCAGTTTTTTGAACTGTTCCACCTGACGAATCTGACGATCTAAATATCCCTTATATTTTATAGAAATATTGACCTGCTCACAAACATCCACAGGAAGAATCAGACGTCCTGGATCAATTTCCGAAAGCATATCATAAGTAAGCTCTGGGCGACGCACAAGCTCTCCAAGGCAAATAGAAGATTTTAATTCTGTACTTTGATGCTCTCTCAAAAACTTCTGAACACTGGGGCTGTCACTGACATATGTGGATTCCACACGTTGAATTTCTGAAGTAATCAGTTCTTTCTTCTTCAAAAGATTCTGATAGCGTTCCTCATCAATCAATCCAACCTCATAACCTTTTTCAGTCAAACGAAGATCAGCATTATCCTGACGAAGCAATAAACGATATTCCGCGCGGGAAGTCATCATTCGGTACGGCTCTATATTCTCCTTTGTCACCAGGTCATCGATTAAGACACCGATATAGGCTTCCGAACGATCGAGAATGAAGGGCTCTTTTCTCTGTATCTTACGTACCGCATTAATTCCCGCTATCAACCCCTGAGCAGCCGCTTCTTCGTATCCAGAACTACCGTTAAACTGACCGGCCGAAAATAACCCGCTGATTTCCTTAAATTCGAGAGAAAGCTTCAGCTGGCGCGCGTCAATACAATCATATTCAATCGCATAAGCATTTTTAACCAGGCGTGCCTGTTCCAAACCAGGAACGGAGCGGTACATCGCAATCTGAACATCCTCAGGAAGTGAACTGGACATGCCTGATATATACATTTCATTCGTATGAATTCCTTCCGGCTCAATAAAAACCTGATGTCGGTCTTTGTCAGGAAATTTCATGACCTTATCTTCAATAGAAGGACAATATCTCGGACCTGTTCCTTTAATTTTTCCAGAATAAAGTGGGGAACGGTCAATATTTTCCCGGATAATTTCATGAGTTTTTTCATTTGTATAAGTCAGCCAGCAGGAAATCTGTTCCTTCTGAACAGACTTCGGATCTGTAGTAAAAGAAAAAGGCACAATGTATTCATCTCCCTTTTGCTCCTCCATTTTAGAATAATCTATGGAAGAACCGGCAATCCGCGCGGGAGTACCAGTTTTAAAACGTCTGATCTCAATCCCAAGTGACCGCAGAGAATCCGTAAGATGGTTCGCAGACGCCAGACCATTTGGTCCAGTATACATACTCACATCTCCATAAATACACCTGGCCTTGGAATACGTGCCGGCACATAAAACAGCAGCCTTACAATGAAAAACAGAGCCTGAAAAGGTTCTGACCCCAGTAAGCTCCCCATTTTCCACCAGAAGATCCGTCACTTCCAGCTGCTTAATCTCAAGGTTCTCTGTCTGCTCCAGAATCTGCCGCATGCTTCTGGTATAATCAGACTTATCAGCCTGCGCACGCAGAGAATGAACAGCCGGTCCTTTTGACTGATTTAACATTTTAGATTGAATAAAAGTCTTATCAATATTTTTTCCCATTTCTCCGCCAAGTGCGTCTACTTCTCGCACGAGATGCCCTTTCGAACTGCCTCCAATATTCGGATTACACGGCATCAATGCAATACTGTCAACGCTGACAGTAAAAATGACGGTACGCATACCAAGCCGGGCACTGGCCAATGCTGCCTCACATCCCGCATGGCCGGCGCCAACTACTACAACATCCACGTATTCCTCAACCAAACTCATTTTCGCACTTTCTTTCTATAAATATGGTAAACGACGTAAGTCGTTTTACTTTATTTCCCCATGCAAAAGCGTCCAAATATCTCATCCACAAGATCATCGCCAATCTCTTCCCCTATGATTCTGCCAAGCGCAGTATAAGCATCCATCAGATCAATTGTAAAAAAATCTTCCGGCATTCCCATGGAAATACTCTCCAGAACTTTATTAAGGCTTTCCTCCGCCCAAATCAATTCCGATTTCTGTCTGGCACTTGTAATATAGATCTCATCATTAAAAGACAGATTACCATGATAAAACATCTCGTACAATTTTTGTTCCAGCACATCAATACCAGTCTGCTCTTTTGCAGAAATAGGAATAACAGGAAAACGACTATGCGTAAAATGACATAATTGTTCCTCAGTGGTTACCTGTGGCAAATCGGACTTATTTAAAAGAATAATCGAATGGTGCCCATCTAACAGATTTATTATTTTCTCATCATTTTCGTCCAGCAAAGTAGAAGAATCAGCCACATAGAGAATCAAATCCGCTGTTTCTGCTTTTTGCCATGCCTTATTGACGCCAATTTGCTCAACGTAATCATCGGTGCTTCGTATGCCTGCTGTATCAATCACATTCAATGTAATGCCACCAAGAAAAATTGACTCCTCGAGGGTATCCCTTGTCGTTCCGGCAATATCTGTCACAATCGCTCTTTCCTCTCCGGCAAGAATATTCAGAATGGAAGATTTTCCCGCATTAGGCTTTCCCAGAATTACAGTCTGAATTCCTTCCTTTATCATTCTTCCATTGTCCGCAGAAGCAATCATTTTTCTGATCATAGACAAAATATCTTCAATTTCCGATAGAAGCCTTTCCGTATATCCACGCAGACTGTAATGCTCCGGATCATCCAGGGCAGACTCTATAAAAGCCGTATGATAAAGAATTTTCTTCCGAAGTTCACAGATTTCACGCCCAAGAGAACCCTTTAACTGACTCAGGGAGTTCTGAAGAGCATATTCATTTTTTGCCTGAATCACGTCAATCACAGATTCCGCCTGAGACAGATCAATTCTCCCATTTAAGAAGGCACGTTTCGTAAATTCCCCAGGAGCAGCCGGACGTGCGCCATATTTCAGAACTGTTTCTAATACACGCCTCGTGGCGTAAATTCCACCATGACAATTAATCTCTATCGTATCTTCCGTTGTAAAACTCCTGGGCGCACGAAAAACAGAGACAAGGACCTCATCAATTGTCTGTCCCGCATCCAGGATATATCCATAATGAACCGTATGAGAAGGCTGTTCTGAAATCTTCTTTTTCCCTCCCGGAGAAACAAATACCCGATCCCCGACGGAAAGGGCATCCTTGCCACTGACTCTTATAATCCCAATTCCAGAACCGCCAAGCGCAGTCGAAATCGCGGCAATGGTGTCACTCGTCTGATCAATCATTAAATCACCACCTGCAAATAAAATAGCATGAAAACAGCTTCGAGTAAAAAAGGGAAAGATACCGCGTACCTTCCCCTTTTATTACCTGTTATTCTTCACTCTGTTCCACAGATTCTTTTTCATTTACGAAGTCATTGGGTTCACTGTTAAGGGAGAATTCACTGCTTTCGTAATTCTCGCGATCATAATTTCGACGGTTATAGCCACCCCGATCATAATGTCCGCGATGATTATTGTTGTATCTGGAATACCCACGGCTTCTGCTGCGATCCCGGTCATCTCTCTCCCGATCTTTTTTCAGAGTAACTACTACCTTGCGATAAGGTTCTTCACCTTCACTGTGGGTCGTTACATACGGATCATTCTGCAGAGCAGAATGAATAATCCTTCTCTCATACGGATTCATCGGTTCAAGAAATACTGGCCTTCTCGTTTTCTTAACCTTTATCGCAATATTCTTTGCAAGATTCTCCAGGGTCGCTTTTCTGCGGTTACGGTAATCTTCTGTATCTACCTTCACGCGAGTATAAGAAGATTTTCCTTTATTCACCACCAGGCTGGTCAGGTACTGCAGGGAATCAAGGGTCTGGCCTCTTTTACCTATCATGATGCCCATATCCTCGCCCTCAATATTCACACAAAGAATATCATCCTCAAATTCCGCTGTAATCTCATCTTTCATCCCCATCGCCTGAAGGACATCGGAGATGAATGAAATTGCCCGCTGCTTTGCTTCCTCCGGATCCGCCGGCGTCTTTGGAATTCTCGTCTCTTCTTCGTCTGACACATCTATAGTCCCTTTTGACTCATCCATCGTATCCTTCGCCTCTTCCTTAATCGCAGCAGTTTTCCAATCGGATCCCTTATAACTCCTTTTCGAGTCTTTGATTTCTTCCTTCCCGGATTCCTTTTTGGGATCAACGGATTTTTCCCGGACTGGAACATTTGAAACTTTTCTGTTCTCCCTTTTCTCTTCCCTGACTTCCTCTTTCTTCTCTACCTTCTTCTCTGTTTTCTTCAGATCCTTTTTCTGTTCTTTTCCTTCTTTTTTCTCCTGTTTAAATTCCTGCTTTGATTCTTTCTTCAAATCCTTGCCAGGCTCTCTGGAATCCTCTTTCTTTCCCCCATTTTTTCCTTCATTTTTTTCTACATTTTTCGGTTTCTTTTTAGAATCTTTCTTTATCTCATTCTTGCCCTCTCTTTTTGTATCTTTCTTTGGTTTTTGCGGTTTTTCTTCAAAGATCTCCTTCATCAGATCTTCATCTGTCACCTTTTTTCTGGCCTCAATCGTTGCTTTTCTGCCACCAAACCCAAAAAAACCTTTTGATCCCTCATCAATGACAGTATACTCAATATTATCCCGGCTCGTCCACAACTCAATTGAGGCTTCCGTGAGCGCATTGTCTACTGTCTTTGCCGATACTCTGATGGATTCCATAAAAACACCCCCTACTTCTTCTTGCTGTTTTTCTCATTATATTGCTGTACCATCTGCGCTTTCGCCGCAAGACTTCCAGGCTTTGCTTTTGTGTTCTGCTTATAATAATCCGTAGACGCCTGAATCTTTTTCACCTTATCTTCCGCAGAAATTTCCTTTTTCGCCGGAGACTCTATACTCTTTGTAGAAATTTTCGCCGTATTGGTAATCTTCTGAGGCGGAAGTCCCTGTTTTGCACGCTTTTTATTTTCTTTCTCAATATTCTTTTTAATGAGTTCGTCAATATCCATCTTTTCAATGCTCTTATTGACAAATACCTGCTGGACACTTCGAACCACAGCACCGGCAATCCAGTAGATACCCATACCTACAGGGAGTGTCAGGCAGAAAAACGCGGACATCAGCGGCATCACCGTATTCATAGACTTCATCGTAGCATTCATTGTATCATTGGAATTGCTTGAATTGTTATTCTCGTTTCCAGACATGGAAAGCTTAGAATTCAGCCACTGTGTCACCGCAGACAAAATCGGAACCAGAGCCGCGCCAATGACAAGAAGATAAGCCCCTGCCTCTACCGCACTGGTTATAATATTCATCGGAGAATTTGCTATATTCAGGCCAAGAAAAGAATTCATCCCATTGACTGTAGCCTGCGTCGACGTAATAACAGATTCCAGATCCGGAAAAGCAGCCAGAAGTTCGTCCCAATTCGTTGTCTTAAACTTATAAAGGACATCAATAAGCGTATTGATCGTCATTTCATTGAAGGTAACGCTTAATGAACTTGCCGCTTCGGACATAAAATCTTCTCCGCCGGAGACTGTCATCAGTTCTTCCGCCAGAGGCGCAAACGCGTTATAAACAGAGGTAACGTAAGCAGGAACATTCCAGATCACCCGATAAAGGGCAAAAAGGATCGGCATCTGAATCAACAGCTGCAGACAGCTTCCCATCGGATGCACGCCATATTTCGCATAGACAGCTTTTGTCTCCTCATTCATCTTCATCATAGCTGTCTGGTCATTTTTGCTATTCTCATACTTTTTATTAATCGCCTGCAGCTCCGGGTTCATTTTCACCTGAAGCTTAGAAAACCTCTGCTGCTGGATCGTCAGAGGCAGCATAATCATATAAATAACAATTGTAAAAAGAATAATACAAAGACCTATATTGGGAATTCCGACTTTTTCCTGTAGCCAGAATATTGCATTCATAATGTAACCGAGTATATTTGCTATCGGTCCTATAATAAATGCAGTACTTTTCGTTAGTAACATTTTTTAGTAATCCTCCTTACAGAGAGCACACCATATCATCACACTTCAGACAAGTATACTCCACAAGACATACTCTTCGTCCTCTCTTCTGTGGACTTAACGTCTCCTTTGTATTCAAAAATTACGGAACAGGGTCATATCCACCCCTGGAAAATGGATTACAGCGCATAATCCTCCAGGCTGCCAGAACGCTGCCTTTCACAGCCCCATACTTCTGAATCGCTTCCAGCCCATACTGAGAACAGGTCGGTATATACGGACACCTCATCCTCTTCATAGGTGAGAGATACTTCTGATAAAAGCGGATCAAACGTATCAAAATCTTTTTCACTTCTGGTCACTTCCTTTGATAAGCGGAGACAATCCGTCACTCGTTTCACTGTCTAAAATAGAATGCAGTCTCCCAAGATGCATCAGGGCGCTCTCCATCTCCGAAAAGCTTCTGCCTTTCGCCCCTGCCCTTGCAACCACAACAATCGTCAGGCCTTTTTTAAATTTTGTCTCATTCAATCGATAACTTTCCCTGATCAGTCTGGTAATCCTGTGCCTGACTACACTGTTCCCAACTTTCTTGCTTACGGAAATACCAATTTGATTCGTCTGCGTGTCCTGTCTCAAAACATACATGACCAGATATCTGTTTGCATATGACTTTCCTTTTTTATAAACACGCTGAAAATCTCTGTATTTCTTCAGAGATTCCGAAAATATCATTGACTGCAGTCTCCCCTTCGCCTGAAAAAAGCAGATATCTCAAACAGCAGATATTGCAGTACACTTCAAAAGCCGTTCTAAGCAATCATCACTTCGTATATGCAAAGGGGACTTTTGTATCTGCTGCACTCCTGCCCTATGAGGCAAACAACAGATACAAAAATCCCCTCTGCTATTATTCTCAGCAGACTTACGCTGACAAAACTTTTCTTCCTTTTGCCCTTCTCGCGGATAATACTTTTCTTCCGCCTGCTGTACTCATCCTTGCCCGAAATCCATGAACTCTGGATCTATGTCTTCTCCCAGGCTGAAATGGCATCTTCATAATCCGGCACCTCCTTCTCCTGACTCTTTTACTGGTCTGTTTTTAAGACATCGAGTCCATTATATTCAGAAAAGCCTTTTAAGTCAAGCAATTCCTGGCTAAAAATGCACCTCTTTTCCGTTTTTTTTGTTCAGAAGCGAAGAACCCATGTGGACAACTTTATCCACCCATTTCAGTTTACGTAAGTTTTCCACATTTTGTGGATAACTTGTTGATAAATAAACCCAAAACTGTACTTCGGGACATACCATTCCTCCTGAAATCCCCTGATTTTTAAGTGATTCTCGAATTGTTTATAAGGTGCATGCTTTTATTCACACCACACATTCTATTTTCTGCTTTTCCGCGAATTATGTCTACCTCTGTCTTTTTATTCGAAGATTATCCCAAGTTATCCACATGATTATCCACATATCCACATGGCTTCTGTATGAGATTCCCAGAGAAGGGATCTGCGGAGTGCTAAGAGAACGGGGAATGCAGGAGATGTTCACTGTAAAATTTCCGGCTCAATTTGAAATAATCGTTGCTAATTAACCAATTTTGGTTTAATATTAACGTAGGAAGAAATCGATTTTTGGAGATAAAATATGGACTTACTAAGAGAAAAGTGGAAGGACATACTCCTTACCGTGAAAGAGGAGCATGAGCTTTCAGACATTGCGTTCAAAACCTGGCTTCAACCGCTTCTGATTCACGCAGTGACGGATCACACAATAACTATTCTTGTGCCATCCGGTCAGGTCGGAGTCGATTATATTACAAAAAAGTATACTTTTCCGCTCAAAGTAGCGATCGCAGAGTACACGGGAAAAGAATATGACCTCCGGTTTATTCTCCCAGAGCAGGCCGAACAGTCAAATGACGGTGTAAAGGAGAAATTTCCAGGTGGGAATACCGCGGACAGCCAGAGAGTGGTCTCGGAGCGCGCGGGTCTGAATCCGAAATATACGTTTGACACCTTTGTAGTCGGAAACAACAATAAATTTGCGCATGCGGCGGCACTTGCTGTTTCAGAATCGCCTGGACGTATGTACAATCCTCTTTATATTTATGGGGGCGCCGGACTGGGTAAGACGCACCTGATGCATTCGATTGCTCATTTTATCCTGAATGAGGATCCTTCCAGGCGCGTAATCTACGTGACCAGTGAAACGTTTACAAATGAGGTTATTGACGCAATCCGTAACGGCAACGCTACATCCATGTCCAAATTTCGAGAAAAATATCGAAGTGTGGACGTCCTTTTAATTGACGATATTCAGTTTATTATAGGAAAAGAATCAACCCAGGAGGAGTTTTTCCATACGTTTAATGAACTCCATAATAATAAGAAGCAAATCATTATTTCTTCCGATAAGCCGCCGAAAGAAATCGAGACGCTGGAGGCTCGTCTTCGTTCGCGCTTTGAATGGGGTCTGATTGCTGATATCTCCTCCCCTGATTTTGAGACCAGAATGGCAATTTTGCAGAAAAAAGAGGAAATGGACGGTTACAATATTGACAATGAAGTCATTAAATACATTGCCATGAATGTAAAATCCAATATCCGTGAACTGGAAGGCGCGTTAAACAAGCTCATAGCTATGAGCCGTCTGGAGGGGAAAGAAATCAATGTAGCTCTGGCGGAGGAATCCCTGCAGGATATCATCTCTCCGGACAGCAAACGAGAGATCACTCCTGATCTGATTATCACGATAGTCGCGGAACATTTCCACGTTACACCGGAAGATATAAAGGGCAGTAAACGCAGCTCAGAAATTGTATTTCCCCGGCAGATCGCAATGTACCTGTGCCTGGAAATGACGAACGCGGGTACCAAACGTGTAGGTGAGATTATGGGAAAACGGGACCATTCCACAATTATTCACGGCCAGAAAAAGATTGCCAATGAAATAAAGACCTCTGAAAACACAAGGAACATCATTGAAATCCTGAAAAAGAAGATTAATCCAGGATAAGTTATCCACAAAGTTATCCACTTATCCACATAAAAAGGATGGATATCCTGTGAAGAATAAGGGGATGCCTGTGGAAAATTTTCTGAAGTTTCTGAATCATCCGGAGCCATCTATTTTCGTAAAATTCCGGGTATGTGGATAAATCAATTGTTATCCCGGTCATTTTCCGCGGGATCTCACAGAGCTTTACCTCTCGTTTTTTTGCTGCCCGCCTGGGAAAAACGGAGTTTTACACTTATCCACAGCCCTTATTATTACGGCTACTTATTTTTTTATTTAATTAATAATTACGTATACGTACGCGAATGCTTCTTTTTCATACTACGGAAGGTTGCCGTAATCGGAAAGCCAAATACCCCGATGCAAGCATCGGGGTATTTGACCCTCGCGGCAGTCGCCAAATATCCGTGCAAGCACGGCTACTTGGCTCGTTGCTTCGCGGGAATAAAATCATAAATCACTTACGAAAGGAAGTATTTATTATGAAGATCATATGTAACAAATCAGACCTTATAAAGGCACTTAATACGGTAACAAAAGCGGTTCCTTCCAATACTACCATGCCGATCCTGAAATGTGTTCTGATTGACGCTTCTTCCTCGGAAATTAAATTTACAGCAAATGACATGGAACTTGGTATAGAGACAAGTATAAATGGATTTGTCAGTGAAAAGGGAGTAATTGCTCTGGACGCAAAACTTTTTTTCGATATTATCAGAAAACTTCCAGAAAACGATGTTACAATATCAGTAGATGAAAATAATAGTGTGACAATTACCTGTGAAAAAGCAAAATTTAATATTATGGGACTGGAACCAGATGATTTTCCTTATCTGCCTTTTGTAGAAAAGGATTATAAAATCAGCCTTTCACAATTTACTCTTAAGGAAGTAATCCGTCAGACAATTTTTTCAATTGCTACAAATGATTCCAATAAAGTACTTACTGGTGAGTTATTTGATATCAAAGAAAACCGATTGCGTGTGATTTCTCTGGATGGACACCGTATTTCCATTCGAAATATTGAACTGAAGGATCCTTATGAAGATAAAAAAGTAATTGTCCCGGGAAAAACCTTAAGTGAGATTTCCAAGATTCTTTCTGGAGGGACGGAAGATACAGTAGATATTTATATAACGAAAAATCACATTTTATTTGCTTTTGATAAAAATATTGTCGTCTCCAGACTGATTGAGGGCAATTATTTTCAGGTAGATAAAATGATTTCCAATGCTTACGAGACAAAGATCACAATTAACCGTCAGGATTTCATGAGTTGTATTGATCGGGCGACCCTGATGGTGAAAGAAGGGGACAACCGGCCGATTATTTTGAATATTGATGATCACGTGATGGATATGAAAATTTCCTCTCAGATTGGTACGTTGAATGATTCCATTGAGGTTGAACACGAAGGAAAGGCGATTAAGATTGGATTTAATCCGCGGTTGCTTTTGGATGCACTGCGTGTGATTGATGATGAGCTGGTGGATATATATTACATGAATACAAAGTCACCATGTTTTATAAGGGATGAGGCAGGAAATTATAATTATATGATACTGCCTGTAAATTTTGTGGACTGATCTGCAATGGAAGCCTGGTCTTTGGCAAGGCAAATTTACGTCCTGCAGACAGGCTCTGCGTTGCCTCACGTGTATCATGTGTGATATAGAGGAGGGACGTGATTTGCCACGCCCCGGTTAGCAGAAAGGAATTTACAGATGGATACAATGGAAATAAAGCTGCGAGAGGAATATATAAAGCTTGGTCAGGCTCTGAAAGCCGCACATATTGCGGACAGCGGCGTAGACGCAAAGTTTATGATTCTCGACGGTAAAGTCCTGGTAAATGGACAGACAGAGCTGCAGCGTGGAAAGAAGCTGCATGCAGGTGATGAGGTTGTATGTGAGAACGTCAGAATCCGGATTTGTTCGCGTGACGAATGATATGGGCTATGTTGAGTCTTAAGGTAACGTAAAGCTGATTATGGTGTGAACTGAAACATTTTAAGAAATCGCCCAGGGAGTCTGATATAAGGACGTGGGACTAACAAGATGATTGTGGAATCAATAAAACTGGATCATTTTCGGAATTACAGCGGTCTGGAGCTGGAGTTTGACAGTGGAACGAATCTTTTTTATGGGGATAATGCCCAGGGGAAAACGAATATTCTGGAAGCAGTGTATCTGTGCGGTACGACACGAAGCCACAGAGGGACACGTGATCGGGATATGATTCAGTTTTCTGAGGAAGAGGCACATATCCGGATGCAGATTCGAAAGGGGGAGAGCCCCTGGCGAATTGATATGCATTTAAAAAAATATAAGTCAAAAGGGATCGCGATCAATGGCACGTCGGTGAAGAAAGCAGCGGATCTGGTGGGACTTGGAAGCTTTATTTTTTTCTCTCCGGAGGATTTGAATATTATAAAAAACGGACCTTCCGAGCGAAGAAAATTTCTGGATATGGAGCTTTGTCAGTTAGATAAGATTTACCTTTTTAATCTTTCGAGTTATAATAAGGTGTTGGCACAGCGGAATCGTTTGCTGAAGGATTATGCATTCAGCCGTGACGCAGACGCACTCCTGGATGTGCTGGATATGCAGCTGGTACAGTATGGAACGGTGATTATCCGGCTTCGCAGGCAGTTTTCGGAAAGACTGGGGAAGCTGACAGGAGCAATTCATGAAAAGCTTTCCGGCGGCAGGGAAACGCTTCTGGTGGAGTATGAGAATGATGTGGAAGAAGAGGATTTTGCGCGGAAGGTAAGTGTGAACCGGGAAAGGGATATCAATACCAGGGTTTCCAATGCCGGACCACACCGGGATGACCTCTGTTTTCTGGTGGATGGGGTCGATATTCGAAAGTTTGGCTCCCAGGGGCAGCAGCGGACAGCAGCTTTGTCGCTGAAGCTGTCAGAAATCGAAATTGTAAAGCAAAGTACCAGGGAGAAGCCGGTACTTTTGCTGGATGATGTACTTTCAGAGCTGGATAGCAATCGGCAGCGGTATCTTCTGGATAACATTCATGATATCCAGACAATGATTACCTGCACGGGTGTGGATGATTTTGTGAATCATAATTTTCAGATAAATAAGCTGTTTCAGGTGGCAGCAGGAGGAGTGGAATGGGTACAACAGGTACGGGAAATGAAGTAAATATGGATAATGTGTTTGATCTGCCAGATCATTCAAATTCAAATGAGAACGATGAAATGACGGCGAACTCTTCGAATAATTCGGAAGCAGAAAAAGAGCGGGAATTTGACCAGGCCGGCTCACTGGATGCGGACGCTGCGGAATATGGTGCGGATCAGATACAGATTCTGGAAGGCCTGGAGGCGGTGAGAAAGCGTCCTGGTATGTATATTGGCAGCACTTCGGCGAGAGGACTGCATCACCTGGTATATGAGATTGTGGATAATGCGATTGATGAGGCGCTGGCTGGGTTTTGTGATTATATTACAGTGACGGTTCATAAGGATAATTCGGTGACAGTGACGGATAATGGCCGTGGTATTCCGGTCGGGATTAATCACAAGGCGGGACTTCCGGCAGTGGAGGTTGTATTTACGGTGCTGCATGCGGGCGGAAAGTTTGGAGGCGGGGGATATAAGGTATCCGGCGGCCTGCACGGCGTGGGCGCTTCGGTTGTGAACGCGCTTTCGAACTGGCTTGAGGTGCAGATTTTCCATGAAGGGAAGATTTACCAGCAGCGTTATGAACGCGGGAAGGTGATGTATCCGCTGAAGGTGGTCGGAGACTGTGAAGCGGAGAAGACGGGTACGGTGGTGACATTTTTCCCGGACGACACGATTTTTGATGAGACCGTGTTTGATTTTGACACTTTAAAAAACCGTCTGCGCGAGATGGCTTTTCTGACAAAAGGCATCAAAATTGTACTGCGCGATGAGCGGGAGGAGGAGCTGGTAGAGCGGTCGTTCCACTATGAAGGCGGTATCAAGGAATTTGTGACTTATCTGAACAAGGGAAAGGCGCCGCTGTATGAGGATATCATATTCTGCGAGGGCATGAAGGACAATGTCTATGTGGAAGTGGCGATGCAGCACAATGATTCTTACACTGACAGCTGTTATAGCTTTGTGAATAATATTACGACGCCGGAGGGTGGTATGCACCTGACCGGTTTTAAAAACGCGCTGACGAAAACGTTTAATGATTATGCGCGTTCGAATAAGCTGATTCGCGACAGCGACCAGAATCTTCTGGGTGATGATATCCGGGAGGGGCTGACCGCGATCATCAGTATCAAGATCGAAGACCCGCAGTTTGAGGGGCAGACGAAACAGAAGTTGGGTAATTCGGAGGCGCGCGGCGCGGTAGAGAGTGTTGTGACTGACCAGCTTAAAATTTTTCTGGAACAGCATCCACAGGTTGGAAAAACCATTGTGGAAAAGTCGGTGATGTCGCAGCGGGCGCGGGAGGCGGCCAGAAAGGCGCGTGAACTGACCCGGAGAAAATCAGCTCTGGATGGACTGGCGCTGCCTGGAAAGCTGGCGGACTGTTCGGATAAGGATCCGGCAAACTGTGAAATTTTTATCGTAGAGGGAGATTCTGCAGGCGGCTCTGCAAAGACAGCGAGAAGCCGCGCGACGCAGGCGATTCTGCCGCTGCGCGGAAAGATTCTGAATGTAGAAAAGGCAAGGCTTGACCGGATTTATGGCAACGCAGAAATCAAGGCAATGATCACGGCGTTTGGAACGGGGATCCATGAGGATTTTGATATTACAAAGCTGCGCTATCATAAGATTATCATCATGACGGATGCCGATGTGGACGGCGCACACATTGCGACTCTGATGCTGACCTTCCTGTATCGTTTCATGCCGGAGCTGATCAAACAGGGGTATGTCTATCTGGCCATGCCGCCGCTGTACAAGCTGGAGCGGAATAAGAAGGTGTGGTACGCCTACAGCGATGAGGAACTGCAGGCGATTATCAGTGAAGTCGGGCGCGACCAGAATAATAAGATTCAGCGCTATAAGGGACTCGGCGAGATGGATGCCGAGCAGCTGTGGGAGACAACCATGGATCCGGAAAAAAGGATTCTGAAAAAAGTGATGATGGACGACGCGCAGTCGTCGGAGATTGATCTGACCTTTACGACGCTGATGGGAGACCAGGTGGAACCGCGGCGGGAGTTTATTGAGGAAAATGCGCGCAAGGTGAAGAATCTGGATATTTGATGACAAGTGCTTTTGTCTGAAGGAGGATAGATTTTGGAAGATAATGTTTTCGATCAAATAAAGGAAGTAGACCTTAAGAAAACGATGGAGGAGTCGTATATTGATTATGCGATGAGTGTGATTGCGGCGCGTGCACTGCCGGATGTGCGGGATGGACTGAAGCCGGTGCAGCGACGAGTGCTGTATTCGATGATTGAGCTGAATAATGGACCGGATAAGCCACACAGAAAGTGTGCGCGTATCGTGGGTGATACGATGGGTAAGTACCATCCGCACGGGGACAGCTCAATCTATGGCGCACTGGTGAATATGGCGCAGGAGTGGTCGACGCATTATCCTCTGGTAGATGGACATGGAAATTTTGGATCGGTGGATGGCGACGGCGCGGCGGCGATGCGGTATACGGAGGCGCGTCTGAGCAAGATCTCGATGGAGATGCTGGCGGATATCAATAAGGACACTGTGGATTTTGTGCCGAACTTTGATGAGACAGAACGGGAGCCGGCTGTGCTGCCGGCGCGTTTTCCGAATCTTCTGGTGAATGGCTCGAACGGGATCGCGGTCGGCATGGCGACGAATATTCCTCCACACAATCTGCGGGAGGTTATTTCCGCTGTGGTGAAGATGATTGACAACCGCGTGGAGGAAAACAGAGAAACATCGATTGAAGAGATCATGGAATGCATCAAAGGTCCGGATTTTCCGACAGGGGCGCAGATTTTAGGCAAGCGCGGCATTGAAGAGGCTTATCGGACAGGCAAAGGAAAGATTCGCGTTCGTGCGGTGACAAATATTGAGACAATGAGCAATGGGAAGAGCCGGATTATTGTGACGGAGCTTCCGTTTATGGTGAATAAAGCCCGCCTGATTGAGAAAATGGCGGATCTGGTGAAGGAAAAGCGGATTGACGGGATTACCGCGATTACGGATGAGTCAAACCGCGAAGGGATGCGGATTAATATTGAGCTGCGCCGGGACGCGAATGCCAATGTGATTCTGAATCAGCTGTACAAGCATACGCAGCTGCAGGATACATTTGGTATTATTATGCTGGCGCTTGACGGCACGCAGCCAAAGGTGATGAGCATTCATGAGATGCTCAGCCTTTATCTGAAGCATCAGGAAGAGGTTGTTACCAGAAAAACGAAGTACGATCTGAATAAGGCGCAGGAGCGCGCCCATATTTTAGAGGGCTTGCTGATCGCGCTGGATCATATTGACGAGGTGATTCGGATCATTCGCGGATCACAGAATACGCAGGCGGCAAAGACGGGTCTGATGGAGCACTTCGGGCTGACGGATGCACAGGCGCAGGCGATTGTGGATATGCGTCTGCGGGCTCTGACCGGTCTGGAACGCGAAAAGCTGGAATCAGAATACAAAGAGCTGATGCAGAAAATTGATGAATACAAAGCGATCCTGGCGGACGAAAAGCTGCTGCTTGGCGTGATTAAGACAGAAATCAGTGTGATTGCGGAGAAATACGGCGACGACAGAAAGACGACGATCGGCTTTGATGCGACGGAATTTTCAGCAGAGGATCTGATCCCGAATGAAAATGTGATCATTACCATGACGAATCTCGGATATATTAAGCGTATGCAGCTGGATAATTTCAAGAGTCAGAATCGTGGCGGTCGAGGCATCAAGGGGATGCAGACGCTGGAAAATGATTACATAGAGGAGCTTCTGATGACGTCAACGCATCATTATCTGATGTTCTTTACGAATAAGGGACGTGTTTACCGTCTGAAAGCGTATGAGATACCAGAAGCAAGCAGGACGGCACGTGGCACGGCGATTGTGAATCTGCTGCAGCTGCAGCCGGATGAGAAGATCAGCGCGCTGATTCCGATCAGAGAATACAAAGAGGGCAGCTATCTGTTTATGGCGACAAAGAATGGTCTGGTGAAGAAAACCTCGATCAACGAGTTTGCGTTTGTGAGAAAAACTGGTCTTGCTGCCATCACTCTCCGTGAGGATGATGAATTAATTGAGGTTAAATTTACAGATAATAAAAAGGACATTTTACTTGTGACAAAATACGGAATGTGTATCCGTTTCCATGAGACGGACGTTCGCAGCACCGGTCGTAGTTCGATGGGAGTGATTGGCATGACGCTGCAGGATGGCGATGAAGTGGTCGGTATGCAGCTGGATGTGCAGGGAGAATATCTGCTGATTGCTTCGGAAAATGGGCTTGGTAAGCTGACGGAGATGAGTGAATTCAAAGCGCAGGGCCGCGGCGGCAAGGGTATCAAGTGCTATAAGATCACCGGAAAGACTGGCAATGTGGTTGGTGCGAAGGCGGTGAACCGTGACAGTGAGATCATGATGATCAGCACGGACGGCATTATCATTCAGATGTCCTGTGCGGATATTTCGATTAATGGGCGCGTCGCGAGCGGCGTGAAGCTGATGAATCTTGATGTGAACGAGGAAACCGGCAGCGCGGATAAGGTCGCGAGTATTACGAAAGTAGATGCAGGCGCATCTTCGCAGAATGCAGAGGCGATAGAGTTGAAACTATCTGATCCGGAAGATGGAGCAGAGGATGAGTGAATTTGGATGGAAACAAAAAGAAAAGCTTATTGAGGAACAGAAGAAGGAGGAGCAGGGCAGATATTTACTATATATTGCCTGATACAGGATGAAAATACGCAGGATGATTGCCATATGGGCGGCGAAAATCATCAGCACGGCGTGCAGGCTTTCCGGTAAACAGGGAGTGACGTTTGCCGGAAAGGTCGCGTTAAGGATTGATCCGAATATTTTGAGCGATCTGTCAGGGCAGGTGCGGGAGAAGATTTTTGTGGTCTGCGGCACAAATGGAAAGACAACGACGAATAATCTTCTGTGTTCTGCGATCGAGCAGGAAACATCAACAGCTGTGGAGCACAGGCAGCAGGGCAGCCGGAATTCCATGCGCGAACCTGCGCATAACAGGGTTGTCTGCAACCATACCGGTTCGAATATGCTCGCGGGCGTGGTGGCTGCTTTTGTGCTGGCGGCAAAAAATAACGGGACATTAGACGCGGACTATGCCTGCATAGAGATTGATGAGGCGTCTACCTTGCGTGTTTTTCCGCACATGAAGCCGGATTATATGGTGCTGACAAATCTTTTCCGCGACCAGCTCGATCGGTATGGGGAAATTGATATCACGATGGATATGCTGAACCGCGCAATACAGATGGCGCCGGAAATGAAGATTATCGTGAACGCGGACGATGCTCTGTCGGCTTATCTGGCGATGGAACGCGGGCATGCCTATATTACCTACGGAATCACGGAACGAGTATTCTCTGAAGAGGAACAGGGAAAGCAGCACGAAATCCGCGAGGGACGCTTCTGCAAAAAGTGCGGGGCGAGACTGGATTATGAGTTTTATCATTACAGCCAGATCGGAAAATATAACTGCCCGAACTGCGATTTCACCAGACCGGCGGTGGACTATGAAGCATTCGACATTGATATGTCGGAAGGATTGTCTTTTGAGGTTCTGGAGAAACTGGAAAACTGTCAGATGGCAGAGGAGGGGAGTGTTGTAAAAAACGATAGAGAAGAAACGGATCGTTTTGTAAAAACAGACGGCGGAAACAGGAAATCAGACAGGAATGTGCATCAGTATGAGAGCCGTCATATTTTTGCGAACTATCACGGGTTTTATAATATTTATAATATTCTCGCTGCCTATGCGACTGGACGCAGTGCAGGGCTTGGATTAGAAAATTTTGAGGAGGTTCTTACCGCTTTTCATCCGCAAAACGGACGGATGGAACATTTTCATATCAAGAATACGGATGTGATCCTGAATCTGGCTAAAAATCCGGCCGGATTTAATCAGAATATCTCGGCTGTGATGGAGGATAAAAAAGAGAAGGATATTATTATTGTGATTAACGACAATGCACAGGACGGGACAGATATTTCGTGGCTGTGGGATGTGGATTTTGACCGTTTTGGAGCAAACGTGCGTCAGATGAATGCTGATTCCAATGAACAGAAATCAGCGAATCAAACCACTATGGGAGAAGGTATTCATTCGATCACGGTCAGCGGTATCCGATGTCAGGATATGCGGCTGCGCATGAAGTATGTAAATATTTCATGTGAGATGATTGGGGATGTAAAGAAGGCGATAGAAGCGCGTCTTGCGGACGGATGCGGGAATCTATATGTGCTGGTGAATTATACGGCGTTGTATTCTACAAGGAATATATTGGCGGGGATGGAGTGAAAATGAAGCTGACAATCGGACATCTTTACCCGGATTTGCTGAATCTGTACGGCGATCGGGGGAATATACAGTGTATGAAGAAACGCTGTGAGTGGCGCGGCATTGAGGCGGAAGTGAGAGAGTTTCAGATCACGGACGAGGTGGATTTTTCAAACCTGGATATTGTACTGCTCGGCGGCGGCTCTGACCGGGAGCAGATGCTGGTGTGCGAAAAGCTGAAGACGATCGGGGCGAATTTTCGAGCCTATGTGGAAGATGGAGGTTCTGTGATCGCAGTCTGCGGCGGGTATCAGCTGCTTGGACATTATTACGATACCTCAGACGGACGGATTGAGGGACTTTCTCTGGTGGATTTATATACGGAGCAGGGCAGTCCGCGTTTAATTTCAAATATTGTGATTGAAAATGAGGCGTTTCCGCATCCGATTGTCGGGTTTGAGAACCATGGAGGGCGAACCTTTATCGGAGAAAACCGGCCGCTGGGGAAGGTTTTGTTTGGATTTGGAAATAATGGCAAGGATGGCGCGGAGGGTGTGCTTTATAAAAATGTGGTAGGGACGTATCTGCATGGACCATTGCTGCCGAAGAATCCACATATCTGTGATTATTTGTTAGGAAATGCGCTGGAGAAGAAGTACGGGGAGCGCGAACTTGCCCCGCTGGATGATACGCAGGAGCTGGAGGCGAACCGGTATATTGTAGAGCGGTTTGTGAAAAGATAATTATTTTGAAGTATGAAGTATAGTGATCAATATCGTTATATATAATTTTAATATTACAGTTCACATCAGCACCACACATTTAGCTTTGGGGCGTTGATGTGAACAAGTAAAGCGTTTTAGTCTTCATAGTGTCCTCTACATCTGATGATCCATAGAAAGCCTTGCTCATCGATATCATAAACCAGCCTATTTTCCAAATCTATTCTTCGACTCCATGCTTTTCTATAGCGCAGTGGTTCAGGTTTTCCAATTCATGTTGTTGTCCTTTGCCGGCTTTTAATTGTTCGATTCCTCTGTCTATGGTATAGAGATATTCAGCATTTTTTAACATCTTCATCATTTGATTGTATTTGTCCAGACTGATAAGGACAACATTTTTTTCTTCCTTACGTGTAACAATTACTGTTTCGTTCTGTTCACAGACAGTGTCACAGTAGCTTTTTAGATTATTGCGCATTGTGGAATAATTTATCGCTAACATATACATTACCTCCTGTACAATAATTTGTACAAATTATTGTACATTCATTATACATTATTAGGACTTCTGTGTCAAGAATAGAAAGAAAATAATCGAGTAGAAGGTGAAAAAATTGCCTTCTACTCGATTAAGATTGGAAAAAGGAGATTTACTCTGTCCGCAGCGCAACAACCGGATCTTTCTTGGCGGCGCTCCGTGATGGGATGACGCCGGCGATCAGGTTCAGCACGACGCTGATGATGACCAGGATGACGCCGGCCTCGGTCGGCAGGTAAGCGTTCAGGCTGGTGATGCCGGTGGCTGTGTGAATCAGGTAGTTAACCGGGATGCAGAGCAGTATGGTCACAACTACGCCCAGGATGCCGGAACAGAATCCGATGATAACGGTTTCGGCATTGAACATGCTGGACACGTCGCCTTTGGAGGCACCGATTGCGCGCAGGATACCGATCTCTTTCGTGCGCTCCTGTACGGAGATCAGGGTGATGACGGCGATCATGATGGACGATACAACCAGGGAAATTGCTACGAAGCCGATCAGCACGTAAGTGATCGCATTGATGATGGTCGTGATGGACGACATCATGATGCCGACGTAATCGGTGTATTGAATCTGCTGCAGGTCGTCGACACCTTCGTTGTATTCCGCGATCACATCTTCGACCACATCCTTGTTTTCAAAGGAGGAGGCGTAGAGATTGATCGAGGAAGGACTGTCCAGATCAATGTAGCCCAGCTTGAGCAGGTTATCCTCGTAAGTGCTGTCAGAAAATTCCATGACATTGTCGTAGTATTCTGCGCATTCTTCTGCGGTGTAGGATTCCACGACTGCGTCAAGAGCAGCAGCAAGTTCTTCGGTACTCATAGAGGCGAGCTGCTGTGCTACCTGTGTGGCATATTGCTCAGTAATTTGTGCTTCGATGGCCTGTGTGAACAGAGTCTCTATGTCTTCGTCACTCATACTTTCCACGTATTCGGCAGCGGTCTCTTCGTCCAGGCTCATCTCGGACATCAGAGACTGGGTGATGGACTCACGCATGATATCGATGGTATAGTTCGCCATCACTTCATTGACAGATGCTTCGAGCTGTTCGTCGGAGGGGATACTCATGATTTCCATATAGGCTTCTGCCTTGTCTTCATCTGATAATCCCTCAATATAGGAAAGGAATGCTTCCTGTTTTTCTTCATCGGAGAGGCTGTCGCTGCTGTCTGCAAAAGGCAGATTGGTCAGCACATCGGTGGTTTCATTTTCCACCTGCGCAACGGCTACATCGGATTCTCTGGATTTTTCAATCACATATTCGGTCAGTGCGCTTGTATAGGCGATGCCGTTATCGAGCATGGCGGAGGTCGCGTCCTCGTTTGCCCGGATGACGCCGACTACTTTCAGCGTCAGAGCGTTGTCATAGAGATACTGAAGACCGCTTTCTGTCTCACGCAGGTCGATGTAGGTGCCGGTAGTGCTGTCATAGGAATAGGCGTCGCAGTTTAAAATGACGCGGTATTCCTGCTCACAGATTTCTTCGTAAGTCCAGGAGGTATCATCAATTTCTGCTTCGGTGCCGTCATTTACCGCGTTTGCGATCTCCATGATCGTATCTTCGGAGATCAGGCCGAGCGCGTAGAGCGTCATATCGTCAATTTCATTGTTTTTATCCAGAACCAGAACGACTTCGTCATAGCTGTTTGGCCAGGAGCCGTAGACCAGATCATACTGCCGTTCCAGAACGTCATTTACATAAGAGCCGTCCTTGCCAGAGAGCATTTTCTGCCAGATGGAGTCAGACATTGTACTCATGGCGGAATAGGAATACATGGAAGAGCTTTCCGCGTCGCCCATCAGGGAGGACATTGTCTCAGAATCGAGGTCCATGTAGCTGGCCATAATATTCATGAGAAAATTGGTCACGTCAGATTCTTCAATTTCACCGTCCACATTTTTGGTGTAAACGGCCAGATCCAGATCATAGGTGTACTGGATGCCGCTTAATGCATCATAAAGATTGGATTCTTCATCTGCCAGCTGCTCTTCCAGATAGGCTTTGAAGGAAGCCAGGTCATTCTCACTTTCTTCCAGGTTATTCATCGCGTTCAACATTTCCTGAAGAGCGGCTTTTTGGTAGACTGCGTCGTTTTCATGCTCTACAGATGTGTTGGTAACGTTCATAAAGGTCTCTATAAGAGAACTCATGTCAATGGTTTCCGCCTCCAGCGTCAGCGGGTAGGAGGAAAGGGTATCCTCCTCGACCTCATCAATATAGGAAGTCAGCCCCTGGGAGATAGAAAGGATCAGAGCGATGCCGATGATACCAATGCTTCCCGCAAAGGCGGTCAGAATGGTGCGCCCCTTTTTTGTCGTCAGGTTCCGCAGGGAAAGGCCGAAAGAGGTAAAAAGCGACATAGAGGGCTTTTTCGTCTTGCCGCTGCGGATGCGGTTCTGATGATCGCGCTGCGTCTCCTGCTTGATTTCTTCCGCGGTCAGCGGCATGGAATCAGACTTAATCTCGCCGTCCAGCATACGGATGGTACGGGAAGAATAACGCTCTGCCAGCTCCGGGTTGTGTGTGACCATAATGATCAGACGGTCATGAGAAATCTTTTTCAGAATCTCCATCACCTGCACGCTTGTCTCGGTATCCAGAGCGCCGGTCGGCTCATCCGCAAGGATGATGTCCGGATTGTTCACCAACGCACGGGCGATGGCCACACGCTGCATCTGCCCGCCGGACATCTCGTTCGGACGTTTGTGCAGCTGATTGCCAAGGCCTACTTCCTCCAGAGCCGCTTTTGCACGCTCGCGGCGCTCTGTTTTCGAGACGCCAGCGAGCGTCAGCGCCAGCTCGACGTTACGCAGCACTGTCTGATGGGGGATCAGGTTATAATTCTGGAACACGAAACCAATGGAATGGTTGCGGTAAGTATCCCAGTCCCTGTCCTTATATTTTTTGGTAGAAACACCGTTGATGATCAGATCACCTTCCGTATACTGATCCAGGCCGCCGATGATGTTCAGCATCGTGGTCTTGCCGCAGCCGGATGGCCCTAAAATTGCCACAAACTCGCTGCTGCGGAACTTCAGGTCAATTCCCTTCAGCGCGTGGACGGTGTTTTCACCGGCAAGGTAATCCTTTTTAATTGATTTTAACTCCAGCATATTTGCACCTTTCCTTTATTCCCGCGAAGGTCAAGTAGCCCCGATGCTTGCATCGCCGCAAATTTGATGCCTCGTATGCTTGTATCGGGCTATTTGACTCCAGTGAAGTCAGAACAACAGGCTACCGACCACCTGCTGTTCTAAGCTGTTGTATTATTTTCTTTTGCATTATTGCAAATTGGCATTTTTTTGTCAACCAATATCTGAAAATTTAAGGAATTTTAGAAAAAGTTTAGCTATGGTCGCAACAATGCCATGCGCTCAGCCTGCGCAATTTCCAGCAGGCGCGACATCGCGTATCTGTAGAAATCCTGATAGGCCTCACAAAAATAGTTGGTTTGTTGTTCCGGATTCTGCTGCGTGAAAATCCAGTCGTGACGGCAGCCGCCCCGACAGAGCATATAATAGTTACAGGCCGTACACCTGCTGTTTTCACGGTATTTCCGTGATTCACTTAAAAAGGTCTGCATTTTTTTCCCGGACAGCAGTTCTTCTATGGACGTGTCGGAGAGATTTCCCAGCCACCCGGTATTTTCTACGTAAAAATCGCAGGGATAGACGCTGCCGTCATTTTCCACTACCAGATAGCCCCCGCATTCGCCGCAG
>JAJBUL010000054.1:0-12813 GCA_020860365.1 Clostridiales bacterium | reverse complement strand
ATATAGCTGCCGTTTTTCCATTCTCGATACCAGAGGTCAAACAGTCCTTTAAGAAAATATGCGTAATACTTCGTTCGAAGCGCCCATTCCGGTGCTTCCTGCACCGGAAGAGGATTCTGATATGCATCAGGCGTCTGGTAAGTATTTGTTTTCCGGCTTTGTCTTTGCCTGGCGGATTCTATACAGGGGATGAATTGCAGATACTCCGCTCCCATATTTTTCAGATATCGGTAAACTTTTTTCCGGCTTAGCGGCCATCTGTCTGGTCACGACGCAGAGAAGATTGACATCAATGTGTTTTTCCTGCAGCAGCCGCCAGGAGGAGAGGACGCGTGAGGCTGTCCCTTTTCCGGCCGTATCGGTTCGCCAGCGGTCGTGCAGGCTATCTGTTCCGTCAAAAGAAAGGCCGATCAGAAAATGATATTTTAAAAACAATTCGGCCCATTTCTCGTCCAAAAGCAGTCCATTTGTCTGAAAGGCATAGCTGACGCGCAGCCTTCGTCTGCGCGTTTTTTCCATCATATCCGTGAATTTCTGAAAAAAGTCCAGACCAGCCACGGCAGGTTCACCGCCCTGAAAGACAATCTGAAGCGACTCGCTGGTATTCTCACATGCTTTACGGATCAGCAGTTCTATCATTTCACTGCTCATTATCTGCTGTTCAAAAGGATGAAAAAGCTCATTCGTATATGTCTGGCTGCCTGTTGCGTCGTCAATAGAAGAACTGCCATGCGTTTGAACAGCGTTGCTTAAATTCGCGACTTCAGCGCGGTAAAAACAATAGTCGCATCGCATATTGCACAGGCCGGATGCCGGCTTAATTAAGAGACTGAGTGTTTTCATCTGTTACTCGTACTCCTCTCCCGGAAATACCGTTCTCGCCGTCTGATTTGCCGGAACAAGAATATCTGCTTTTCGGATCTGTGGACGATGCTCTCCCGCCTGTTCCATCCGTTCTTTCAGACGTTCACACAAAAGATCAGCGACTTTTCTGTGTGAGCCGTAGCCAATCAGATTGGTCAGTTCATAGGGATCATGCTCCAGATCATAGAGCTCTGTCTCTTCGTATACGTCCGAACAGCTGTCATTCCAGCCATCTTTTTCTTTCGCTGCGACGGCGTATTTCCACCGATGTGTCCGCAGAGCCCGGCCGACGTGAGATTCGCTGATCTGGATAAACGCTTCCTTTCTCCAGTCTGTCTCTCTGTGATAAACCAGTGGGAGAATAGAGTGTCCCTGCATATCCTCTGGTACAGGAATGCCACAGGCGTCCAGAAGTGTGGGCGCCATATCCTCCAGACCGACCAGCTCCCGGATGGTTCCCCCGCCAGTAAACGGACCGCCTGTCAGCGCCATGGGAATACGGATGGAGCTCTCATGGCAGGAGCGTTTGTACTCGGAATTCCTGGTTTTAAAATGGCAGCCATGGTCTGAAGCAAACAGTACAATGGTATTTTTGGAGAGGCCAAGGCTTTTCAGCGCGTCCAGGACGCGGCCATATGCCTGATCCAGCCGTTTGACCATTCCATAATAGCCGCTGATGCTTTGCCAGGATGTGCCGCCCAAAGCCGCCAGATCCGCAGGCATATAGGAATATTTTGCGTCGTAGTCGACGTCAGGAGGCGGATAACTGTCGTTGCTGTTCTGAAAATGCGGTTCCAGAAACGATAGCATGAGGAAAAACGGCCGGTTCTTGTGCTCATCAATATAGCGGATCGACGCATCCGTCAGAGCGTCTACCCGATAGCCGGGCAGTTTTACTTCTTTTCCATCGTTGTCATAAACGACCGTGTTGTATGGCTGGGAGGTGAGCTCCAGCGCGTTCGCGCCGAGAAAATAGGAATAATCACCTCTCCATTTTTCCGGTACAGCGCCCGGTTCCATACTAAGGTGCCATTTTCCGATGTATCCGGTGTCATATCCGGCCCGGTTAAAATACCAGGCAAGTGTGTGGTCATGCGGATCCAGAGGAATCTCATTGCGGTAACAGCCGGTGGTGGTAGCGTATTTTCCTGTCTGCAAAACTGCCCTTGCCGGCGCGCATAGAGGCTGCGGGGTATAGGAAAGCTCCGGGAACGTACCGTATTTTGCCGTCCGGTCAAAGTTTGGTGTCAGTCCGCATGGATTACCATGTGCGCCAGTCGTATCCGCCCGCTGCTGGTCTGTAAAAAAGATGATTACATTATTTTTCATAGAGTGCGTTCCTCCTTACAATGATTACAGGATTTCGTATATACTTCGCAGCGAGTGAGAAGCATTGGTTTGTACTATTACAAAAATACCACAATAACGCGATTCTGTCACCATAAAGAAGGGAAAAAACCCTTGACAAGACAGAAAAATAGCAGTACCTTATAGCCTGTACAATTTAATGATGCTTTTCTCTTATTCAGAGTGGTGGAGATACATAGGATCTGTGAAGCCACGGCAACCCCGGCGAGGTTCATCTGACATGACAGGTCTGTCGGACAGGATAGACGTGATCATTCGTGCATGGCCAGTCGGAAGGTGCCAACCTGAGCGAGTAAACTCGAACAATAAGGGGATTTGATGATTGAATATTGAGTCCGCCTTTGTGGTGGACTTTTTTTAATCAGAAACTTTACGTGAGAGAATCAGGAAAACCGGGATATTATCTGGCAACGGAGAAAAACAGACATGAACAGAAAGGATGAAAAAAATGGATCGGTTTTTATTTACTTCTGAATCTGTGACAGAAGGGCATCCGGATAAGATTTGTGACCAGATTTCAGACGCAATTCTGGATGCGCTGCTGGAGCAGGATCCGATGAGCCGGGTGGCCTGTGAGACGGCGACTACAACCGGGCTGGTGCTGGTGATGGGTGAGATTTCGACAAAGGCTTATGTGGATATTCAGAAGATTGTGCGTGATACGATACGCGAGATTGGTTATACCAGGGGAAAATTTGGGTTTGACGCGGATACCTGCGCAGTGATCACGGCGATCGATGAACAGTCGCCGGATATTGCGATGGGTGTGAATCGGGCGCTGGAGGCACGGACCGGATCTGGTGTGGACAAAGCGGTAGCTGGTGTAAATGATGTAAAAGAAGCCGACTCTGGATCGTTTGACGCTGAGAAAGGCATGAGCGATGATGAGATCGAGGCGATCGGCGCAGGCGACCAGGGTATGATGTTCGGGTATGCGACGAATGAGACGGAGGAGTATATGCCATATCCGATCTCTCTGGCACATAAGCTGGCGCGTCAGCTGACGAAGGTACGTAAGGACGGTACGCTGAAGTATCTTCGCCCGGACGGAAAGACACAGGTGACGGTGGAATACGATGAAAAAGGAAAGCCATTCCGCCTGGATGCGGTGGTACTCTCCACGCAGCATGATCCGGAGGTCTCCCAGGAGCAGATTCATAAAGATATCAAAAAGAATGTGTTTGATGTGATTCTGCCGTCAGATATGATTGACGAGAATACGAAATTTTTTGTCAATCCGACCGGACGCTTTGTTGTGGGTGGACCAAATGGGGATTCTGGATTGACTGGGCGTAAAATTATCGTGGATACCTACGGCGGCTATGCGCGGCATGGCGGCGGCGCTTTTTCCGGCAAGGACTGCACGAAGGTAGACCGTTCTGCCGCTTACGCGGCACGTTACGTGGCGAAAAATATTGTTGCAGCAGGGTTGGCGTCGAAATGTGAGATTCAGCTTTCCTATGCGATTGGTGTTGCGCGTCCGACTTCTATTATGGTAGATACCTTTGGAACGGGGATGGTTTCTGATGAAAAGCTGACGGAGATCATTCGCGAGAATTTTGATCTTCGCCCGGCGGGTATCATCAAAATGCTGGATCTGCGCCGCCCGATTTATAAACAGACTGCGGCATACGGGCATTTTGGCAGAAACGATCTGGATCTTCCGTGGGAGAAGACCGACCGCGCGGAGGCGCTGCGGAATTATCTGTAATAGTTGAACAGGTTTGGAATATTCCATATGGAAAGGATAGGGGGCATGGCTTCCCTATCTTTTTTATAAAAATTTTAGAAATGTTCGTCTTTCTTTAGATGAAATACAACATTGTATATGCTATACTATGGAAGCAGGTCATGGAAAAAAATATGACTGTATTCAT
Source organism: Clostridiales bacterium (assembly GCA_020860365.1). GTDB lineage: Bacteria > Bacillota > Clostridia > Lachnospirales > Lachnospiraceae > Choladousia. The sequence continues at coordinate 8,704 of JAJBUL010000054.1, read as the reverse complement.
GAGGGAACAGGTTCTTAGGGCTTTCTGCCATGTAGATAAGGGTGAGTGAATGAAATTAAAGACCAGGCTGGTTATAGCCTTTTTTATCATTATCATGGTGCCGTTTCTGATGTTTGGTATCATTCTGTTGAGTTTTACAAGGTATCGTGTCGCAGTGCAGAACAATTATGGTGTCACGATTACGCTGGACAGTATTACGGATTCGATGAAAATCATCAGTAATTCTACACAGGAGGTTTACGAGAAGCTGCAGGAGCAGATTGCGGATGATGTAGAAGTGTTTCTGGATACGGAATATCTCGATGCAATCAATAGAGAGCTTTCCGAACGTTATTCTTACTTACTGGTGAGACTGGGTGAGGAACTGTATTATAATGGTTTAAATGAAGAGGTGGAGGTTTCTTCCATACTGGAAAATCTGCCATCTTTTCACGAGGCAGGAGAAGTTACCGACGTCAGTACTTATATTGGTGAGGATACGCAGGCTTTTGTGCGCCAGCTGGATGTGGAATTTGAGGATGGCTCTGAGGGAAGTATTTTCATCGTGTCCCCCGTTGGAAGAATTGTGAGGCAAACTGCGAAGCTGTTTCAGAATCTGGTGCTTGCAGTAGCGGTGATTCTTGTTTTTACTGCATTTATTATGATTATCTGGATTTATACGGGGGTTAATGTCCCGCTGAAAAAACTCAGTGAGGCGACGCACCGGATCAAGGAGAAGGATTTTGATTTCGAGATTGAAGTAAAAGGCCATGATGAGATCAGCATGCTGTGCCGGGATTTTGATGATATGAAGCGGCAGCTGAAGATGCAGGAGGAGGAAAAAGAATCCTTCGACCGTCAGAACAAGGAGCTGATCAGCAATATTTCTCATGATTTGAAGACTCCAATCACAGCTGTGAAGGGGTATGTTGAGGGGATCATGGACGGCGTTGCTGATACGCCGGAGAAAATGGACCGCTATATCCGCACGATCTATATTAAGGCGAACGATATGGATCGGCTGATCAACGAGCTGACCTTTTATTCCAAAATCGACACCAACCGTATCCCTTACAATTTCAATAAAATTGATGCTGTTGAGTATTTTGACGACTGTGCGGAAGAAGTTGGTCTGGAAATGCACGAGCGGGAGATTCGCTTTTCTTATATTAACAACGTAGAGATTGGCACTCTTGTGATTGCAGATGCGGAGCAGCTGAAGCGTGTCATTAATAATATTATCGGCAATTCCATCAAATATATGGATAAGCCCAGAAAAGAAGTACAGCTGCACGTTTTCGATGCCGGGGATTACGTACAGGCTGAGATCGAGGATAACGGCAAAGGAATTGAGAACAAAGACCTCGTGAATATCTTTAATCGTTTTTACCGTACGGATCTTTCACGCAACTCCTCCCAGGGAGGAAGTGGCATTGGTCTCTCTATTGTACGGAAGATCATAGAAGACCATGGTGGCCGTATCTGGGCGACCAGTAAAGTGGGAGAAGGGACTACGATGCATTTTCTTATCAGAAAATATGTGCTGAACAATTCCGCACAACAGTGAGATGCAAAAAGCCGGAGAGATGCGCGAAGAAGCAGTGAGAATCAAAAAAACGAATAACTGCAGGAAATGGAAGGAGAAATTTGTGTGAGCAGAATCTTGATTGTAGAGGACGAAGATGCGATCGCTGATCTGGAGAAGGATTATCTGGAACTGTCGGGTTTCGAGGTTGAAATAGAAGCTTCTGGTGAAAAAGGATTAAAACGCTCTTTGGAAGAAGAATATGACCTGATTATTCTGGATCTGATGCTGCCGGAAATTGACGGATTTGAGATCTGCAGGCAGATCCGTGAAAAAAAGAATCTTCCTATTATCATGGTATCCGCAAAGAAGGATGACATCGATAAAATTCGCGGTCTGGGTCTGGGTGCGGATGACTATATGACTAAGCCATTTAGCCCGAGCGAACTGGTGGCACGTGTAAAAGCGCATCTGGCGCGCTATGAGCGCTTGGTGAATAGTAATGTCCAGGAAAATGACATCGTCGAGATTCGTGGGATCAAGATCGACAAAACTGCGCGCCGCGTGTGGATTAACGGTGAAGAAAAGAACTTTACGACGAAGGAATTCGACCTTCTCACATTCCTCGCCCAGAATCCGAACCATGTCTTCACCAAAGAAGAACTCTTCCGTGAGATCTGGGATATGGAATCTGTCGGCGATATTGCGACTGTCACCGTGCATATCAAAAAAATCCGCGAAAAGATCGAACGCCAGTCTTCCAAACCAGAGTACATCGAAACGATCTGGGGAGTCGGGTATCGATTCAAGATGTGAGATATGGCCAGCGGGGGGGTTGTCCTTTGTATCATAATATAGTAAACGCGTCAGCCTGCGGCTGCACTTCGAATGTCATCCGTTTATTTGTCGCCGGATGTCGGAAGGTAAGTGATACTGCGCAGAGGGCAAGTGACGATGAGAAATTATCGTTTGGGTTGTATTTGCGGTCGCCGACAAGAGGCAATCCTGCGTGCGCCATCTGTACCCGGATCTGATGGTGCCGTCCGGTCAGCAGTTCGATTTCTACGAGCACAAGCTTTACATGAGTGGTTTCCGACTCAGAAATTTCAGGTGATAAAACCCGGTATTTCAGCTCTGCGCGTTTTGCATTTTTCGCTTCTTTTTTTGTAACAAAGGAGCGATTATTATGCCCATCCTTTGCCAGATAATCGACAAGAGTAATCCAGGGGGTGGTTTTACCGTTTTTGATTGCTTCGGATTCCGATTTTATTGCGAAATCGGCCTGTGGCTGTACTTCTACCACTGCCTGATATATTTTTCGCATACTGCCATCTGTGATCTGGCGGCTCAGTCTGGCGGCGGAATTTCTGTTTTTTTGCAAAAACAAGGACGCCTTCCACCGGCTGATCGAGGCGATGGACAACATAGACGTCGTCTCCCAGATGATTTCTTAATATGCTGACCATATCTTTTTCTCGTACGGAAGCACTCTGCACCGGGATGCCGGCCAGCTTGTGGCAGACGAGAATTTCTTTATCTTCATATAAAATCATGGTGCCCTCCTGGCGTGTCATAGAGAATGTGCGATTATTCCGTACATTACTTCACACTTGCTGTGAAGTACGTACGGGAACATATTATAGTTTTTTCTTCATCATTTCGATATTGGTACAGTATTGCAGCGCGGTCTCAGCCGTGATTTTCCTTTCTTTATATAAATGAAGCAGGCTGTTGTCCATAGAGATCATGTCGTCCCTGGCGGAGGTGTAGATGACGCCTTCGATCTGGTGTGTTTTGTTGTCGCGGATCATATTGCTGATCGCGGGGGTCATGATCATGATTTCAAAGGCCGGAAGCAGGCTGCCGTCAATGGCTGGCACAAGCTGCTGAGAAATAACAGCGTGCAGTACCATGGAAAGCTGGATAGAAATCTGACGCTGCTGGGATGGCTCGAACACGTCAATGATACGGCTGATGGTATTAGCCGCGCCGATGGTGTGCAGGCTGGAGAGAACGAGGTGGCCGGTTTCCGCCGCTGTCATAGCGGTCTGGATGGTCTCGTGGTCGCGCATTTCACCAAGCAGGATGACGTCCGGACTCTGACGCAGAGAAGCGCGCAGTGCTTTCAGGTAGTCTTCTGAGTCGGTCGAGATTTCACGCTGACTGACGATGCTTTCCTTGTGCCGGTGAAGGAACTCGATCGGGTCTTCCAGTGTAATGATATGCCCCTCGCGGGAGGAATTGATGCGGTCGACGAGGCAGGCGAGGGTGGTAGATTTTCCGCTCCCGGCCGGACCGGTGACCAGAATCAGTCCTTTGGTTGCGGAAGCGAGCGAAAGGACGGTTGGCGGAATATGGAGGTCTTCCGGTTTCGGAAGGTCGAATGCGATGATGCGGATGACGGCGGCGAGGGAACCGCGTTGTTTGTAGGTACTGACACGGAATCGTGAAAGCCCGGGCACGGCAAAAGAAAAGTCGTCGTCGCCGCTGATGAAAAAATGCTCTATGGAGCGGTTGCCGGCCATTTGGTAGATCTCGCGGATCAGCTGTTCTGTGTCAGCTGGCATCAGGCGGTCGCCAATGCGGTGCAGAGTGCCTTTTACTTTGTAGGTAGCAGGCAGTCCGGCAACGATGAAGACATCAGATGCTTCCGCTTCCGCCGCGGATTTTAAAAAGGAAGTAATATTCATATTCATGAGAAATTCACCTCAAATCTGTTTGATTCATTTCTGCGAAGTAACCGTGCGCCGACAGTATTTGTGAGTCGTACTCCATCGCTGCGGGCTGGTTATCGATTTTCGTTAGTGCGGTAAAGGTTCTGACTCGTGTCGCGTGTCCAGTCCTGTGTAGTGACTATTTTCCAGCAAGTGATCTGATAAAGAGTATCAGATGACTCTTCCGGCCAGCTGACGGAAAGCTCCACGTGCAGGTGCTGGTCGTCAGTCATTGAGACATCGTAAGACAAGGTCACAGATGAGGCGTTGTCGTTGCCGCCAGTATTATTTTTTTCAGAGTCTGAAGAATCGGTGTCGTCTGTATCGCTGCTTTCCGATTCGGATGTTGTCCATGTGAGCTCCCTCCCGGAGATGGTGATCTCTGCACAGGCGGCGAGGTAGGCTTCTTCTGGATTTTCAGAATTTGTGGTGTCTTTTAGTGTGACAGCAAGCTGTGTGTCGATTTCTTCCAGTATTTTATTGGCCAAAGTGACTGTCTCGTAATAAGCGGTGGTGCGGTCCGCCGTTTCCTGACTCAGCTTTTCATCTGCGGTCGCGCCGGAGAGAGAGAGCAGGGAGAAAGTAATCAGACACAGAGAGAGAAAAATCAGCAGCATCAGGGAAATGCCGGCAGTTCGTTTCATGTGAGTGCCTCCTCCCTTGTCAGTGACAGATGATAAGTCACGGACAACTCATAAAGAGTCTCTCCTGTCCGATCGACGACTGTAATTTGAGCGGTTTGATTATGGTCTTCTGCAGTGACCGCCAGATTCAGTGTGTAAAAGGCGTTATTGGCGTCGCTTTCCTGAAATTCGCTGTTGTAGGTGATTTCATAAATGGCTGTCTGGCTGTCATCTTCTCCTGAAACAAGTGTTTCTGATTCTGAGATCAGCATGGCTTCCGGAAAGTATTTTTCGATGTTCTCTCCGGCTTCCAGAACTTCTGCGATGGAGGCTGCCGTGGATTGCGCGTTCGCGAGGGCATTCGCGTCGCGGGTGACGCTGTAAGCTGCCGCGAAGACGCGCAGGCAGACGGTGCCGATGATCAGGAAAAAAAACAGTACGATCAGAAATTCAATAAAAAACAGGCGTGATGAATTAGAAGCTTGTTTTTTCACGGTACTGCCAGTGCCTCCTTTCCGTTTCCGTCTTCCACGTTGACTGGATGGATCAGCAGAGACATTTCTTTGCCATCTGTGCTGATGGCGGTTACACGCAGCAGATTTTCATCCTGCTCAATTGTAAAGTCGGATAATTCAACGATTGCGGTACTCATCAGGACTGTCGGGGTGGTTTCTTCCCGCACATACAGTTCACAAAGTGAGCCATCGTAGAAAAAGAGGTAGGTGATCGTAGCAGTCGTCGCGTTTGCCTCTGAGTGAAGTGCGAGCGCCGGAATGTCTTCTACTGAAGAGAAAGAAATCTGCCCTTCGGAATCGTACTGGCGTATTTTTTCAGCAACGTAGGCGATCGCAGTGCGAGAGGTATAATTTTCGTCCAGGCTGGCCACACTATTCTGATATACGACCGCTCCGGTACCGGCCAGTAAGAGCGCAAACAATGTGAACACAAGCAGCAGCAAAAACGTAAACAGGGTATTTGTACTGTGTTGTTTTTGGCGCAGGTACATGGATTTTTTCTCCTTTCTGCGAAAACAGCTGGAGCTCAGGACAGCGGAATCACGGTGATGGCAGGCATCAGGTTAGAGCCAAGTATTTCATAGTTTACTACATATTTTTCCAAGTCCCAGGTAATTCCGTAATGCTCACAGAGATAATCCAGGCTTTCCGGATAACTGCCCTCTGTTGCGTAGCATTGTACCGCGCTGCGCGTCAGTGCGGTCTGCAGGCTTTTCGCCTGTTCGGTACTGACGGTATTGCTGATCTCGTTTGTGCCATATATGAGAAGTCCTGCGGCACACGCAAAAATGGCAGCCCCGGTCAGGAGCTGACGCGTCAGAGCGTGCGTTTTTTTCTTTTGCAAAACGGTTCATTGGAGCCTCCTCGAAACAGTTAACCAATATTTGACATAACGCCAAGTAAGGGCAGCATGACAGATACCAGAATCAGTCCGGTCAGGATGGAGAGAATGGCTGTGATGGCCGGTTCAATCGCGCTGACGGCGGACTGGATGCGTGCGTCTGCTTCGTCCTGGCAGCGCAGGGAGATTTCCTTCAGAGCAGTCTCAGCGGCGCCGGTACGAAAGCCGATGGACGCCATGCGGGCATTCAGGCCGGAAAAAATACCGGAATCGCGCAGGGCTTCCCCGAAATCCTGTCCTTCGTCCATCTGTAAGGATGCCTTCTGCAGCTTTTCTCTGGCGGCGGGGTCGTCTATCAGATCGGCGGCCAGAGTAAAGCCTTCTCCCATATCCAGTCCGCTGTGAAATGCGAGGGAGAGTGTATGGGAAAAGCGGGAGCAGGTCAGCAGCTCGTTGACTGTGCGCACCAGTGGCAGATGATTCAAAAGTCCCATAACCAGGCTGCGCAGGAATGTATTTTTCAGGGAAAATAATACCAGTATGACAGCTGCTACAAACAGTATCAGAACAACTGCCGAGATCCACTGCATGGCATTACCAAGGCGAAAGGCGACGGATGTGACGCCGGAGATTTCCATGCCAAGCTGTTCAAAGACTTCCCTGAAGACCGGCATGACCTGAGACATCAGGACGGCAAGCACCGCAAACAGCATGGCTAACAGGATGAGCGGCCATGTGAGCGCGTCATGGATGTTTTCATTCAGTGCCTGCTGACGCTCATAGTAGGTCGAGAGGGAGCGCATGACATCCTCCAATTCGCCGGAACGATCTCCGATTTCTGTCATTTTGACGAAATAGTCCGGAAAACAGTTCGTGCCGCGCATGGCTTCTGCCAGATCGCCATTCTCTTCAAGGGCATTGTAAACTTCGCTCAGAATTTCCTGCCCCTCACCGGCGGGGGAATCCTCCTTTAATATGGAAATGCCTTCCAGAGTGGAGATGCCAGAATGCAGTATCATTGCGAGCTGCCTCGACAGAAAAGCCAGTTCTTCGTTATTCAAAACCTGTCGCATAGGATGCCTCCTTACAAATGCAGTGGAATATTTACCAGGTTACCTTTTATATCTGCAGGAACTGAAACAATAACTGTAATGGTTACCTGAAATAACATAAATCAGAAAAAGGGCAGCCTGCTGCTATGGGTTACCGAACATATAACACTGTATAATTATCGCTGTCTCTGACGTAATCATTTACAGAATCTGCGTCGCTTCCGGATGCAGAAAGGGTCGGATCCAGGAGGGTCCAGTCCTCTCCGCTGAATTGAATGGCATTTTCTATCCATCCTTTGGATTCGATGTAGACATCAATCCACGCGTGAAGGTAATCTCCGCTGTAGCCGATCGCGAGTTTGGCAGGAATGGACAGGGAACGCAGCATAGCGACCGTCAAAGCAGCATAGTCAAAGCAAATGCCAGTGCCGGTCGCGAGCGTCTCATCAATATCAGGGAGATAGCCGGTCTCTACTGTTGCGGCTTTCTCGTCATCGTATACAATATGACTGATCACATAGTCATAAATTTCGTTCAGCGCATCGATATCCGTGGCGGCGTCTTCGGAAAGCGCAGCGGCCAGTTGAACAGCCTCGGAGTCTTCTGTGAAGTCTACGTATTGATTCGGGTAGAGGAACGGGAAAAATTCGCTGTCCAATTCTACATCCAGTACATAGCTGAAAAGGGAAGTATATTCATCATCGGCAATATTTTCATAGCCAAGGACGACATATGTGCCATCTCCCGCAGTGAATGGAAAAGTGACGACCTCATTCGCTGTTTCAATAAAATATTTATAGGTAACACCATCCGGGCCGGAAATCTGGATGTTGACCCTGGCGTCTTCTTCCTTTAGCATACAGGTGAAATATCCCTGGCTGGTGTGTGAAAAATCTGCGTCAAGAAGGTCATTGCTTACGTCTGCGGTATTGAATTCTGGTTCAAGCACGGTGGTCTTGCCCGGCTCATACTGGATCCTGACGGATCCGGAGGAATTCTGTGTGTCCGTCTGACCGGATGTATGTTCCGATGTCACGGAGGAATTCACTGTGTCAGACAAAGTGGAGCCGCAGCCGGAGCAGAGCAGGCAAATCACCAGCAGCAAAATAAATATCTGGAAATGGCGGTGGACGTATCGGCCGCCGAGGCTGCTTTGCTTCATTATTATTGTAAAGGTCTCCTTCCGCATTGATCTATCTTTTGTATCGGCGCCGTTGCTGACGAATTTTCCTGAAGGTGTCGCTTACCGGAGGGCTGCGTCAGCAAATTCCGATAAAAGCCTGCAATGGCAGGCATAAATGGATTCCAGGGTTTGCAAAGCGGTTCCTGTAATAGACAGTATAGCAGATCAAAGGAAAAAGAAAAGAAAAAAATAAAAAAAGTCAGAAAAAAGGGGGTTGACAGTTACTATTCACGGGGTGGAGAAGACGGACTGAGATTTTGAACTTTCGTGAG
>JAJBUL010000187.1 GCA_020860365.1 Clostridiales bacterium | reverse complement strand
GCTTCCACACATTTTTTCAGTCTTTCAGAGTGGAATTTACTTTTTCACTTCAGCTTTCTTTCTTCTCCCTCTTTTCTTTTAAAAAAAATGTGGTATAGTCTAACAGAACATTTGACGCTCGTATTCTTACCAAATGCAAAGGAGCATAATTATGAGTACTTTGAACCTGACCTTATTGACTGACCTTTATGAACTGACGATGATGCAGGGCTATTTTGAGTCAAATTCCACCGAGACAGTCATCTTTGACGCCTTTTACCGGAATAACCCGTGCGGCAATGGCTACGCGATCGCGGCCGGGCTTGACCAGGTGATTGATTATATCGAAAATCTGCATTTCTCACAGGAAGACATCTCCTATCTGAGAGGGCTTGGTATTTTCCACGAGCCATTTCTGAAATATCTGGAAGATTTCCACTTCGAAGGCGACATCTGGGCAATCCCGGAAGGATCCGTCATGTTTCCGCACGAGCCGATGCTGAAGGTAATTGCGCCGATCATGCAGGCACAGCTGGTGGAGACTGCGATTCTGACCATTCTGAATCACCAGAGCCTGATCGCGACCAAATCCGCGCGGGTGGTACAGGCCGCGCGCGGCGATGGGATTATGGAATTTGGTCTGCGACGCGCACAGGGACCGGACGCCGGTGTGTATGGCGCACGGGCGGCGATGATCGCCGGCTGTGTCGGCACCTCGAACGTGCTGGCCGGACAGCTCTTTGACGTACCGGTAAAAGGGACGCACGCACACAGCTGGATCATGAGTTTCCCGGATGAATATACCGCCTTCAAAAAATATTCTGAGCTGTACCCGGATGCCTGCCTGCTGCTCGTGGACACTTATGATACCCTGCGTTCCGGCGTACCGAACGCGATCCGCGTCTTTCAGGAAATGCGCGACGCAGGGAAAGAGTTGAAAGGCTACGGTATCCGTCTTGACAGCGGAGATTTGGCTTATATGTCCAAGCAGGCACGCGCAATGCTCGACGCGGCTGGTTTTGAAGACGCCATCATTTCTGCCTCCAGTGACCTCGATGAGTATCTGATCTCCAGTCTGAAAACACAAGGCGCGGCGATCACCTCCTGGGGTGTCGGCACCAATATGATTACCTCGAAAGATTGCCCCGCTTTTGGAGGGGTATACAAGCTTGCCGCCGTCCTCGATCCAGATACCGGCAAATTTATCCCGAAGATCAAGCTGTCCGAAAATACGGATAAAATCACGAATCCGGGAAATAAAAAGATTTTGCGTATTTATGACAAGTCAACCGGTAAGATCCGCGCTGACCTGATCTGTCTGGCAGATGAAGAATATGACGTTGAAAAAGACCTGATCATCTTTGATCCGATCGAAACCTGGAAAAAGACAAAGATTAAGGGTGGAAGCTATACGATTCGTGAAATGCTCGTTCCAATATTCCGCGGGGGAAAATGCGTCTACACCTCACCAGCTGTCATGGATATCCGCGACTACTGCACACATGAAAAAGAAACGCTCTGGCCGGAGACCCGCCGCCTGACCAATCCGCACGATGTTTACGTCGATCTTTCAGATAAGCTCTACGCAATCAAAAGTGAGCTGCTGGAGCAGATGGGACGCGCGTCACTCGCGCATTAAAACCGGACCAGTAAGCAGTCGACAATCCTGGATTGCTTCTTTTCAAGCGGGAACCTCAGTATCTGCTTGTTCCTGCACAATCAAATATAGCAAAACAAAAACCGACCGTCCTTTCCCAGACCAGATCTTTCTGTCTGTCCAGAAAAGTGACGGTCGGTTTCTATTTTATAGTAAACGACGTAAGTCATTTTACTTTAGTCAATCCGGTAGAGCACGAAATCGTCCCATGCACCCCAGCAGCCCGCGCTTGCGTCGACACTGCAGCCAATCGTGATGGTAGTTGTCTCCGAAATTACAATATTCTCAATCGTCGGTGTTGACCATACTCTCCAGCCGCTTAGTATGACATCCTGGGGCACAATGGCATCCCCGATCTGGATAAACATGGTGAAAATATCGTCTTCTCCGGCATCGCCGCCCTGCACATAAGCAGTCAGCGTATACGCACCTGGCTCCAGAGTAATTTCCTGCGTCGCGCTGAACGCAAAATCTGAATCACTCCAGAAATGCAGGCACCAGGTACCAGACCAGACATTGGAGGTCTCTGTATCCTTGATTCCGCCGCCGCTGCCGCTCACGGTCCATCCGGTATCCCCGTCTTCGAAATCTCCATTGACCAGGAGATTTTCCACGGTATCCAGGAATTCCGTTTCCGGCTCTGTCTCAGCTTCTGTCTCTGTAACAGTGCGCTCTGCCGTTGTCCCGGTCTTTACATAGCTGAAGGTTTTCAGAGATTCCAGCGGATGCCCCTGAAAATCAAACAACGCCTGATTGTCAACCGCCGAACCGCCATAATACACCCCTGCGTCATCCGGGTCATATTCCGCTGCGTAGGACGACGCCCAGCCGGAGCCACAGGTCTCCCAGATCTCTTTGTTTTCACTTAATATCGTCTCTGCTTCCGCGGAATCCGCGTTATATACCTGCACTGGGATCCAGGCCGGCTCCCAGTAAAAAACTCCTATTCCATTCGTCGTTTCCGCCATCGCAGAAATCACAGCACTGATCTCATCCGCCTGTCCCTGTACGGAAAAATCATAATAAACCAGATCGCCATAGGCCGTGTCATTGCTTCCCTCGGCGACCGTATTTCCGGAACCGTCACCATCCTCAAGCGTATATGCCCAGGAAGTCTCGGCTACCATCACATACTTGCCATATGTCTCAGCGATAATGGAAAGTGTCTCAGTCAGGTTTTCCAGCGTCCCATGCCAGTACGGGTAATAGGAAGAGGCAAATACATCATAATCTACCCCGTTTTGATCCAGAATCTGCGCATAGGTCTCATACTTTCCGCTTTCCGGATTCGTAAAATGCAGCGCCACGAGAATCTCCTGCCCATATTCCGCAGACACTGCACGCACTGCCGCGCTGCCTGTGGAAAACAGCCTGCACATATTCGACCAGTCGGTCTCTCCTGCCATTCCAGTCGTCGTCTCATTGCCGACTTGCACCATCCCGACATCCACACCGGCGTCCAGAATCGCGGTAAGGCTTTCCTTCGTCCAGGTCTCCAGAGCTTCGGTCTTCTCCTCCAGTGTCATATCCGCCCAGGCTTTTGGCGCATATTGTTTTCCCGGATCTGCCCAGAAATCAGAATAGTGAAAGTCAATCGCCACCTTCAGCCCGGCCTCCGTCGCCCACTGACCGATCCAAATCGCTGTATCCACGTCACAATTGCCACCACCGTAGCTGTTCCCTTCCGAATCATATGGATCATTCCAGACACGAATGCGCACATAATTCACGCCGCAATCCGCAAGAAGTTCAAAAAATCCGGTCTCATCCAGTTCATTCCCGTCAAAATCATAAAACGTCACACCACTGTCACACAGGGAAGCGTAAGATGAAATATCCACGCCCTCCATAAAATCCTCAGGCAGGTCGATCCGGTCTACGGCAATATCCGCCTCTGCCGGAACAATCTCCTCTGCCTCTGACGTATCTTCTGTCTCCCCGGTTTCATCCGTATCCGCATCAACGGTATCCGCGTCAACCGTATACGCGTCTGTTTGCGTATTTACATTCGAAACAGACGACGCTGTCGTTTCGGCCTGCGTACTTGCCGTTGTCTCACTCTGAGAAGTCGACGCATTTGTCTCTGTATTCGAGTTTGTATCCGAATCTGTCTCCACGTTTGCGTCCGTCTGCGTATCTGTCCCCGACGCCCCTGTCTCCGTTTCTGCCACGGCGGGTGCGTCAGAAGATGTCCCTGTCTCTCTCCACAACCGCGCTGGGCTCCACAGAAGATCCGGTCTCATGCTCTGCAACCGCCTGATCCTCCGCACTTGAAGAGACCGTCTCCTCCGCCGCAGCTCCTGCCGTTGCATCCTCCGCCACAGCTGTCAGCACACTGCCCGGCATCGCCATGGGTAAGGCCATCAGAACAAAAGCCATCGTTCCCGCCAGAACCATATGTTTCCAATCTGACATCTTTTTCCAGTGCATATCAATCCCTCTTTTCTCTCATGTATTTACGAGCATCCAATCATCCTCTCCTGGACAGTTTACCACAAACCCCATTAGAATCAAATAGATTTTTGAATAAAGTCCCATAATTTACAGATACTAGAGCTTATACCACTTATCATGAAAACACCAAAAGAAGACGGAGGAAAAATACGAAATGAAAGCAACAGGAATTGTAAGAAGAATTGACGATCTCGGCCGCGTAGTGATCCCAAAGGAAATCCGCCGTACGCTGCGCATTCGCGAGAGTGACCCGCTGGAAATATTTACCGATCGTGAGGGGGAAATCATTCTCAAAAAATACTCCCCAATCGGTGAGCTTGGCAGCTTTGCGAAGGAATACGCAGAAGCACTCGCTTCCGCCTCCGGTCACAGTGTCTGCATTACTGACCGCGACCAGGTTATTGCTGCAGCCGGCGGCATCCGCAAAGACAGTATTGGAACTCCCGTCACCGGGCAGCTCGAGGAAGTCATGAACGACCGCGAATATATCTGTACCGACCTGAATTCAAAAAAACACATCAAAATTACCAGCGAAGATGTCGGCGATACCCTGCCGCAGGCCATCAGCCCTATTCTCTGCGAAGGCGATGTCATCGGCTCTGTCATCCTGCGCGGCCGTGACATGAACCATCACATGGGTGAGACCGAACAGATCCTCGCCAAATGTGCAGCCGGATTTATGGGACGGCAGATGGAACAGTAGCATAATTTCTGCTAGCATAATTTTGCTGAAGTGAAAAAGTAAATTCCACTCTGAAAGACTGAAAAAATGTGTGGAAG
>JAJBUL010000200.1 GCA_020860365.1 Clostridiales bacterium | reverse complement strand
ACAGCAGGTCGTGATCCGCAGTCATATGTACAGAAACATCAATGACTGTGTCTAATCTCTACTGGCTCATTCGGCATCTCCTGCTTCGATTGAAAACAAATTTCCCGCTCATCCTTCTCCAGCAGGTACAAAGACAGGCAGCCGTTTTCCACTACCGCTTTTCCTTTTGTTCCGCTTATCTCCAGGCGATTCGTCCCCGGACATTCCCCTGTGGATGCTATAAATACTGCACTCGCGCCGTTGGGATACTCCGCATAAATCGTCACGTCATCCTCCACAGAGATTCGATGAAATTTTCCCTTATGGCAAACTGCGCGAACGGAAGAAGGCATTCCCATGATCCACTGCCACAGATCCAGATTATGCGGGCACTGATTCATCAGAACCCCTCCGCCCTCCTGCCCCCAGGTTCCCCTCCAGTCTCCCGAATCATAGTAATACTGTGTGCGATACCAGTTGCTGATAATCCATACCATCCTTTTGAGTTCTCCGAGATCTCCGCTCCTGACCATTTCCCGAAGAGAGCGGTATAGCGGATTGGTTCGTTGATTATACATAATACCAAACACTTTTCCACTTTCATGAGCCACTTTATTCATCTGTTTTACACTTTTTGTATCAATGCCAGATGGTTTTTCCGTCAAAACATGCAGCCCCGCCTGAAAAGCTTCACATGCAATGACCGGATGTAGCCTATGCGGAACAGCAATCAGCACCGCGTCGCAGTTCCCACTTGAAAGCAATTCCCGATAAGAAGAATAACAGTAAACCTGATCATTCAATTGCTCCGCTGCCCACGAGCGCTTTTCCGGGCTAATATCACACACCGCACTCAGTCGCATTCCCTCGACCTTCTGCTCAAATATAGACACAGCATGAGCGCTGCCCATCTTTCCAATCCCGATAACACCAATTCGAACCATGTCCAAGTCCCTCTATATTATGTATTTTGCTTTCCGAGCATAGTTATTCCATACTTCATTACGGCACTTACCCCGCACTCTGTACGAGATAAGCACCAAATGGTTACATCTGAATCTTCTTTGCCAGATTTTCCGCCTGAACGCAGAGCTCTGCCGCTTTCAGCGCATGCTCCTGTGTCATGGCCTTCTCCGTACGGTTCATACAGTCCAGAATCAACTGACCAAAAAACGGATATCCTACCTGACCGCTTACATCAAAGTACTGCTCCCCATCCCGGTTAACCAGATAAACATGATTCCCGCCACTTTTTCCGGACGCCACATTGACGTATTTGCGCAGTTCAATATAGCCTTCTGTGCCAAGAATAAAGGTTCTTCCGTCCCCCCCACGTGGACAGGCCATCCGGTGTAAACCAGTCTACCCGGAAATGCTGCGTACCTCCATTCGCGCCGAGCAGAACCGCCTCACCAAAGTCCTCCAGTTCCGGATAGTCCGGATGGGCATAATTTCCCACCTGGCTGTACTGGATTTTCGCATCTTTTTCGTTGCAGTAAAATAGAAACTGCTCGATCTGATGACTTCCTATATCGCAGAGAATTCCACCATATTTTTCTTTTTCAAAAAACCAGTCCGGACGCGAATGCGGATTTCCAATCCGATGGGGGCCAAATCCGTCCACATGAATAGGCGTTCCGATAGCTCCCTGTTCAATCAGCCAGCCCGCATACACCGCTGCCTCCACATGGATACGTTCGCTGTAATAGACCATATATTTTCTGCCGGTCTTCCGGATTTTTTCTCTGGCTGCTTCGATCTGCTCCAGCGTTGTAAATGGAGCTTTATCGGTAAAATAGTCTTTCCCCGCATCCATCACCCGCAGCCCTAATGCACAGCGCAGGCTGGTAACTGCCGCGCCGCATACCAGTTTTACCTCGGGATCCTGAAGAATCTGCTCCTCACTTTCTGCCGGCTGTGCCTGCGGAAAGGCGCGTAAAAATGCTTTCACCTTCTCCGGATCCGGGTCATATACCCATTTCAACGTAGCGCCAGCCTCTGTCAGACCATTACACATCCCATAAATGTGTCCATGGTCCAGCGCAACTGCGGCAATCACAAATTCTCCCGATCCTACTACCGGCTGTGGTTTCCCTTTTGGCGCATAATTCATACCATTTCCATTCATTTTCCGTCTCTCCTCCCGTCTGCCTCCAACCCCCTGCGGAATGTCGGAATCCAGCCACGAAAGCATCCACTTTTCCTTCATTGTCAAACACAGGAACCTCTGGCTGCTTCGTGGCAGTTTCTATATCATTTACTCTGCGGAGTAATACGCAATCCGTTCGTCAATAATCGTCTGGATTCCGGCATTTTCAAGTTCTGCCAGATACTCGTCAAAGGTATTGTCAAAATCATCCTCCAGACAGGTGATACACTGTACGACATATTCATCCTTTATCAGATCTATATCCGTAATGAGATCAGATTCAGACGGCGAGGTATAGGTAGATTCATGATTAACTGTACCAACCAGAGCATTTGTATAGTTTTCAATCACATATTCCTCATACCCCGGTACTTCAGCGGCTGCGCAACTGATGAAATCCTCCTCTGTAGCGAAATATCCCTGATTTCCTGTGATGAACAGATCCGTGCGGATCCAGTCTTTATCTTCGGAATTATAGTCAGAATCAATCACGATCGGCACATTGTTCTCATCATACTCAAAGTGTTCACCCTCAAAACCGTGATAAATGGTAAAACCGCCGGCCTCTGTACACATCCAGTCCAGGTAGGTCACACAGGCTTCCACCGTTTCCGCATCAGCAGTCTTCGGGCAGAATGCAATCAGGCCTCCTGCCGCATATCCTGCACTGTACTGTTGCCCGTCATACACATTCTTTAGCGGCTCTATGGATACAAAGTCCGCAGTCGGATCATTCTCCTGCAACGTCTTTAATAAGGAGCCACGTAATACATCCACATTTCCGTTTACATTGTACTCCAGAAATGCGCACGCGCCGGTTACCACGTAACTCTTAAAGGTATCTTCTGACATCGTATAATATTCCTGGTTCAAAAGGCCGTTGTTATACAATCGGTTCATAAATCGGTAATAATCTCTCATGCCTTCATCATAATAGTCCTGCAGCGCTCCATCCGTACCTGCAATATCCAGTTCCAAAATATTAGCTGCGTTCGCCGAAAAAGCCATCTTGAGATTCCAGGCATTCCACACAATTCCCATAATATCTTCCCTGCCGTCCGGATTATTCTTTACCATCTGCTCCAGCACATCGTAAAGCTCATCCGGTGTCTCCGGCACTTCCAGCCCCAGCTCGTCCAGCCAGTCTTTCCGGATAAACAGATTCGATTTCGCCGTAATCGCCCTTTTCGCCACAACACCATACAGCTCGCCATCCGTATTTCTCCCAATATCCAGCACATCCGCTCCAATATAGGTCTTCAGATTTTCCGCCTGTCCTTCGCCGTCAATAAATTCCGAAAGATCCCATGTGCCGCCCTGGTTATAATAATCCTCTGCATAGGCATAGGTATAAGTCAGTGTCAGATCCGGCGCTGTCTGTGACGCAACCATCGTCTGCATCTTTGTCACCTCATCCCACCTTGGAACAGCCACAAATTCCACGTTGATGCCTACCTTCTGCATTTCTTCCTGTACATACTCCGTCCAGCGATTTTCCGTAATTGTGGATCCATTGGGTGCGTTGCTTCTGTCAAAAAGCTCCACCGTAATTGTCACATTGTCAAATTGCTTTGAGCCGTATGTGGTCTGCCAGGTGCTTTCTCCTGCCTTCGCCACAGCAGGGATACACTGCAAAGCCAAAAGGGATGCCGAGCCACGCAGAAATTCTCTTCTTGTTATTTTGTTCATTTTCTTTTCCTCCTTAAAATAAATATATTTGATTGCTATTGCAATTACTGCTCCCTGTTACATTTTTCGTTCTGAACCGTTGGCAGAAATCAGCCTTTTACAGAGCCTACCATAACACCTTTCACAAAATATTTTTGCAGCCACGGGTAAACAACCAGAATCGGAATTGTCGATACCGCCACTGTTGCCATCTTCAGCGACTGTGTCATAACCTGTGTCCCAATGCCCTCCAGGTTCGAGCCGGAACTGTTGAGTTCCTCTCCAAACAACAGACTGCGCAGACGAAGCTGCAGCGTATATTTTTCCGGAGACTGGATGTACAGCAGCGCGTCAAAATAGGTATTCCAGTAACCCACTGCGTAAAACAGCCCCATAGTAGCGATAATCGGCAGAGACAGCGGCAGCACAATTTTGAGCAGAACCACCATATAAGAGGCTCCGTCTATCCGGGCCGCCTCCTCAAGGCCTTCAGGAAGTTCGCGGAAAAAAGTTCGCATTACAATAAAATTAAACACATTGATCGACTGCGGTATAACCAGTGCCAGCAACGAATCATACAATCCCACGCCTTTCACCACAAGGAAGGTAGGAATCAAGCCTCCGCTGAAGTACATCGTAAACAAAATAAATCCCGTAATCTGCTTTCTGCCCGGAAGATCATTAATAGATAACGCATACGAGGCAAATATGGTAAGAACCAGACTCAAAGCTGTTCCTCCGACAGTGACAAGCACCGTTGTCCGCATCGCCTGCCAGATCTGCGTTTTTCCGAGAATCTCTTTATAAGCGGCAAGCGTAAAATCAATCGGGTAAAAAGTCACTCGTCCAGAAAGGACAGCATTGTATCCACTGACCGAATAAGCCAGCACATTCAGAAATGGATACAGGCAGACAAATGCAATTAAAGTAAGTATCAGGTAATTCAGGGCTGTTCCGATCGTAATTTTTTTCTTTTTAACCATTTGTCCTCCTCCTATATAATTCCATCTTCTCCGATCGCTTTCGCAAAACGGTCCGCGGCAACTAGTATAGCGTTTCGTTCATTTTTTTACAAAAAAACTCGAAAAATGCTAAAAT
>JAJBUL010000311.1 GCA_020860365.1 Clostridiales bacterium | reverse complement strand
TTAAGCTGCTGTAGCTGGCGCTCGCACACATAAATGCCGGGATTGTCGTCATCCCCTCTTCAAAAATAACCTCCTTCAGCAGGGTCGCACCGGACAGCGGGCCGTTTATATTATAAGAACCGGCGCTGGTCACGTTTTTCGGGATCGTAATGCTCGTAATCGCCGTCCCGCGAAGCATATAATAGCCAAGGCTCGTTACACTCTCCGGCAGAACCAGGCTGGACAGTGAAGAACAGCCGTCAAATGCGTTTTCAGCAATGCTCGTCACATTCTCCGAAAGGGTTACACCAGACAGCTTCGCGCAGTTCTGGAACGCCGCATTCCCGATGGCCAGGCTGTACGGCTGCAAACCGGACGTTGCAGTGCTTACATAACTGCTGTTATAATTGCATGTGATACTTGCCAGGCTGTCACAGCCGCAGAAGGAAGAATTGCCAATCGTGGACACCGTCTTCGGAAATTCCACCACCGTTAGCCCATCGCAGTCGTAAAACGCAGTATTGCCAATTGTCACAAGTTCATCCGGCAAATCCATTGTCACGATCGAGTCACAGTTGTAGAATGCACAGCTGCCGATCTCCGTCAGGTTTTCCGGGAATACCACGGTTGTGATATAGCTGCTGTAGCTGGCACTTGCACACATATATGCCGGGATTGTCGTCATCCCTTCCTCAAAAATAACCTTCTTCAGCAGGGTTGCTCCGGACAGTGGGCCGTTTATATTATAAGAACCGGCGCTGGTCACGTTTTTCGGGATGGTAATGCTTGTAATCGCCGTTCCAAAAATCATGTAATACCCCAGAGTTGTGACGCTCTCCGGAATGGTCAGACTTCCCAGTGCAGCGCAGTTATTAAATGCATAGTTTCCTATGCTGGTAATTCCCTCCGCCAGGGATACGCTCGTCACGTTGCTGCAGCCATTGAAGGCATTCGTGCCGATCGTAGTCACTCCAGACTCAACTATGATTTTTTTAATCGACGCCCGATATTCATACCATGGCATGCTTGTACTACCGTAGTTCGTCATTGCGTCGCTTCCGCTGATCGTCAGAACACCGGCCTCATCCAGCTTCCAGGTAATATTTCCAGAATCACCGCTGCCCACTGTTGGCGGATCGGTGGCGATCGTTACCTCCTGCGCCGCATCTTCGATCGTAACGCTCTCGCTTCCGGACAGGTCTTCACTTGTGGCTGTCAGGCTGTATGTCCCATTCACAAGATAGAAGGTTGCCACGCCGCTGTCATCTGCCACAGGGTCTTCCTCCAGACCAGTACCGCTGATAACTGCCCCAGGCAGCGCTTCCCCATAGGCGTCTGTTACCGTCACTGTCACCAGGTAACTCAGATGCGGGCATGTTGTCCAGTCAAAATCATCATAAGTAAAGGAATAATAAAAATCCTTCCATTTTACAGAGGTCTCACTCAGCAGATCCGTAGACTTGCTCCACTTCCAGACCTTCAGGGAAGCTTTCACACTTCCGGTAAGATAGATTTCTCCTGCGACGCAGACATTACAGTCATGGTGATAGCTGGTGTCCGTAGCAGACCAGCCCATGGTCGCTTTCAGTTTGACGCCCACCTCTGCAGTAATCGTCGCGTTTGCGATATCATCACTGATAATCGATAATCTTGGCGTCAAAATCAGACCCACATAGACAGTCGACTCTACATCCAGGTCACAGTCTGAGACTTTTGGCGAATAAGACTTGTTGGTAAATCCACTGCTGCTGTTCCAGGAAAAACCGACACAGCTTTTGAAGGTGGTATTCAGGGTTACTTCACCTTCCGCGGTTAGTTTGACCGTTGGTGTAAAGCTGACTACCACGCCCGTGACCGGTGAAATCGAAAACTTACCAAGATCCTCTTGTGCACTAAGTTTGCCGGTAATTGTTCCATTTGCCGTTGCCGTCGCTGTGACCGTAGTCTCCACATACTGATAGCTCAGACCTATGTAAGCGTGCAATTCTCCGGTAATGTCAAGAGTTGCGGTCAAATTTGCGCTTGCAGATACAGATACGCCTGAGCTGCTGCTTTCATATTCACTGGAAATATTATAGGTATACGTTTGAGAGGCGCTGCCATCATAATCCAGGGCTGCGGTCGTAGGGCTGTCCACAAACGTCACATTCGAATTCAGATTGCTGTTGTCTACCGTAATACTGGTATTTTCGTTGCTGTCAATTTTGACATAATCAAATACCTCGGACAGGTCAATCTCACTGTCTTTGGTGATAGTGACTGTGGTGCCATTTACCGAAATCGCCCCGACCTTAACGATGAGAACAGTGCCATCTGAATAATTATAAGAAAAGATATCTCCGACTGACAGGCTGGTAAATTCTGCGTCAGCCTCTGTAATCGTATAGGTCCCGTCACCATTGTCCGTTAGTATATTTGCACTGTCAGACTCGGTGATCAAAGTAGTTCCCTCGCTGTAAACAGCGAAGTTTGTCTCCTCATCCTCATCCAGGTTCAGAACCAGATCCTGGTCAAAATCATTGATCGTTTGTTCTACCAGGTCCTGCATTTCTTCCGTGTATAATTCCGTAGAATATTCCTGCGACAGCGGCTCATGGCTCTCTGCCCGCAGAAGGTACGCCGTCGCGAGAAAGTAATCCGGGATATCCCCTTCCAGCGTAATCGACACCGAAGTATCCTCACTGCCCACACTGGCTGTCCCGGAAGCCTGCATCTGGACGCCGTCCTCTGTGTAAATAGCCACTACGACGTCGCTTGCCTCGGTTGTCTGAAACTCGACAGTAGCCATCGTCCCGTCTACCGTCAGATCCAGAATTTGGCAGGTTCCTTCCCCCGCCGCATCCTCGTCTTCACTGTCGGCTGCATCTGAAATCGTACTGGCAATCAGGGAAGTCACGGAATCCTCCCCACTGACCTCCAGTGACTCCGTCTCCGTTTCCACAGAAAGCCCCGTCCCATCCTCCTCCGCAGCCTGCGCTGGCATCGGAACAAGAGAACAAATCATTACCAGAGACAAAAACAATGCTAAAAATCGTTCCCGAATCTTTCTCATCTTTTACTCCTCCCTCATCCTTTTTCCGTTTTCGTTCACCACACTAACCAGGCAGTGAACAACCACGTTTCATTATTTTTTTATAATTCTTTCATAAATATATAACATTTCAGTGAATCATGCAATCCATTTCTGGCATAAATGTAATTCCAAAATACTCTGTCATTACAAGTCTCAGGTCGCATTTCGGCCAGATTTATATTCTATTTCTGCCTTTACATTGCCCCTGACGGAAATAACGCAATTCACAGATCAACAGACGCAATCCGCGGTTCAAAACAGCAGCAGGGCCTCATGCACACGATCCTCACGCCACTCGCCCTCTGCGGACCTACTTTCATAAAGGTTGCCAGGACTGTCGTGCTGCCCCCAAGCCCCAGCACACCAGTCTGATATCCGTTCACCCGCTTCGTAATCTCCCGCTCCATCTCAGACTGGCTGTCATACGTTCCATCCACCAGAGCCTGCAGCATAAGCGCCGTTGCCTCATAGTGAGAACGGCCAATTCCAACCGCCAGCGTACATGGCGTACAGCCTAACTGCGCTGTAGAATCCTTCGCCCACTCTACGATCTGGTCTATCACCGTCTGCGTCTGATGCCTGTGAAACACGCGACTGGTATATGCGCGTATCGCCGGGCCGCCGCCAAACATCAAAACATAAACTCTCAAAACATTTTCCTGTGTACTTCGAATCAGAATTGGAGCGGCCTCCAGCGCTCCGGGGTCATCATACATCCCCTCCGACTGCGCTATCCGCTGCCCGTCGTCGCCTTTTATCGCCATTGGCCTTCCAGGAAGCGCCCGAAGTCCACGGCAGACTCCATCCCGCATCGCATCCAGCAGCGCTCCAGTGACAATAGCATCCGGGCCTGCCTCCACAAGAATATGGGGAATACCCGTGTCGTCACAAAGGGGACTGTGATTTCTCTGTGCAGCCTCCGCATTTTCAAGAAGTGTTTCCAGCACCCATCTCGCCTGGCTGTTCGTTTCTGTTTCAATTGCTCTTTTATAGGCGTCTTTTTTGTCCTGAGGGAAGGTCGTGCTTGCCCTGATAACAGCCTCGCACACCCGCTCTGCAACATGCTCCTGGTATTCCATCTGCGCAATCCTCCTGTCACCCCAAATATCTTCTATTCTTCCATCACAAAAATATTTTTCTTTTCTGCCTCTGTCAAAGCTTCCTCTTTCCTGCCTTCCTCAAAAGGCACCGATTCTCGTCCCGCCCTTCTCAGTATATGCTCTCATTCTTTGCTGCTGCGATGATTGCCGGATACTCCTTTACCTTCAGTTCATAAAACGCTTCCATTCCCAGTTCCGGGAATGCCACCAGTCTCTGCTCCAGGATTTTTTCTCCCAACAGGGCCGTTACAGGCGGAATCACGGCATAAACAGCGTTTTTTTCATTCAGCATGCGGATGGTTTCTGTTCCAATCTGCCCTTTGCCGAGGTGCAGCTTTACGCCTGCACCGGAAAGCGTTTCAAAGCTCCCTTCAATCTCAACTTTATTGCTGGATGTCGGGCCTACCCCCGCCGGACTGACTGCCGTATGGAAGATCACACTTCCCTGCAGATGAATATCCGTCCTGCAGATTTCTCCGCTCTGAATCAGATCACAGATCCTGGGCAGGACAGCATCCCTGCCGCAATAAATATAGCCGGAAATCAAAACCATATCTCCTGCCCGAAGGCCGCTTACGGTTTCCTCGCTGATTGGTGTAACTAAATTTTTCATTTTCAGCCTTTCCCTTCAAGCTGTTCTATCACCGCGGTATCAGACACGGCGGAATAGCTGTACCTTATCATTTTTACATTTATAAAAAGCCGGACAGTTCCACTATTTAACAGTCATAGTAGCCACGTCGCTCTGTGTGCTATTTCCATCCGCATC
>JAJBUL010000171.1:30459-39267 GCA_020860365.1 Clostridiales bacterium | reverse complement strand
CAATCACATCAAAGGAGCTTATGCTTACATCAAATAATTTCGTGAAACAACCCTGTATAATGATATACAGGAATTGAAAAACTTTATCGAATCTGATATACTGGGTAGCATCAAAGCAAATCTCCAGGTTGGAAATATTATGTTAGAGGATTACAACCAGCTCCTGGAGTTAACAAATGAGCTATACCAACAAATACTCCTGCAATATCAGAAGAAGGGAGGCAGTGAAGATATGAAGCCTTTACTTCCGGGAGCCTTAGAGCTTCCCAACGACAAATATCGCTTTCGAATTGATGAACTGGAAACAAAAGTTGCTTCGTTAACCAGTGAGAACACATCACTAACCAATGAGAACGCTTCGCTGACAAACGAGAACGCCTCGCTAACAGATAAAGTCCAGACTCTTGAGCAAACAGTCGCTGAGCTACAGCGCAAGCTCAACGAAGGCATAACCTCAAACTAACTTAACAGTATCCAATGCGCATAGAAAAAGCAGCCTTCCGGCTGCTTTTTCATGCAATCACTCCGTGTTAATGAAAATAGTGTTACTATTCACAGCTGTTTTTTCTGAGTAGGGATGATCGTTGATATTGGGTCGCTGGGAATAAACTTATTAAGCATTCGCATTAACAGTTTCACATGACGCTTTCATAACTAATAATTAAGTCGAAAAAATGTTGATTTTTCAATGTTTTTTCGACTTTCCTATTGGCTTTCGAATCGTCATGTGATATAATGCACATGACGATTCGAAAGGAGATTACCTATGGCTATCATTTACAACAAAGACAAGAGAACTCGAAAAACCTACGCTTATGAAACCTCTTATGTATGGGACAAAGAAAAAAAACAATCCAGATCCAAACGAAGATTAATCGGCCGATTGGATGAGGCAACTGGCGAGATTGTTCCGACAGATGGCCGCTGCAGAAAGCGAAGCCCTGATTACGTCCCGGAAAAAGAGACTATGCCGGACACAATCCCGGAGCTGCAGGCAGAAGTGCTTAAACTCCGCAAGGAGAACCAGTCCCTCAGAGAACAGAATCAGAAATTAAAATCCAGCCAGAAACAGTGAGGAAGTTATTGTGTTTAAACCATCCGGAGATTTGCGACGGGACTATGACCGTCTGTCTGATGAATATATGAAGCAAAAAGACAGAATTCTGTCATATCAGGAGCAGATCGTATCATTTCGACATTCTAACAAGACGCTTGAAAATGCTCTTGCAAAGGAAAAAGAACATCATAAGGAAGATATCGCTCAAAGAGATGCGATCATTCAGGCGCTGAAGATTAAGGTAGCGCACTTGGAAGCACTCGCAAACCGTGATGGGACAAACACCGGAATTCCTACATCTCAGACACCAATCAACCAGAAAAAAGTGATACCGAATTCAAGGCGGAATACCGGCAGAAAAAAAGGAGGGCAGCTGGGGCATGCGAAAAATATTTTAGAGGCTTTTGATGAATCGGAAGTTGATGAGAATGTCCTGCACGAATTAGACACGGAATCAGAGACCTGTGATATCTGTGGCGGTGATCTTGTTTTCACTGGGGATTACGTTGAAAAAGATGAATTTGATGTGATTATCAAAACAGTTAAGCGCCGTCATAAATATGCGGTTTACGAATGCCGGGATTGTGGCGCAATCACTCGCTTGCAGATCGAAAAACATCTAAAACAGCAGAACCAGTACGGCAGCAATGTACAGGCGCTTTCGTTATCTCTAATGGTTACAGGAAACATGGCAATGAATAAGGTTCGTATGTTTCTTTCCGGCATTTCAGGAGGAGAACTGCATCCGAGTGAGGGGTATATATGTAAGCTTTACAAAAGGGCTGCGAATTGCCTGGTTGTATTTATGGCTGATTTGAAAAGATTTATGATTCAGCGGACATTGTTGTATTGGGATGATACTGTGATCATGATTCTCACACAGAGAGCATGTATGCGTTTTTACGGAGATGAGAAGATTTCTTACTATACAGCACACGAGAGCAAAGACTTAGATAGCATCATTGAAGACAACGTGCTGGATCTGCTTACTGAGGAGACGACAGTCATGCATGATCATAACACGGTGAACTATAATGAGCGTTTCTGCTACCAGAATATAGAGTGCTTACAGCATCTGGAAAGAGCCCTTCAAAAATCCGCTGACGACAACCCTGACCATACATGGGCAAAAAACATCAAAGAGACGATTTCCTTTTGGATCAAGAAACGTAAAGATTATCAGTTGGAAGGGAAAGTACGTTTTGAAGAGAGCGAAGAAGAAAAGTTTCACGCCAGGATACATAAAGAGATGAAAAGAGGACATAAGGAAAGCGGCAAATCAACAAATCCCACTACAGTTCCGTCAGAAATAACGTTATTGAATCGTTTGGAAAAATACTATGACAACTATTTCAGATGGGTAAGTGAATTTGCGCTGCCAACTACAGATAACCTGAGTGAACGGGGACTCCGTGGAATCAAATCCCATATGAAAATTTCGGGGCAGTTTGAGAGCGTAGCGGCTGCAAAAAACTATGCAACCGTTAAGACATATGTGGAAACCTGCCGAAAAAATGGAATCAACGAAATGATGGCGCTCTCCCGCCTGTGTTCCGGGAACCCTTATACGGTCGACGAAATATTCACTTAGGCAGCCAAAATCTTGCTGTTACCCGTAATGAGTTGTCAAGATTACTCAGGTCAAACAACTTACTCTATACGGGAGCTCAAGCGAAACACAACAAAAAGCACGCCATCCGTCAGAGAAAAACTCTGACTGCTTGGCGTGCTTAAAAACGACCGTGAATAGTAACAAAATAGTGAAGAAATAGTGTAATTTTAGTAGAATTCCATTTTTCAAATCTCCCGGAACCGCTTCTGTCTCTGCTGCATGATTTCTTCTGGCGTCTTGTCCGCGCAGGAATGGAAGAACTCCCGCATATGCTTGTCGATGATCTTCGCGATCTCTTCCAGGCTCTCTTCCTCCGCAGGTTCGTCTTCGCAGATAATACGTTCGATCACGCCCAGCTCGTAGAGCTCCTGCGCGGTCACTTTCATGAGCTTGACTGCTTCATCCGCTCGGCTCGCGTCTTTCCAGATGATGGAGGCAAAGCCTTCCGGCGAGAGGATAGAATAAGTCGCGTTTTCCAGCATTCAGACCTCGTTGCCTACTGCGAGTGCAAGCGCTCCGCCGCTGCCGCCCTGGCCGATGATGATGGAAAGCACCGGCACCTTTAAGGTCGACATCTCGTACAGGTTCCGCGCAATGGCCTCGCCCTGCCCCCGTTCCTCAGCTTCCATGCCAGGGTACGCGCCGGGCGTGTCAACAAAGCAGATAATCGGACGGTTGAACTTCTCCGCCTGTTTCATCAGGCGCAGGGATTTGCGGTAGCCATCCGGAGAAGCCATACCAAAGTTCCGGGCTACAGTCTCCTCGGCGCTCTTGCCGCGGTCCTGGCCGATTACCGTAACCGGCACACCGCAATAGGTCGCAATGCCGCCAATAATCGCCGCATCGTCCCCAAAATAGCGATCCCCATGAAGTTCAATAAAATCTTTAAACAGAATCCCGATATAGTCGCTCGCTACCAGACGCCCGGTCTTTCTCGCCTGATGAACCGCCTCCAGCGGATCAGTGTGCCGCTTTGCGATCTTGTTCAGCGTCTTCTGGCGCATGATACCGGAAAACGGCGCCTGCCGGCTCTTCGGCGTATTGTCTTTCCAGCTCTCAATCTGGCGCATCACAGTCTTTGGCAGAGATTCCCCGGAGGAAGTATGAAGGTTATTCTCCTCTGACCATGTCTGCCAGCTCTGGTCGCTGTCATGCAGGGCAAGCAGATGGCTCAGGATGGCCTTCTGTTCTTTTCTCTCCACAACGCTGTCTGCAAAACCATGCTTCTGCTGGAATTCAGCTCTCTGGAAGCCCTCCGGCAGCTTCTGGCGTATCGTCTGCTCAATCACACGCGGTCCCGCAAAGCCGATCAGAGCTTTCGGCTCCGAAAGGATAATATCACCCAGCATCGCAAAGCTGGCTGTCACGCCGCCCGTCGTTGGATCGGTCAGCACGCTGATGTATAAAAGCCCTGCGTCAGAATGATTTTTCACCGCTGCGGAAGTCTTTGCCATCTGCATCAAGGAAATAATTCCCTCCTGCATCCGCGCGCCGCCCGACGCCGCGTAAATAATCACCGGCAGCCTGCGTTCCGTCGCCCGCTCGAACGCTCTGGCCACCTTTTCCCCTACGTTGTATCCCATGCTGCCCATCAGAAAACGGCAGTCGCAGACCATCACGACAGACGTATGTCCATCAATCTTCCCAACACCCGTGACAATTGCTTCATTCAGTGAAGTCTTTGCCTGCGCTTCGTTCAGCTTCTCCTCATATTCCGGATAATCCAGTGGATTGACCTGCTCCATCTCAGAATCCCACTCCTCATATGTACCCGCATCGACGATCATGTCAATGCGGCGGCGCGCCGGTACACGGAAATAATAGCCGCACTGTGGGCAGATGTAGAAATTATCCTTCAGCTCCTGCGTGGAAAAGGAAACACCGCATTTTTTACAGGGGCGCTTTTCCACTTCCGGAGTATCTGGATTCTGCGTGTTTTTCTCGAATATTTTTCGAAATGCATTGATTGGCATGATAATGACTTCCTCTTCTTTCTTTGATATTCTGCCTTATCGGCTTCATCGCTGCAAATCACACCTGAATCTGGTTTCTGATACGGTATTATAGTAAATAACGTAAGTCGTTTTACTTTGCGCAGGTATAATCTGCAAGTTTTCATTACACTCACTCTATCTCCCGGCCAATGCCATTTTTATTGCCATTATATTTCCTGACTGCCTGTTTCGTCAAGGGAAATTAAGTAGCACAAATATCTTATTTGATTTTTCTTATTTGATTTCCTCTCCTGTTCCAGACGCCGTTCGGTTTTTCGCGAGGAGCAAGACAGCAAAAAGGGGAGACTTCCGTCTCCCCTCCTATGTGCGCTCACACAGCTTTTCTTATTTGATTTTATGCGCCATACAGCTCATCGAACTGTGCCTGCAACTCTGCGGTTACATCGTCGATGCCAGCGGAAGCCAGGGCAGCCTGATACTCTGCGACGATCTCCTCTGCTGTGCCGGTGTATTTACCATAAGCGATCTGCTTCATATAGTTCGTATGAATCTCAGAGATGTTATCGATCATGTAGGAGATCTCGTCTACCTCTGCAACAAACTGGCCATACGGATACTCGATCTTGATCTCATCATAGATCGCATACAGCTCGTCGATCGCATCCCAGTTCAGCTCTGCACTCTTGATCTCCAGATCGTCGTTGCGGCCCCACCAATAGTTGGTCATACCATTGATGTTTTGTGTCTCAGAATCATAGCCTTCCGGCGTGGTCTTGTAGCCATCTTCCGTGATCTCATAAGAAACGCCCTCAATACCATAGTTGAACAGGCGGTAGCACTCTTCGTCGTTGCGGATCAGGTCATAAACCATCAGCGCTCTCTCCGGGTTTGCACTGGCTGCGGAAACTGCCATTGCACCGTGGGTAATGGAAAGTGCTACGATATTCTGAGACTCTTCACCAAAGTAGAAGAATCCTACCTCTGCGTCCTCATCATCCTCATAGATCGTGTTTGCCGCGGTATCGCTGCAAAGATCGGTCCAGGTCTGGGTGTGATGCTGCTCTGCTGCGCTTAAGCCTACACGGAACTCGTCACGGTTGGAAGCGTCGGTGTTGTTCAGAACGTCAGTTACCCATACGCCCATCTCATCCCAGCTCTTCATCATCTCAGCAAACTCAACCAGCAGGTCAGTCTCTGTCGCATACGGAGAATATACGGTATAAAGGTCATCCTTTGTGCCGCCCCACATAGCGCCGGAGTTGATACCATCGATAGAAACATAGTTGGTCTTGGAAGAAATCCAGCCGCCTACCATCGTCGCGTAGTTCGTGCCATCAGAATCCCATGCCTGGATGTCCGGATAAGCTTCTGTTACATACTGGAAGTAGGTTGTCATATCTTCCCAGCTGTGTACGCCATCTTCCAGGCCAGCTTCTCTCGCCCAGTCCAGACGATAAGCGAAGCCGTGATTCGTCCACTGTGCGTAATTGTCCTCCGGCATCAGATAGATCTCGCCATTATACTTGCACATATCCCAGTTTTCCTGCGGTACAGTCGCATAGGTGGCCGGAGCGTAGGTAGAGAGCATATCCTCGGAGAGCTCCAGGAACGCGCCGTTCTTTGCGTTTGGCCATGCATCCAGCCAGTCAGAAGCGGTACCTACCAGGTCTACAGAGCCGTCCATGCTCGCCAGGGTCAGGTTGTAGTTAGAAAGATAATCCGTCCATTCAATGTAGTAGATCTCGATCTCTGCGTTTACTTTTTCGGTCAGAATCGCGTTCAGCTGCTCCAGCATCGCGTTCAGGTTGTCAAGAGCCTCTCCGGTAGGTTTGTCGCCGGTGGTCATATAGTTGATAACTACATGCTCGGAAGTGTCAATGTCACCCCAGTTTGCCCAGTAATCGGTCTCTTCCGCCAGAGCAAATGTTCCGCCAATTGCACTTGAGAGCGCAGCGCCAACCAGGCCAGCTGCCGAACCCTTCAGAAAGTCTCTTCTGGATAATGTTCTCATGATAATTTCCTCCTTCATAACACATATACGATATTTTTAGTTTGCACACAGCCACCTTAAGGAAATCCATACTGTGCAGTGCGTGGCTGGCACAGGGAAAAATGACACGATGCCATCCTCCATTTATATACAGGCTCCCATTCTGTCGGGAGCCGTATAATCTGATCTGTATTACTACAATACCCTGTTATGCAATATGCGCCGCCAACTGCCAAACAGGATGTATCCCCCGCAATCAGCCCTTGACTGCACCGACTGTAATACCCTTTACAAAATACTTCTGTACAAACGGATACACCAGTACAACCGGTCCGGTCGCCAGTACGGCGTTCGCCATCTTAACGCTGACCGTCGGGATGTCTGTCAGGGTGACATACTGCCCTGCTACAGAGTTCTTCAGTGCGTCGGTCTTGTTTACCACCTCGTAAAGCATGTACTGCAGTGGCTTTACATCCACCTTCGAACTCAGGAACAGAGAGGACTGATACCATTCATTCCAGTAGCCCAACGCCAGGAACAGTCCGATCGTCGCCAGCGCCGGCTTCAGCATCGGCAGGATCAGGGAGAGGAAGATCCGGAAGTCGCCCGCACCGTCGATTTTACCGGACTCGGTAATCTCATGCGGGATCGCTTTCACGAAGTTCTTCATCAAAATAATCAGCCAGGGCGACATCAGCAGCGGCAGCCATACCGCGAAATAGCTGTCCTTCAGCTTATAGGTCTGTGTCATCAGCAGGTAGTACGGTGCCAGACCTGCGGAGAACAGGCTCGTAAAATAGACATAGAACGAAATCACATTCCGGAAGAAGAAATCCTGTCTCTGCAGCGCATAACCGGTCATGGAGATGATGCTTAAACCCACAAACGTACCGGTCGCCGTCATCAGGATGGTCAGGCCATAGGACTGGAAGATCGTCCCGCCCTTTAATACCATCTGGTATGCTTTCAGCGTAAACTCTTTCGGAAGGAACTGCACGCCGCTCGCGTTGATCACCGATTCCGCCGTAAAGGACGTGCTGATAATGATGATGAACGGAATGATACAACACAGTGCGTAAAGCGTAACAAATGTATAGGCAAAGCCGCGGATAATCATATCTGATTTACCCAGCTTGATCTTTGCACTGGAATCCATTAAATCTTTATCTTGTTTTGCCATAGTATTAAGACCTCCATATCATATTGAATTCGGCTGAAAAGATTAGAACAGGGAGTAATCCGGTTCGATCTTCTTCACAACAAAGTTGACTACCATAACGATCACGAAACCGATCACGGACTGATACAGACCAACAGCCGAAGCGGTGGAGAAGTTAAAGTCCGTCATGGTAGCACGGTATACATAGGTCTCAATAATATCAGTCGTACTGTACAGCAGCGAGTTCGTACCAATGATGTTGTAGAACAGACCGAAGTTGCCCTTTACAATACCGCCAAGCGCGAACAGGAGCAAAATAACGATCGTGCCCTTCAGGGAAGGAAGAATGATGTAGCGGATTCTCTGGAATCCGTTCGCACCGTCCACCTTCGCCGCCTCGAGCATGGACTCGTCAATGCCCATAATCGCTGCAAAATATACGACGGAATTGTATCCGGTCTGCTGCCACAGGTACACGATAATCAGAATCGCCGGCCAGACCGAAGCGTCCGAATACGGCTGCCACAGCTCCATACCGAGAGCGCCCAGGATACTGTTCACAAACCCGCTGTCGTAGTTCAGCAGATAATAAACCAGAATGCCGACCAGAACCTGTGAAATGAAATACGGCAGGAACATGATCGTCTGAGACACCTTCACGAAATATTTGCTGCGAACTTCATTGAGCAGAATCGCGACAAACACAGCCAATACATTGCCCAGGATGATAAACGCCAGGTTATACAGGATCGTGTTCGTCGTCAGAGAAAGAAGCTTGCCCGACGTAAACAGGAACTTGAAATTCTGGAAGCCAACAAACTTACTTCCAAAGATACCACTGCGGTAATTGTATTTTACAAACGCCACCCAGATGCCAGGCATCGGCATATAGCTGAACAGAAAGAAAAATACCACCGCCGGGAGACACATTAAAAGTAAGATTCTGGACTGCCACACTTTCTGCCAGAAGGTAAGCTTACTTTTATACTTTTTCACTGCTACTTTTCCCTTCGACTTCATAAAACCTTCCTCTCC